>JAGXIC010000228.1 GCA_024635875.1 Pricia sp.
AAAGATAAGCTCGGCTTTTTTTAGAACTGGAATTACCCAGTGAATAATTTTTACAAGGAGAAGGCTTCGGCCTTCTCTTTAGATTAAGTTAAAGTTCAAAAAATAGAACGCAATGAACATAAAAATAGAAAGAGTATCCGCGACACCGGGGGCTTTAGAGGTAATTGACAAACTTAAGAACCGTTTTGGTCCGCTGATGTTCCACCAAAGCGGGGGCTGTTGCGACGGCTCCACGCCCATGTGTTTCGAGAAAGGTGAATTCAAGACCGGTGACAGCGATATACTACTCGGCGAAATAGCGGATTGTGAATTTTACATGTCACGCGATCAGTATGAATATTGGAAGCATACCCATCTTACAGTAGATGTAACGGAAGGCCGTGGCTCAAGTTTTTCTTTGGAAATACCTATGGGTATTCGGTTTATTATCCGTTCCCGGGTATTTTCGGAAGAGGAATATGAAATTTTAAAAAGGGAGGATGCGTTTCGTGTAGACTCATAATATTTGCACGTACCCCCCCTCTACTGTTCTTCCAAATCCTCATAGTAACCCATTTTGGTCGTATTAAGATGCCCTACAAAAGATTGAAAACGAACTATTTGTGCGATTATTTGAATCAAAAATTCGATTTTCCTACAATAGAATGCGTATATTTATACTATTCCCCCTTCCGTTGAATCAAAAGTCTTATTTGAAAATTTCAGGCCATGCCAATCTACATGGATTCACATATCGTTCCGGGGGTCGAGGCCAAGCATGCCGCCGAAGCACACAAGTTAGATCTTAAAATCCAGGACCGTTTCTGCTGTAGAAATATGACCTATTGGATCGATGAGGACAAGGGTAGGGTCTTTTGCCTTATAGATGCACCCAATGAACAGGCAGTTCGCGAAATGCATGATCAAGCCCACGGCATCGTACCCCATGAGATTATTCCCGTAAACAGTAAGGTCGTGGAGGCTTTCCTAGGGAGAATAGACGATCCCGAACCGTATTTCAATCCCAGTGACCCTACCTTGAAAGTTTTCAACGACCCGGCTTTTCGGGTCATCATGGCAATCAAGGTTAAGGATGCCGGTTTGCTGCATCGCGATTTGGGAATCGATAAGGCAAAACGTTTGCTCGCTTTGTATTATGACATGGTAAAGGATCAGATCGTGCAACACGAGGGGAGCGAAGTAGAAATCAAAGGGGAGGCTTTTGTCGTTTCCTTTGCATCGGTCTCCCAAGCGGTGGAATGTGCAATCGCCGTTCAGAAAGCCCTGCACGTAGCGGCTGAGCTAATCGATCTTCGCATAGGCCTTCATGCCGGTCTTCCGGTGGATGAAAGCGAATCCCTCTTCGGAAAAACGGTGCGGTTGTCGAATTACCTCTGTACCGTTGGTGGCGGAAATCGGATTATCCTGTCTTCGATCGTGGGGGAATTGAACGGCCCTGATTTTTTAAAGGACTCCCCTTATCAAGATAGCATCAAAAGGCTTACCGTGACGGAAGAGCAATTTCTCGAAACTTTTGTTGCTGTTTTAGAGAAGAATTCGCAAGATCCGGAGTTCGGTATCCATTCTTTCTGTAATGAGCTGTCCATCAGCAAATCAAAATTATACCGAAAATGTACTGGTACAACCGGTAAATCGCCCAATGCCTTGCTACGTGAATATCGATTGATGAAATCGTTACAACTTTTGGGGAAAAAAGGACGAAATGTATCGCAAACCGCTTATGACACCGGCTTCAACAGCTCCTCCTATTTTATCAAATGCTTTCAGCAGCGGTTTGGCCTTCTCCCGTTAAGTTACTCTAAATTGAAAACGTAAAACCTAAAACACGCATTATGCCACTTTACATGGACATACACACGGTAGATTCCGATGACTTTACGGTCGAGGATGTAATCCAGGCCCATTTGCGAGATCTTTCAGTGCAAGAGCGTTTTGGGGTAATACAACGCAAGTATTGGGTAAACGAAGCAGACAAAATGGTGTTTTGCTTGATGGAAGGCCCGAACAAAAAAGCCTGCCACAAAACTCATGAAGAATCCCATGGTATGACTGCCTGTAATATTATCGAGGTCTCCGATGACGAGTATAACATTTTTATGGCACGCGGTAGTACCCAAAAAGATGATTTGGCCTATATGGCCGACGGCAATCTTGATAATGGGTTCAGAACCATTATGCAGGTAAACACTTCAGATTTTTCAGGAAGATACCAGCACTATATAATTGAAACAAAAAATTTGATTGAAAAATTTCACGGTAAAATAGTGCGCCAACCGAATGATGATGAGACAATGGCTTCTTTTTTGTTGGCTTCCGATGCAATTATTGCAGCCATGGCCATAGCCAATTTATTGCAGACCGTTCCCGATAATTTTGAATACAGATTGGCATTGGTCAGCGGAACCCCTGTTGACGAAAAGGGAATCGACCTGTTCGAGGTAACCAAAAAAAGAGTACGCACACTTTGCCAGATCGGGCTCAATAATGTGGTCTATTTAGATGCAAATACCAAGGCACTTTCACAAAAAGAATCGAATGTCCCAAAGGTAAACCACTCCCATGTTAAGATTGTCGATACGACCGACTTTTCATTCTGTGAGGAATTAATTGAAATTTTAAGCGATAAGTGTAACGACCCTAACTTCAAAAGTGAAGAATTGGGTAGGTTATTGGGCCTCAGCAAGGCACAGAACTATAGAAAGATAAAGGCGTTGACCGGTATGTCACCGAACACCTTGATACGGGAACTACGACTGCGAAGATCGCTCAAGGCCCTAAAAAAAAATTATAAAACAGTGGCGGAGATAGCCTATGATCTTGGTTTCAACAGCCCCACCTATTTTACCCGGGTTTTTAGAAATAGATACGAGGTGCTCCCGACCTCCTTTGCTAAAATTTCCGCACGTATTTAATAGCTATTAATCACGATGAACCAATTGTTACATCATTAGAGCCAAAAAGTACAATGATGGTTCAAATGTGCGAACCTTTGAAACAAAACTTACATTTTCCCCACATTTCCCATCGTAGTTTTACGGTATTAAATTGAAGCAAGATCTCCAATTTAACTAACTGCCAATACTCCCCCATATATTCTAAAAGTGGAGGTGGACATGCGATGTCCACTAGGATAGTACCGTCCAAATTTCAGGAAGTACGACCAATTAAAAATAGAATAAAAGTAATATGAAAACAGTTGAAAGACATTAGGTTTATCAAAGATATTCGGAGACTCTTCCGGCATCTTTCCATGCCCTTCGCCCTACTATTATTGCCTACGTGCGCGTTGCTTTGCACTTGTTTTAATGGCTCTTTGGAGCAAAACGGAAATGATAATTCCAACATCGATGTCTATGCCGTGAATTATGACGTTTCGCAACTGGACGATTCCGATGATAATATAATAATAAAACAAGGTTACGAGGTATTCCATAACACCTCTAAATATATCGGTCCGGCCAGTGCAGAAAAGAACAATTGCTATACTGGGAATAATCTGTCATGTACCAATTGCCATTTAGGGTCCGGTACAAAACCTTATTCGGCCCCTTTAATCGGAGTTATTCAAAGGTTCCCTCAGTTCAGAGGCAGGGAGAACAAGATGGGGACAATCGAAGAACGTATCAACGGTTGTATGGAACGCAGCATGAATGGCAACATGCTTCCACCGGATAGCAAGGAACTGAAGGGTATGGTCGCCTACCTCAACTGGTTGAGTCGATTTGCTCCTAAAGACGGAAAGATCAAAGGACAGGGATTTGTGAAAATTGAGATTCCCAATAGAGCTGTAAATTTAGAAAAGGGGGCAGGTGTATTTAAAGCACACTGTATTGTGTGCCATGGAAAAAACGGGCAGGGGAAAAAATCAGTAGCCGGTACTACCTATGAATACCCGCCACTTTGGGGAAATGATTCGTATAACAACGGCGCGGGCATGACAAGGGTTATCACTGCGGCACAATTTATCAAGGCCAATATGCCATTCGGGGCCACTTTTGACAACCCTATTTTGACAGATGAAGAGGCCTATGATGTTGCTGGCTATATCAACCAGCAGCGTAGGCCACTAAAAGAAAATCGGGAAGCCGATTTTCCCGATCTGCAGAAAAAACCGGTCTCAACGCCCTATCCCCCCTATGCCGATACTTTTTCATTGGTACAGCATCGATTAGGGCCGTTTCAACCCATTATGGAACACTATAAAAAAGAGTACAATATTGTTAAATCTAAATAAATCATTATGGAAACAAGGAGTAAGAATTCAAGAAGAACGTTTATGGGCGCGATGCTAATGGGGGCCACTGCAAGTACGCTACCCCTGTTCACCAATCCCATCTATGCCAATGTACCGTCTTTCGATGATGAAAAGATGAGTGAAGCGGATGAATGGTTCAAGAAAATCAAAGGGAAACACCGTATCGTTTACGACGGTTCTACCCCGCATGACGGATTTCCCATTATATGGAACTGGGCTTTTTATTTAAGTAATAACGAAACCGGATCAAGCGATGATGATATTACCGCGATGACGGTTCTGCGCCACAATGCCATTCCCTTTGCCTTGAAATCCGAACTATGGAAAAAGTACAATCTAGTAGAAGTTTTCGGGGTGAACGACAATAGTACCAAAGCCCCTTCACTACGTAATCCTTATTATGAACCCAAGGAGGGGGATTTTCCAATGCCGGTTATTCAGGGTATAAAAGATATGCAAGCCAGAGGCGCACTATTCTGCGTCTGCAATTTGGCCCTTTCGGTAAATAGTGGTGCAGTTGCACAAAAAATGGGGCTTGATCCAAAAAAGGTGTATAAAGAATGGATAGATGGCGTACAACCTGGCATTCAAGTGGTACCCTCTGGTGTTTGGGCCTTGGGCAGGGCACAGGAAAATGGCTGCGGCTATATTTTTGCAAGTAATTAAGTAGCAAACGGCCTGTCTGTTAGGCAGGTCATAAAATTTAAAACATGAAAAAGTATATCATTTTATTAAGTATGGTCATGGGCGGCACCTCGTTGCTATTGGCACAAGAAGAACATATAAAAGTCGTATTCGATGTTACCAGTGATGACACAGCCTTACACGGGTCGACGATACGACATGTACAATATATGTCCGAGGAATATCCCGATTCCAAATTTGAGGTGGTTATGTACAGCGGGGCCTATGACATGGTCAACAAGAACAAATCGACAGTGGCCGATGAACTGGAAAAATTGGCAAAAAAGGATAATGTAGCGTTCGTTGTGTGCAAGGCTACCATAGACCGACACAACAT
>JAGXIC010000229.1 GCA_024635875.1 Pricia sp.
ACATATGCCAGCAAGGCCAGTCGGGGAAACATGATCGCCGAGGCAATGATGATGCCCGCACTATATTTTTGAGATAGTTCGGGAGCTTCCCTACTTCTTGAGGCGTAGTTCCATGCCACTGCCGTACTAGAGATCAATCCGCCTAAAATGGCCGTCAATAAAATGCCCTTTCTAGAACCTACGTATTTGACCAAAAAGTATCCGATAAAATTCAAAAAGGATACTATGACAACAATAGACCCGATCTCGAACGGATTCAAGAGATCATTCGGTCCATAGGTCCTATTGGGCAAAAAGGGCAATATCAGCAACGCGATAATGGCAAATTTAATAAAAGCGGAAAGCTCTCCCGAGGTAATATTTTTAATGAACGATTTAAAAGTGGTCTTCAATGAAAGTAGCGTAACGATGATGACCGCCGTGGCTACGGAATCACGATACAATTTTTCGGAAACCATGACCCCCAGGACAAAAGTAACGATCAAGGCCAAGTTGGTGGTCATGCCCGTGGTCGGTCCTTTTCCAAGTTTGGGAATATGGCCGATACCCAAAAACAAGATGAAGGTCCCGAAAGCGACAATCAACAACCAAGGTGTAAATGTTTCCGTTAGATTGCCCAGCAGATAGCCCAAGATCGTCACGATGGGGAAAGTGCGAATGCCCGCAAAACCATTATCGTCCTTTAGTTTGTCGTATTCCCTTTCCAGACCCAAGATCAAGCCGATACCCATACTTATAAGTACGCCCAGAATATAGGGATCCAAAATTTCATTGACGGTCTGGTCGAATTGCATACGAACTGTTGGTTAAAACCGGTTGTTTCGAAATATGGAGATGACCACCAAAAACCCAAGAATAGCGGAAAGCACGAACCCAACAGCACCCAACAAGGGAACCCCATTGACCAAGGGCGGCATTTTGGTGATGATCAAGATCGGGGAACCGATGGAAAGTGCCGCGATAATGATTGCCAAGACCAGGCGGTTGGCCGCTTTGCTCATGGCCATTTGTAGTTCTTTCAAGCCCTTATGCCAAGCAATTACCCCTCCGACCCATAATGCAGCTTTTGAAGCAAAAAAGGCCTTATTGAAATAGGTCGCAAAAAAATGGGAAACGGAGTCATCGGAATTGTTTATTGAGAACGGAAAGGTAAGTAATAAAAAGGATTCTAATTTGAAAATGCCCTTTAAAGAGGCGACCAAATTAATGCGGACCAGCCAAATTAGCAAAATCACAAGCCAATCAGATGATTATGGTGGCTTTCAACAACCATGGGGTCTGGCCTATGGTGATTTGGGCTCAGTACAATTTGCGGAAGTAAGTGTTAATACCGATACAGGATTTGTAAAGGTAGATAGAATCGCCGCCGCCCACAGTTGTGGCCGACCGCTCAATATTGGTCAATTGGAAAGTCAAATAAATGGCGGCATCATTCAAGATGTATCCTATGCATTGTATGAAAATAGGGTGATGGACAAAGGAACGGGTCATATGATGAATGCCAATGTAGATCAGTATAAGGTGCCATTTTACATGGAAATTCCGGAGATTGAAACCCTAATTGTGGAAGAATATTCCGCACTTTCCTCAACGGATGCCTATGGAATAGGGGAACCTGCAAATATTGCAACGGCAGCCGCGGTTGCCAATGCAATTTATAACGCCATTGGGGTAAGGTTGTATGAAATACCCATTACCCCACATCCAGTATTCTCAAAGCATTGAATAAAGTCTCTCATGTAACAAATACGAAGACATGAATAATTTAGTTGGTACGAAGCCACGCCCATTGAAGATGCCCTTCAACAAGTGAATTCAACAGTATCCGGATAGCTATACGAGCATACAAATAAGGCATCGGTATTTAAATCCGGTGGTATAGATGTGTTCGACTGGGTCAAGGAAGGCTTGCTTAAACCTCAAGAAATCATCAATATTCGAAACATTCCAGGGCTTGACAAAATCAGCTATGACCCTAAAAAAGGGATGAGTATTGAATCCAATGTTACCTTGGCCGAAATAGCGTCAAATGTGGAAATCAAGAATAATTATTTGGCACTCCATCAAGCGGTAAACCATGCTGCCACCCCCCCAACTGCGTAATATGTCTACTTTGGGTAGTAATATAGCCCAGCGTAACCGATGCTGGTATTTTCATTCTGCCGATCATGATTGCTTCCGCAAAGGAGGAGACCGTTGTTTTGCCCGCAACTCTGAAACAGGCGAAAATGAAAATCACGCTATTATCGATAATGGTTCTTGCGTAAGCCTTCATGCATCCTCTATAGCTACGGCACTTATGGCCTTTAATGCCAGTGTTGTTAGCATTAATGGTGAAGGAGAAAAGAAAAAAGTGACTATGGATGATTTCTTTGTTCCTCCCAGTAAGGATATTGCAATGGAAAACAACCTCCAAACAAAGGAAATTATTCTTCCGGCGCCCACAAAAAATACCAAGAGTGCTTATATTAAACAAGTGGCCCGTGAATCTTATGACTGGTCACTGGGAGATTTAGCGGTAGTTTTTGAGGTTTCGGGGAATACATGTCGTACGGCGAGCATCGTTTTAGGGGCGGCCGCTCCGGTACCTTATCGCTCTATGGAAATACACCCAACAAATTCATCTGCAAATTCCTTCGCGCTAGAAACCCCTATGGGATGATGGAAGGAGGGGATAATCCCTGGTTCTTATTAGATGATGCCAATACTATTTGCTGGTGCATCGTTTCGGGAGGAGTTGATCCCGATAATGGTTTGGTATCCCCCACAGATTGTAGGGAAGGTTGAAGTTGTTTCGTTTCTCGGAATGCAGGTGATTGATTTATGACAAGAACCCTAAGTTCATCTGTAATGTGTAAATCAATGGGCCAGTAATCCTTTTAGACAACACCTTAAGTAATTATTCCCATTTCTTATTCCAAACATCTTACATAGCGGCCAAAAGTACCATGGAATTTGCCTTTACCGAATAGTTCTTTCCCCTTATCTTTATAATGGTTTTGGCAAAGGAATGGCGGGGGTGGGGATCACCTTCCCAATCATATGTACAGGTATCCGGCACGTTCATATATCTCAGAAAGTTATCATAGGAAGTTTCATAGGGATTGAAGGGATTGCCATCCGAATTATCCATATACAGAAAATGCCATTTTGCTTTTTACGGCCCCCAAAGAGTTGCTGTACGTCTGTCCTAAAAATTCTATCTGGCCTGTTCGAGATATATTTTGATGCCACCTCACTTTTTTTCATAAAGTGCTAATCATCGCTATGCTCCTTTTCCATAGTTTCCGAATCGCTCGCATTCAATACATTATTGGTCCTTATCTCTGTATGCCTGATTTCGCCGCCGGTAGTTCCCGTTTGTTGGGCAAAAAAGAGGACAACAATTGCAAATAGTGTTGTAAGTACGGATACAAGGCCAGCAAATGGTTTTTGTTTATAACTGGCCCATTGGCCCAAAAGTGAAATCGCTCCTAAAATGTAAGATAAAATGGCAAAAGTTTCAGCTACCTCCTCATGCGGTTCTATAAACTTCTCATCGATACCTTGTATTTGCTCTACCACTTCTTCGGCCCCTTCGCCTGTCAAAAAAGCAGGGATAGTAGCCAATGCCCCAAAGGCAAAAATGAGAAACGCCGTTCTTTTTATGATTTCCGAACGTAGTACATAACCTCCGATCATTACAAGTAAGCCGACTAAAGGCACAATGATCGGTAAATGATTCAAGACTAAATGAAAATGTGTATCATTCATAATTTTGATATTGAGAGATTAGAAATTTTTATCAATTCCATGATTAATTAATGTTCCTTCTTTTCCCCATTCCCTTTTTTCGCCATCCACTCCAAACTGGGTACCCGTTGGTGTCCCTTAGTTTCAGGACATCATCGTTTTTTTCAACTTCAGTTGCAATAATGGCTGGAACATTTTGAAAGCTTACCCTAGAACCCTCTACCATTATCTTGTCACCTTTGCTGAATTGTATTTCTTGGTTATCGAGATAGCAAGTAGGCGCCAAATGGGCAGAAATTGTTTCCGTCCCTGTTTTAACCTTTAGATGAAGGCCATAGAACATTTTTTGCTACGGGGACGATCCGTTCCACGGCAACTATCGATCCGGTCAAGGTCGCTATTGTCTTAGAATTGAAGATTTTTCCATAATTGGAGTTTTGGCCCCATCCCCATTTCCCCTTTGAGCATTGACACTCGTGGTTGGACTTATTACTACTGCTACCAACAGCGTTATCAGTGTTTTGGAATTTGTTTTTTTCATTTTTTATATGTTTTAGGATTAACAAATTGACATACTTTATCCACCTTCTTTGGATTTATACAACAAAACTATTTTGATGTTTGGTTTTAGGAAATGATATAAATCATGTTGACCTTAAAATAGGATGGATTTTTGAAAATCCATCCTATTTTCACTTGTTAAATTTTAATTTAAAAACGACCCTCATGTTATTGTATTTCAATCCGGAGTTTTGCCATTCAATGAGTATTCCCTAAAAGGAATATGGGAATAATTTGAAAGAAACCTTTTAAGAACTTTGTTATCATTCTGCAATAGTAGCTTTAGCGACCGTATTATGAGATTTGATTTTACCACTAATTGTCATGACTAATATCATTTCTGAAATCTTGTTTATGTTTTAGTTTTACCGAATAGTCTGAATAATATTCATATAAATGGAACTCGCTTGGTTATGGACAATGCAATACCAAAACCACTCTTTTTCTAGTGTTGTGAATCCGTAGGGATTTCTGCTAGGGTGCACTATACGTTTACCGATTAAGGATCGGGGGAATTAACAAAAAGGTGGAAAAATTGAGACGCTCTTGAGAAATAGCCTTATGCTAATAAGGCTTTGTCATACTCACAAGCTTTCCGTATTAGACCTAACACATCGTAAAAGCCTAAAAAATGAATGAAACACAAAGAATATTGATAAATATTTAGACAGCCATTACATACATCGCAGTAATTGGTTGAGAGCAGCGGTTCTAGGTGCAAATGATGGTATTTTATCAACGGCAAGTCTCGCAATAGGAGTTGCGGCAGCAAGTGATATTAGAGAACCCATTATATTAGCAACGTTAGCAGGCTTGGTCGCCGGTGCATTATCAATGGCAGCTGGAGAATATGTTTCCGTGAGTTCTCAAACAGATGTTGAAAAAGCGGACATTGAACGTGAAAAACAAGAATTGGAAGAAACGCCCGAAATTGAGCTGCAAATTCTAGCGCAGATTTACGAACAAAGAGGATTAAAAAAGGAAACCGCGCTAACGGTTGCAAAAGAGTTAACAGAACATGATGTGCTGGGCGCACATGTTCGGGACGAATTGGGCATAAACGAAATAGGTCAAGCTAAGCCAATACAGGCTGCACTTGCTTCAGGTGCTGCATTTTCTTTAGGAGGGATATTACCTCTTTTAGTCACGCTCTTTTTGCCGTTAAATAGTATGGAGTATTCTCTTTTTGGCTTTGCTCTTTTCTTCCTGATATTGTTAGGAGCATTGGCTGGTAAAACATGAGGTTCAAGTATAGGTAAGGCAATTGTTAGATTTATATTTTGGGGAACTATAGCTATGGGTTTGACTGCGTTAGTTGGGTATTTATTCAATGTGAATGTTGGATAACAATAAAACTATTGGAAGGAAAAAATATCCTCTTGTCAAAGGAATTTCCAAAACGAACCTCCTAATGTGCA
>JAGXIC010000230.1 GCA_024635875.1 Pricia sp.
AAACAAAGCATTAGAAAATCTTAATAACTCGTCATATAAAGATCCAAATCAAATACGAGTTCTAAATGACGCTTTAAAAAAAGTTAAATAAGGTGTGATATCATGCAGACAGACAACAAATTGACAAGAAGGAAATGGATAAGTATAGAAACCTCAAAAAACCCTATGGACAAAAGGCTTGATTTCTCTCCAATATGTTTGTGTTGGCGGAAATTTTAATAAATCCTACTAGGAAACGGTCAATTCAAAAACCGAATTTAACCTTGGCGATCAACAAGTTTATATCGTGAGTCGAAAAGCCATAGGAAACGGTCAATTCAAAAACCGAATTTAACCTTGGCGATCAGCAAGTTTATATCGTGAGTCGAAAAGCCATACGAGTAGGACCTAAAAACAATAAAGAAATGAGAAAAATAATTCTTTTGGCTTCCGTAGCGTTTGCAAGCGGTGCACCTTTACGTTGAAGCGATAACCGCTGAACATACAACTATTAGGAGAATTAAAACCAGACCTATGGCCAAGAAGCGAATTGCCCTGTTTACATATCTGAACTTAAACGCGGCGATTTTTGATATTACATAAATCTGTTGACCCAACTGATCGAAAAGTTCTTCCTCATCAAGGCTTATCTTGTAAAAAGTCTTTGAGAACTCTTTTATAGTTCCAAATTTTGTAATGACATCCTTAAAAAAGAAAACGTTTTTATCAAACTTACCCTCTATCTTTGGCATAAAACATCGGATACAAAAATAGATGGAAATCAATGTCGCACAAAACCAAAGCACTACAAGGATATAAATAAAAGGGAAGTCCGAGGCCACATTTAGAAGCACAATTAAATTTTGATATAAAAAACTCAAAAGAATCCCAAAGAAAGAAAGTATAAGACCTGCCTTGATCTCCGATGCCTTGATAAGCCCAAAAACGTAATTGATACTGCCCCAATAATGATCCACCAGCTCTTCGGTATGCGTTCCTTCATAAGGGTTTTTAGAAGGTTTTCTTCGTTTACCCTTCAACTTAGGATTTTCAGGCGTTATTGGGTTCTCGGCTTGTTCAGGTTTATCTAAATGTTCCATGAGTCTATTCAATTTAAAGGCTACTACATTATCTTGTTTATTCCAGCACTTCATATACGATGAGTGGCTGTGCTTTGTTCTTCACTGCAATACTTCCGATTTTTTTACATTGAAATGCTTCTTTGACATTTTCATAGCAATTTTCCGATATCAGAATTTGATTTGGTTGGGCCGCATCTTGAAGTCGGGAAGCCGTATTTACGGTGTCCCCAATAACGGTATAGTCCAGTCGCCTTAAACTGGCAGATCCAATATTGCCTGAAATCATTTCACCACTTTTGATACCGATGGAAACTTTTGGCCTATAGTCAGCTATACCTATTGATTCGGATAAAATGCCAATCTGCTGCCGTATCGCCAAAGCCGCATCTATGGCCCGGTCAAGGTGGTATTCTCCACGAAAGACCGCCATAATGGCATCGCCAATAAATTTGTCTACATAGCCTTTTTGTGCGATAATTTCTTTTACCATTACATCAAAATAAGTATTGAGCATATTAACGACCACATCGGCAGGTGTAGTCTCGCTAATGGCGGTAAAACCGCACACATCTATGTACATTACCGTTGCTTCAATATTCTCATTGGCCATAATGGTAGATTCATACTCCTTGCCGCCCATAAAGTTAAGCACATTTTCATCTACATACATCCTAAGAATGTTATTCTCTTTAATGGCCTTTAGGGTCTCTTTAAGCTGCTGGGAATGTTTCAGGGTCTTTTCCATCGTAACGGTCAGATCTTCAAAATCTATCGGTTTGGTGATGAAATCGAAAGCGCCCCTGTTCATGGCCGTGCGAATATTCGCCATATCCCCATAGGCCGAGACAATAACCGATTTTAACAACGGGTTCAGCTCATTAAGTTTGGACAATAAGGTAAGTCCATCCATTTCGGGCATGTTGATATCGCTCAAAACGATATCCACATCAGTAGCTTCAACCAGTTTTTCGAGCGCAACCTTGCCATTTTTCGCAAAAAGGAACTCATATTCCTTTTCCCGAATTTTTTTTCTGAATTTCTGTTTTATAAGGACTTCGAGATCCGCCTCGTCATCTACCACCAGTATTTTAGCCATCATGTAAGTTCTTTTAGTTTGTTTTTTAAAAGTGTAAAATCGACTGGTTTGGTCAAAAAGTCGTCCGCGCCCAGACTTTTTGCCATATTTCTGTTTTCCTCGTCCCCATAAGCGGTGATCATCATTACGAACGGCGGGGGTTTCACATATTTTTCCTTTATCGTTTTCAACAGTTCAAGGCCGGTCATGCCTGGCATATTGATGTCCGATAAAATCAGTACGGCCTTCTGATCCATTTTTTCCATCACTTTTAAGGCATCCTCGCCCGAAAAGGCAAATACGAAATGCAATTCCCCGCTTCTGATTTCCTTTCTGAACCGTTGTTGGAATAGCAATTGCACATCTTGCTCGTCGTCTACTACTAATATTTTCATATCACGGATTTTAAAGGATTAATGAATTTCACTGATTTCGTTTGATGATCTCTAATTTGAATTTTAGTCTTTATGAATTTTAAAGAACAAGTCTTTTGAAAGTTTAACTCTTACTGCAAAAATTTATCGATGGACTAACTTCAATTTTGTAAGCCTTTAGATAGTTTAAACAATGAGTAAAGCCATTTCCCGAAAATTTGTGAGCTTCAAATGAGGTTCCAATTATTTTTTTGGTTATGTCTTTGTATTTCAATTCTGTATTTATGTTCTGTGTAATCCATTAATCTTTTAAAATCCGCGATTCAAACAATGGGAAGGCTGAAAAGAAATTCAGTTCCTTCACCTTCTTTGCTTTCTACTAATAATTCCCCGCCATGGGCCTTTACGATATCGTAACTTAATGACAAGCCCAATCCCGTTCCCTTTCCCGTAGGTTTAGTGGTAAAGAAAGGTTGGAATATTTTGTTTTTTACGGATTCGGGAATCCCATTTCCATTGTCGCTGACTTTTATCAATACCTTACCCTGTCCATTTCTAAGTGTACTGACGGTTACCGTTGGTTCATAGTCGCTATCGGCCTGTTGCTTTCTTTCCGTTACGGCGTAGAATGCATTGGTAATCAGATTGAGGATAACCCGACCGATATCTTGCGGAATTACATTTATTTTTTTGAGCGATGGTTCAAAATTCGTATTCATGGTGGCATTGAAGGACTTGTCTTTTGCCCTTAGACCGTGATAGGCGAGGCGCAGATATTCGTCTGCCAGGGCATTGATGTCTGTTGGTTCTTTTGTGCCACTGCTGCTTCGGCTGTGCAGGAGCATCCCTTTTACAATGGTATCGGCACGTTTGCCGTGATGGTTGATTTTTTCAAGGTTTTGTTTTACGTCATCTGCAATTTGTTCGGCCTCGTCATAGTTGCCCTTAGAAAGCTCCTCTTTCATTTCGTCAACCAGTTCATTGCTCACTTCTGAAAAATTATTGACAAAATTCAAGGGATTTTGAATTTCATGG
Source organism: Pricia sp. (assembly GCA_024635875.1). Classification (GTDB taxonomy): domain Bacteria; phylum Bacteroidota; class Bacteroidia; order Flavobacteriales; family Flavobacteriaceae; genus Pricia. Next base: position 3,546 of record JAGXIC010000230.1, read on the forward strand.
GCTATGCCTGCAGTTAATTCCCCAAGGCTTGCCATTTTTTCTGCCTGAATAAGTTGGGATTGTGTGTTTTCCAGTTGGGTCAGGGTACTTTGAATTTCTTCTTTTTGAAGCCGCAAACGGGAATTGCCCTTTTGTTTGATCCTTAGGGCCCTATACGCCACAAAAGCCAGCAAAAGGGTCAGCCCCAAACCTATACTCAATGCCAGTTGCCGGGACCGGGCGGCAGCATCTTTATTTTTTTGTTCTATTTGCCGTGCCTGTTCCTTTTTTTCGAACTCATAGTTCATGGTAAGTTCAGTGGCCTTTTGTATATTTTCCTTTGTCCTTACGGAATCTTTAATTTTGGAATAATTTTTAAAATTTGATAGTGCTTTATCAAAAGCACCGGTTTTTTCATAAGATGTTGAAAGGTCTGAATAAATTTCACCAATATTTTCATCAAATTGATCGGCATCTTTAAAGGCCTGGAGGCTTTTTTCAAAATAGGGAATGGCTTCATTATATTTTCCCTGCAGTTTTAATAGGGTCCCCATCGCCGAATTTAGCTGGGAACTAATAATGGGTTGCGTATGGGCATCTACAAGGCCCATCCCTTTTTTTATCACGGTTGTTGCCTGATCATATTTTTTTAAATTGGCAAGGGCAGTGGCAGCTTTTGAATAGCTTGCCGCCTCAATGGGAACATCGCCCAGTGCATTGGCAGAAGCAGGACTTCACCCGGCAACGGGGGGTGACGGTATGCTCGCTTGTTCGGGCGATCTGCTTTTGGAGGCATTGGTCGCATGTGCGGGCGTTACGCCTAAAGCGGTAGCGACCGCAATCGGAGTGGATATCAAAGAGGGGGCTGTTTCGGCGGAGGGCGATCTGGACTTTCGTGGCACCTTAGGGGTTTCTAAGGAAGTACCAGTAGGCTTTAAAACAATTCGGCTTGCGTTTATGTTGGACTGTGAGGCGACGGCCGAAGAAATGCAGAGTCTCGCAAAATTGACCGAAAGATATTGTGTGGTTTACCAGACTTTGACGAAAGGGGTTGTGATAGAAACAACTTATAATGAACTTTTAATGAAACCCTAATAACAAACATTGTGGGACGTAGCCGTCTAGTTTTGTTTGTATATTCTTTTGACATGGGTTGGCAGTAATATTGGCCATGATAGAACGCTAATTTGTAAAACGGCGAAAGGAATAAAAATAACTTCAGGCTTCGGAATCATGTTTGTTCTCATTATCAATTGTGTCATGAAAGAAAATGTCGGGGACGGTTAAAAACGAGCCGATTATCTGATCCATGAGGTGCTATTAGGCCCGGCGGTGGATGAAATGGTAAGGAGACGGCCCAATGCGACCAAATTGAGGGCGAGCATTCTTTCCCACCACACTTCGGCCGAGGATGTCGGCAAGATCGCCAAGGAAGCGAACGTAAAAAACCTTGTTTTAAATCACTTTGTGCCACCTGACGATCAGGCCATGACGGACCAAGTTTGGATCGATGCCGTGCGCAATACGTTTTCTGGAAATATTATTGTTGGAAAGGATCTGTTGCAGTTTCCATTGTAATTTTACCCATCTAATTTTAGTACGCTATGGTTAATTGTAGTTTTTCAAATGTCCTTTCCAATCCTTGTTCGCCTTTGTCGAAGGTTAAGGTTAGCCAAATTTTGTCCGACTTAATAAATTGAATTGACTTTTCATCCTTAAAATGGTCAAAGAAGTCCTCATTGCCAAGACCACAGTATTGAAAAGTTGCTTTGGTAAGGGATTTCAACCCAAGGTTATGACTTACTATAGCTCTTTCTGCGTTCTTTTCTCTTTTGAACGGCAATCTGCAGGTCCAAGGTAAGTCGGGGTGAAGGGAGTTCTGTAAAATATCAAATGCCATTCCGTCCGGGAAGTACTCAGGTTGATATTTATATGCATTCTCGAACAGATGGTCGGAGTCTTCGTTATTTTCAATAATTAGTCCAAACGGTGAGAAATTGTTTTTAAAAAAAGCTGCCCTTTGCCAAAGTCCCGTTGGCCTGACCAGATCACTTTTGATTTCCTGCTCATTATGCACCCACACGATTTCCAAAAAGAAATTCTCAAAGGAAAATGTGCGATTAGTTGTTCCTTGCCCTTGGTGGACCCTACTATCATTGGCCTTGAGTCCAAAAGAAAGAAGTTCATCAACAATTCTACCGTTGGTGTCGGTGAAAATAAAAATGTGGTCTATTTCCATTTCGTTAAGCTATGCAAAACAATCCATTCACCTTATGTTATGATAGGGGTTCAACAAAACTTGCTTCTAACCGCTGCGGTTTGGCGATTTAGCGGTATTTGAAAATCGTCCAGCCCGGAACTGAAGCCGATTAAAAATATTTTGCTGAAGGTAACTACAAAGACTCATCTGTGTTCGGTTAGCCGGATGTGCAGCTGATAGTAATACAAAAGCTGGGACATAACAACGTCAGTCCTGCTGACGTAAAACCCCATGTAGCCAGCTGTGTTTCTTGCCTTATAGAGGAAAGCCGTAAATAAATTAAACGTAGATTTATTTATAGTGGTTTGCTAAAAATTAATTTTTATTGATAGGCTCGGCGAAGAATGGAATGCTGTGCCCGTTTGTGTGATGGCAGGATTTTTTCGTATTTCAAAATACGTAGAAACATTCATCGCTTTTCTTTTGTTCCGTCCTGACGCAATAAAAAGGGGAATGCTGCCAATAGTTGAAAGGATGCCAATACCAGCAATAACACCACCGGTAGCTGCATCATCAAAACTGGATTCCTTGCGGTTGCCGATCAAAAGACCTGCACCTATCAATACAGTTCCGCCCCCTAATAAAACCCACGCGGCTGTCTTTTTGTTTTTACTTTTTTTTAGGTAGTCCTGACTGGTTAATGGTTGGATAGGATTTGTTTGTTGACTATATGAACTTGTGGTCACGAAAAGCAACATTGTGCAAATAACAATTTTTTTTATAACAGAGGAGTTAAAATTTAAAAAATAGTGCGCCTACCAGTATAGCAGCCAACACATAAATATACGCAAATTTCTCTTCTGTTCTAGGAAATTACTAGCTAAGCTAGCACGCTACTATAATTAATTAATAAACTGATAATTAAATAGTTACATTCTTTATTTAGGATTCGAGAAAGTATTGATCCGATTGAACTAACCTACCATCGGCTAAAGACCGATGGGTTTGAATTTCGCCTATAGGCGACTAAAGCTAATCGACGATGGTGAATTCCCCATCCTTTTCATTGTTGTCCTGATTTTCGATGTACTCCATTATCATTTCATCCGTGATGTTCCCGGAGGTGGCCCCAAAATATCCCCTGCCCCAAAGATGGCGGCCCCAAAAAAGTCGGGAGACCTGTTTGTTTTCTTGCATCAACTTATATGAACTCTCCCCCCTTCAGGTACTGGACCAATTTTGATATCGTCAGATGTTGTGGCACCGAAACGAACAGATGTACGTGGTCCTTCGAGACATGTCCCTTTAAAATCTCGACATCGTTGCGCTTGCATATCTCCCTTACCAGTTCACGGACACGTTTGCCTACCTCGCCGCCCAAAACCTTATTCCTATATTTGGTTATCCAAACTATATGGTACTTACAATCATAGGTCGTGTGGGACGTTTTTCGATAATTCTGCATCCCACAAAAATATGGAACTAACCATGGGCGAGATCGAGGACTGTGCCCTGACCGATGAGCTGGAATGGCATGTGGTAGGGATGTACCATACTGACTGCGAGACCCACGGTCCCGTAAGTGGTCTCGACGGTAACCAACCAAGCGGAACAGTTTGCTTTTATATTCAGGAACGAGGAATAAAAATTCCTTTTAAAACGATTTACCCATTTTGGGATTTATGTCCAGTCCTAAATAATATCTGTATGGATTATTTAGGACTGGACAATGCACCCTCCCTTAATACCTGATTTCGCTGCCAATAAAACTGTTGCCGTACTCCCGCGTGGATTTGGATTCCACTGGGTAGGTCACACTCCAGACTCTAGTGTGAATCACAATCTGTTTCAGATGGGGTACAACCTAAATTATTGCGAAGGCTTTATTGAGAAGGGCAAGCTAGAAACCTCGGCCAGCACCTGGTGTTCGCCAATGCGGAAGAGGTCGCGAACAGCCTTACCGGTGAGGACTTCGACGCAAAACACATAGAGCGGGTCTGCTTCTAAATTTGATTTCAACGCTGGGATATATATTCCAGCCAAGCCCCTATTTCTTGAGTGTGGAGTTTGTAATCGACAATTTCTTGAGGTAAATTCCTTTCCTCCAACAATCGCACGACGAATGCTTCAACTTCGGCGACCGAAGTAAAACGACCACTGTTTATCAATTTTCCCGATAAAAGAGAAGTGATCTTGGCCATATCGGAGGTTTTGAATTCCGGATGGTACTGTACCCCGAAAAAAGATGATTTTTTATAATCCAATACCATGGCCTGAACTTCGGAATGTGGATTCTTGGCTAATACCAAAGCGTTCTCGGGAATTTTAACTACTTCGTCAAAATGTATGCAGAGTGCGGAATAATTTGATTTTCTTTTCGAAAAAAAAGGGCTTTTCAAACCTAGCTCAGTGAGCGTAATATCATTGGCGATTCCAAACTCCAATCCCTTGTTGCCGCGTGCAACTTTGCCTCCTGCTACTGTTGTCGCTACCTGTAGACCCCAGCAACTGCCGTACAAGGGTGTGCCACTTTCAAAAATTGTTTCCGCAAATTCAAGCTGATCGGTTACCGAGGGTATGTTTTCCGTTACACTTAAAGAACTGCCCGTCCATAGTATTCCGTTATACTTTGTTAATTGTTTGGCAGTTGGTAAATTTTTAGATCCATCGGCCGGAAAGACTACTTCCGTTTGTACGTTGGGCAATAGAAAATGAAGCATTTCTTTAAACATAAGATGGTAGGGCTTTATACCAAAGACCTCCCTTTGCACCCGCGCCTCTTCATTATTGCCTTCTACGATAAGGAGCTTCATCTACAAACTGTTTAAATCACCCGCTAACGCGGCCCTAAACAACTTTTCCAAATCACCCACACTCAAAGGTATGGCGTTTGAAGGGGTAGACGGATCCAAAAAAGCCATTTTTCCAATTCTTTTGGCCTCATCCTCGTTAATCCCTATTTCTTCAAGTGTGTGGGGTATATCCAACTCTTTTCTAAGTTCCAATATGTATTCTATAATGGCATCGGTACTGTGCTTTGGAAGTTCCAACACCTTGCTTAAGTACCGCATTTTCTCTTCAATTGCCGGTTTATT
>JAGXIC010000231.1 GCA_024635875.1 Pricia sp.
GCCAAAAGATATCCTATGATGTCCGAAAGGCAAGTAGTGATCGTAAAGGAGGCCCAACATCTTTCCCGAACCATTGAACAACTGCTGAAGTATGCCGAAAATCCCCAAAATACAACGGTTCTTGTTATATGCTACAAGTACAAAAAACTTGACAAAAGAAAAAAGCTGTATAAGGCGATTAAGGAAAAGGGAGTCATTTTTGAAAGTAAAAAACTATACGAAAACCGGGTACCGGAATGGATACGTAAACATCTTCAGGCCAAAGGCTATAGCATCTCACATAAAGCAGCTATTTTACTATCGGAATATTTAGGTAACGACTTGAGTCGTATTAACAACGAACTCGAAAAACTACAGTTTGTACTACCGAAAAATACAGAGATTACCCCTACGGATATCGAAATAAACATAGGTATTAGCAAAGACTACAATAATTTTGAACTGAAAAAAGCCATCGGTGAGCGCGACGCGGTCAAGGCTACCCGGATTATCAACTACTTTGCGCAAAACCCGAAAGACAATCCCTTTGTGCTGACCGTAACCCTGTTGAACAGTTTTTTCACACAGCTATTGCAATATCACGGTCTAAACGATCATTCTCCGAAAAGTGTGGCAAGTGCACTACGGATCAATCCTTACTTTGTGGATGAAATTCAACTCGCCGCACGAAACTATCCTATGAAACGGGTAAGCAGTATTGTCTCACACTTGCGGGTAATGGATATGAAAGGAAAAGGGGTCGGAGCTAATGCCGCTTCCCAGTCCGACTTATTGAAGGAGCTTTTGGTAAAAATTATATAGTAGTATTCTATTCTTTTATCCGACTTCAACCGAAATTCGGCAGACATGGCTTGCTTTCCTTTTTCAAATTAGAAAGTACCTGCCTTACATCACTTTTAGGTACTATGTGAATTTTGTTCTTTCAAATGGGATAAAGCATATTTATTTCCTATCCATACTATATCTTCCAGGACCCAATAGGATTATGACTACAAAAAACACTAAGTATAAAAACGCCTTTTCCTTAGTGCCAAAATCATCCGCGGCATGGTGTATAAAGCCAGCCACGGCCATAGTAATTGCGGGTGGCACTGCCATCCAACGCGTCTTAAAACCTATGATTACCAATATTGGACAGATAACCTCGCCAATCACCGCAAGGAAAAGGGAAGGCGCAGCTCCGATTCCTAATGGGTCGCCGAATTCAAGATTACCACTAATAATTTTTTGAAATTTTGGGATGCCATGGCTTAGCAGCATAGCAGATGGTGCAATCCGAAGCAAGGCCAGACCAACATCGTTTAAAAGTTTGTTTTGCATGTGTTTTTCGGTTTAACGGTGAACAAAATATCAATTTTTCTCCTCAACTTTGGCAAAGTTGGCGAAAATCGATAGAACTTTAAAATCTAAATAAAATTATCTTGAGCTTTAAGTTGGCCATGGCTATTATTTTGTAAAACCTCCCCCGGACTTTACCGGAGTTTCGGAAAGTTCCGGGGGTCACTTTCTTGCATGATGGCATATACCGTTTCAAACACATCTTCTGAATTGGGTTTGGAAAAATAGTCGCCGTCTGTGCCATATGCTGGGCGGTGGGCCTTGGCACTTAGCGTTCGGGGGGCACTGTCCAAAAATTGATACGCCCCTTGCTTTTCTAAAATTTCATTAAGAATATAGGCAGAGCATCCCCCGGGAACATCTTCGTCGATAACCAACAGCCTATTGGTTTTTTCTATGCTTTTCAAAGTGTCGTGACGGATGTCAAAAGGCAGTAAGGTCTGGGCATCGATTATTTCGGCATCGATACCGACTTCTCTCAATTCATCGACCGCTTGGGCAACGATACGCAAGGTCGATCCGTAGGAAACCAAGGTGATGTCCCTGCCTTCCTTTATCGTTTCAACGACCCCGATTGGGGTACAAAGTTCCCCTAAATTAACAGGGCGATCCTCTTTTAGTCGATAGCCATTTAGGCTTTCGATAACGAGTGCCGGTTCGTCACTTTTAAGCAACGTATTATAGAAACCGGCCGCTTGTGTCATATTCCGTGGTGAAAGTATATACATGCCGCGAAGGGAATGTATCAAAGCGCCCATCGGTGATCCAGAATGCCAGATTCCTTCGAGACGGTGACCCCGTGTTCGGACGATAAGTGGTGCTTTCTGCTTGCCGAACGTTCGGTAACGCAAACAGGCCACATCGTCGGTCAAAGTAGCCAAGGCATAGAAAATATAATCCAGATATTGTATTTCGGCGATAGGCCTTAATCCCCGAAGGGCCATTCCGGTACCTTGGCCAATAATGCTGGTTTCCCGTATTCCGGTATCCGCGACACGCAGTTTTCCGTATTTTTTCTGAAGTCCCTCAAGCCCTTGGTTTACATCACCGATGGCACCTGTATCTTCCCCAAAAATCAATGAATTCGGATATTTTTCGAACAATTTGTCGAAATTGTCCCTTATTATGATACGACCGTCTACTTTTTCGGGATTTTCAGGATAGATCGGTTTTACTTCTGGTATGTTGGTTGCCCTGTTCGGTCTTTCGCTATACAGATTTTTACTGTATATGGGTTGGGTGTCTTCTAAAAAGGTGTTGGTCCACTCAAGCAACTCGATCTTTTCTGGAAAATCCTCACCTAACAAATATCTTAACGCTTTTCGCGCACTGACGGCCAACTCTTTTTTTATCGGTTCTTCGATGGCAATCAGGTCGTTTTTTAACTTGGTGATGAAATTTTTGTTCTGGCTTTTGGCAGCGACTTTATCCAACAGACTCGTCAACGTCTTTTTTAAGGCCTTGTGTGGAGCCAGATATTCCGCCCAAGCTTCTTTTTTAGCACTCCGGACTTCTTTTGAAATCGATTTTTCGATGGATTTCAGCTCTTCTTCGGTTGTAATGCCGGTCTCCAGGATCCATTCCCGAAATTTTTCATTACAATCTTGTTCTTTTTCCCATTGCAGCCGTTCCTCGCTTTTGTAACGTTCGTGGGAGCCGGAAGAGGAGTGTCCTTGAGGCTGTGTCAGTTCGGTAACATGTATGATTACGGGCACGTGTTCTTCCCTTGCGATATCGGAGGCATTTTCGTAGGCATGCATTAAAGCGGTATAGTCCCAACCCTTTACCTTAAACATTTCATAGCCCTTTTGGTCTTTGCTACGTTGAAAACCGCTGAGCATTTCCGAAATATCTTCTTTCGTGGCATGATATTCGGGCGGTACGGAAATACCGTAATCATCGTCCCAAATACTGATAACCATGGGTACTTGCAACACTCCGCCCGCATTGACGGTTTCCAAGAACATGCCCTCGCTGGTGCTGGCATTGCCAATGGTACCCCAAGCTACTTCGTTACCTTTATTGGAGAATTTCGAGGCGTCGACATTTTTCAGGTTCCTGTACATTTTCGAGGCCTGCGCTAGACCTAATAATCTTGGCATCTGGCCTGCGGTGCAAGATATATCGGCACTACTGTTTTTCTGTTGTGTCAGGTCACGCCAACTACCGTCTTCGTTCAAGCTATAGGTGAGGTAATGGCCGCCCATCTGCCGACCTGCGCTCATTGGCTCTTTTTCAATATCCGCTGTAGCATAAAGGGCATGGAACAGGTTTTTGGGCGTTAAAAGATTTAAGGCCATCATGAAGGTCTGGTCCCGATAATAGCCACTACGAAAGTCCCCGTTCTTAAAAGAACGTGCCATTGCCAGTTGCGGAAGTTCCTTGCCATCGCCGAAAATACCGAACTTTGCCTTTCCGGTCAATACTTCCTTTCTACCCATCAAACTGCAGGTTCTGCTAAGTACCGCTATTTTGTAATCTTCCAAGATCTGTTTCTTGAAGTCGTCAAAAGAGATGTCGTTACTTGTTTGCGGCGATAGATCCATGAAGTATGTTTGAATAAGTACAAAAATATCAAATCGAAGGGGAATCGGAATAGTGAATTGTTAAAAATCCCATTAAAATTGACACCCGCTAAGAATCCTATCGGAAAACTATACGTGTAAAGAATTCCATATGAAAAGGCCAAGAGTCTTTCAAAACCACTGCCTCGTAAACAACCCGATCAAGGTTTTGGGACTAACGGTGATGATAAAACGAATTTTTTCGCCATAATTCGGTTGGGAAACTTCCCATCCGTTGTTGGAATATACGGGGAAGTAAAGCTCGAAATAGTCGGTAAGAAGGTTTAGGCGAACTCCAGAATCGTATACAAACTTACCGCTGACCCCCTTATTTTTGACATATCCGGCATCGCCATATACCTCGATCCATTTCCAAAGGTTTACGCTGGCATTTACAGTGGTCAACCAATCATTGGCAAAACGATAGCGCTCCGGTAAAAAGGATTTGAAACCTCCTTCGGCAATAATAATTTGCTGACTATAAATTCCGGAATCCTCGGAACGTCCCAGATAGCCATAATCGAAAAGATAATCGGTAGGGCGGTCGAGGGCGAAACTGAAGTAATTGGGATCGGCATAATCCGTGGTCTTATTACGAAGGAATTTGCCGGCAAAAAAACGGAAATTAAACTGTCGGTTGCTCTCGAACAGTTTTCGGTATTCAAGCTCAAAAGCCATTTTAGTGAAATCACTGGCGTGTTGTAAGTCGCCGAACCAAGATAGATAATTGATAATCCCCGGATTTCTGCTGCTATATCTAGCGTTCAATACGCTGTAGTCAGGGGGCGTCTCGAAATCGCCCAAACTTTCGTCTTTGTCCCTAAGTACATTGACATAGCGAAATGAAAGAAAATCCCGCTTATTGGATATCAGATTTTTGGGGCGCCAGCCGAAACTAAGCGAAGGCGTAATCGTGGTATAGCGGGAGTTCTCCTGAAAATGATAGGTAGAACCCCCAATACGGTAATTCGCCACGTACAGTCCACTTTTGCTCAGATACTTTCTATAGGTCAGCCCGCCAGAACCCACAAGGGCCTTCTCACGGAACGAATATGAGGGCTCAACATCATAAATAAAAGGCTTTTCCAAAAAGGTTTTATTGTACAAACGCATGCCCGGGGTCCATCCGTCATAAAGGTTAAAAGTGAGTACCGGTACATAGAATACTTGATTATAGTATGGGTTTTCTACATCCTTGAAAAATGTGAATTTTAATTTTTTATTGCTGGATAAAAACCCGCCCAATGATTTCCAGTTGTCGCGTTGATTAAATTCAGGTATTTTTTGGTCATAGTTCAATACCAATCTTTTCTCATCATTTTTGGGAATGGTCACCGTTTTTATGGTGTTGATATCGGAAAACCAATACTTTGATACGACGGAATCGTTACGTAACCCGAACAGCGATATGGGAACGTCGGTGCCTGACTTGTTCTTCAAGGTAACCCTCAGCGAATCTTCTGTTTGCTCTACTTTCTTTATCTTAAAATCAATCTTCCAATCCGTGGAAACATACCCTCTAAAAAACCAATTGATGTCTTTATCGGTCGAGCGTTTTAAGATGGATTCAAAATCTAAGATCTTGGCATCGCTCAGCTTGTAATATTGGTAAAAGGTTTTTATACTTTCATCTACCTTTTCTTTTCCGATATAGCTCGCCACATAAGATAGGCCGAGTCCTGCTTTATACTTGTTGGCAATCTTTTGATTCCATTTGGTCAAGGAATCGTTGGGAGTACTGAGGGATTGGTCTATATTGGACCGTGCGACTAACATATACAAGAGCGGATACTGCTCATTGAAACCGATTTTGGCAAAATTAAAACTTCGAATGCCCCAAATTTTCGAAAGTTTACCTAGCAATTTTTGATCGGGATAGTAGGCCTCGACATAAGCAATCATTAGATAGTTCGCTATGGCGTCGTTGAGCCATTGATCCTTTCTCGGATCCAGATACAGGGTTTCTTCCAAAATATTGATAAGTGCCGTTTTGAGGAACTTCATCTCGAACTGAAACTGTTCTTCATAAGGGCGGATAAAGGAAGGTAATTGATTAAGGCCGTATAACTGATTTTTGTTATAATCAATTTCACTGACCAGCAGCTGCTCATGAGGGTACTTTCCCAAATGATCTACGATGAACTCCGTAACGCGATTGATCGACAGGCCTTGTGAGAGCTCACTGTACTTAGAGGCCTCGAGATCGGTAATAACCGTCATCTCTGGTGTGACGTGGGTAGTAAACCGATCATCGGGAGTCAGAATTAGTTCACCGCTCTTTTGATTGACACCCTGTAATTGGGCCATTTGGCCGTTCGGGAAATTTGAATTGCCCAAAACCCTGTAGTTCGAAGCTAGATATAAGCTATCGGGATACATAAAGTTAACCGTTGTATTGGTTATTTCAGTATATAGGTCTTCCAGGTTTTTATTGGAATACAGATGCCAGTCACCATCAAAAACTGCGGGTGTCAAATACCAGTCCTTTAGATAATAGGTGCTGTTTTTACCATAACCGTAGGGAGTAAATTTATTTTCGGGAAGCTGTACGGTATAGGTAAGAAAAATTTTGGTAGACTCCCCGGGGGGCAGGGGAGCGTTCAATTGGATTTTCAGTATATCTTCTTCCTTGGTTCGTTCCCATCCCAGCCCCCTATAAGCATCGTCTACTACGCTTATGATAGTAGTGTAGCCCCTTTCGTTTTTTTTTGCTAGATGTAGGCTTTTTTTGAATTCTTCGGCAAAGCGTTTTGCGAGTCCGGTATTCTTGCTGGCATATGAGTTGGCCCAATCGTTGAAATAGATCACGTCGAGGGTCGAATCTGAAGAATTTTTATAAAGGAATTCTTGTTGGATGTTTATTTCCTTGGTTTGCCCATCGAGTTTTGCGGTTAAAAGGTTCTCATGCTGTGCACACAGTCTCCCTATACCAGAAAATAGTAAGAGAAAAAAAAGGAATGTCAGTATGGGGGATTTTGATTTCAAATAGGGGAATTAAAAATTAGGACTCAATGAACGTCCTTTATAAAAGGAATCAATGATGTCGACGACCTCTTCCTTGGTATCTACGATATGAATAAGGTCAAGGTCGTGCGGACTAATATTTTTGACCTCGAGCATGGTGCTTTTTATCCAATCCAAAAGTCCGTTCCAAAAATCGGAAACGACTAAGATAATGGGAAACTTTTCGATTTTGTGGGTCTGTATCAGGGTAATGGCTTCAAAAAGCTCATCTAAAGTACCAAAACCTCCAGGCATAACTACAAAACCTTGGGAATATTTAACGAACATCACTTTTCTGACAAAAAAGTAATCGAAATCAAGGCTTTTATCACTGTCGCTGAACGGATTGTCGTGTTGCTCGAACGGAAGATCGATGTTCAGGCCTACGGATGTTCCCCCGGCCAGATGTGCCCCCTTGTTACCGGCCTCCATAATTCCGGGACCGCCACCTGTGATTACACCGTAGCCCGCTTCGGAAATACTATGGGCGATGGTGACCGCCAGTTCATAGTAGGCTTCGCCGGGTTTAGTTCGGGCTGATCCGAAGACGGAGACACAAGGTCCTATGGTACCCAATTTCTCATAGCCCATTACAAATTCGCCCATAATCTTGAAAATGGCCCACGAATCGTTGGTCTTTATCTCGTTCCAGCCTTTGTGATGTTGTTCTTTTCGCATAAATAAATTGCATTTGTCATTCCTGCGAAGGCAGGAATCTTTTTAAAGTGGGCGGATATTTTGGAATCTCGACTGATTTTAATTGCTGATGAATCATTGAATATTTCTTGCAGGTGTAAAGATGCCTTGCATCGCTTCGTTATGCTTATGTCAAAATCAATTTTTTATACACCGATTTCTTGTTGTTCTATTTTTGGTTTTTTTGGCGTTAATTCCTTCCTTAAATATTCCGCGGTATAACTTTTTTTATCTTTTGCTACTTTTTCAGGAGTGCCTTTAGCAACTACCATGCCACCGCCGCGTCCGCCTTCATAGCCTATGTCAATAATATAATCCATCATTTTTACAACATCCATGTTGTGTTCGATAATCAGAACGGTATTTCCTTTGTCCACTAAACGGTTTAAAACTTCCATTAGTACCCGGATATCTTCAAAATGGAGTCCCGTTGTGGGTTCGTCCAAGATGTAAAACGTATTCCCGGTATTCAGTTTCGATAGTTCGGTGGCCAATTTTACCCGTTGTGCCTCCCCACCGGATAGAGTAGTGGACTGCTGTCCTAGCGTAATATAGCCCAACCCGACATCCTGCATGGTCTTTAACTTACGATGTATTTTGGGGATTAGTTCAAAAAAACCGACCGATTCGTTTATTGTCATTTCAAGCACATCGGCAATGGATTTCCCCTTATACCTGATTTCCAGTGTCTCACGGTTGAATCGTTTTCCGTTACAGGTCTCACATTCTACATAAACGTCGGGCAAAAAGTTCATTTCGATGACGCGTACGCCACCACCTCCGCAGGTTTCACAGCGGCCTCCTTTTACATTAAAACTAAAACGACCCGGCTTATATCCGCGAATGGCCGCTTCAGGAGTTTTGGCGAAAAGCGAACGGATCTCGCCAAAAACCCCGGTGTAGGTAGCAGGGTTGGAACGTGGCGTACGCCCGATTGGGGATTGGTTGATGTCGATTACCTTATCGATATGCTCGAGGCCCTTTATTTTTTTATAGGGCATCGGTTTTTTCACCCCGTTAAAATAATGCGCATTCATAATGGGGTACAAGGTTTCGTTTATTAAAGTGGATTTGCCACTGCCCGAAACGCCGGTGACGCCTATCATTTGACCTAATGGAATTGTTATGGTAACGTTTTTGAGGTTGTTACCTGTACAACCGGATAGGGTTATTTTTTTGCCGTTGCCCTTTCGGCGATTCTCAGGCACAGCAATTTCTTTTCTTCCTGTGATATAATCCGCTGTCAGCGTCTGAAAGTTTTTAAGGTCTTTAGGCAATCCTTCTGAGATAATCTCACCACCGTGCCTGCCTGCCCTTGGGCCGATATCGATGACATGATCGGCCCTTTCGATCATATCACGGTCGTGTTCGACGACAATAACGGAGTTGCCGATATCCCGAAGGGCTTCCAATGATTTAATTAACCGATCATTGTCCCGCTGATGGAGACCAATACTGGGCTCATCTAAAATATATAGCACACCCACCAACTGCGAACCGATCTGTGTCGCCAATCGAATACGTTGCGCCTCGCCACCGGAAAGGGACTTAGAACCGCGGTTCAGGGAAAGATAATCCAGACCGACATTCAATAAAAACCGGATACGGGTGCTGATTTCCTTACTAATTTCTTCAGCAATAAGTTGCTGGTTACCTTCCAATCTTTGGTTCAATCCCTCAAAAAAGTCCGCCAGTTCTGAAATGTCGAGATGGGCTAATTCGGCGATGTTCTTTTCGTCTATCTTAAAGTTAAGGGATTCTTTTCGCAACCGGGAACCCTCACAAGTAGGGCAAATCACCTTATCCATATAGTTCTTTGCCCATCGTTTAATGGAGGTAGAACCCGCTTCTTCAAATTGATTTTTGATAAATTGGGATATACCCTCATAATCGATTTTATAATTCCGCTTTACGCCCAAGCTTTTTGAATCGACCTCGAAACTTTCATGGCCGCCGTGCAGCAAAACGTTCATGGCCGCATCTGGAATGGTCTCTATCGCATCGGTAATCTTAAAGTCATAGCGTTGGGCAATTGTCTCTATCTGTTTGAACGCCCATGATTTCTTGTAATCTCCTAAAGGGGCAATGCCTCCTGATTTGATGGATAAGCTTTTATTGGGAAAAATTTTGTTCTCGTTGACTTCATAGACATGACCGAGACCGTTGCAATTGGTACACATACCTTTCGGAGAATTGAACGAGAACGTATTTGGTTCGGGAATGGGATAGGATATACCTGTGGTCGGGCACATCAGGTCGCGGCTGAAATAACGCGCCACCGAAGCACCTTCCTCCAAGACCATTAAAACGTCATCACCACTGTACATGGCCGTATTGATGGATTCGGAGAGTCGCTTATCGAGGTCTTCAGTATCGCTTACCTTCAATCTGTCAATAACGATTTCGATGTCATGTGTTTTGTACCGATCCACTTTCATGCCCTTGGTAATATCAACGACTTCACCGTCGACCCTCACCTTGACGAAACCTTGTTTCCCGATTTGCTGGAACAATTCACGATAATGACCTTTTCTGGATTTGATGACGGGAGCCAAAATATTTATCTTTTTGCCATCGTAATCGGTCTGTATCAGGGCTTTGATCTGCTCGTCACTGTAGCTCACCATTTTTTCACCGGTATTGTAGCTGTATGCCGATCCGGCACGGGCGTACAAGAGGCGTAAAAAATCGTAGATTTCGGTAATCGTACCGACGGTAGATCTTGGGGACTTCGAAGTGGTTTTCTGTTCGATGGCGATGACCGGGGAAAGACCGTCGATCTTATCCACATCGGGACGCTCCAAACCGCCTAAAAATTGACGGGCATAGGCCGAGAAGGTTTCGATGTAGCGTCGCTGCCCCTCGGCATAGATGGTATCAAAAGCTAAGGAGGATTTACCACTGCCCGAAAGTCCGGTGATTACCACTAGTTTTTCCCTGGGGATGGTCACGTCAATGTTTTTGAGATTATGCACGCGAGCACCCTGTACCTCAATATTTTCTTCGTATTTTATCATTTTTTCACAGCAAGGCGGCAAAGGTACAATTTTGACGACGAACTATGAAGTAGGGATTGGCTTAATTGTTTGTGATTTGTCCTTGATAATTTCACACACCTGTCTACCCGCAAAAGACCCAAAACTGTCATTCGCACGTCTAAATGAACGCTTGAAATACGGTTCGAAAAGCTCGCCCGAACTCCTAAACCGCTTCTCTTTTCTCTGAAAGGTACTTCCAATAGCGCTTCGGCACATGCTGGGTGTGCAGTTTCAAGTTGATACGCGATTTAATATTGGTACTCTTAAAATAATTATTCCATAATTCCTGATAGCTATATTCCTCGCAGACGAAGCGATTGTTTTTTTGAATACTGTTGGTATAGATTTCAGTTAAATCCAAAGACACGATTTCCACCTTTTCAAGGTCATAGAAAATGCCATATTGACGCTTAACGTCATAGATAAGCCATTGCTGATCGGCGTATCTAGAACGGAAATGTTTTGAAATCAAGGGAAGTACATCGAAGTCAGGTTCTATATTGGCAAAATAGATATCATCTTGTGTCAGTTGGAACCTTACAAACGCTTCCATACGATGTTTTTCACGACTGACGGATTTTGCCAATTGACTGATTTTTAGGACGAGGCCATCCGAATAATCCAAATGAATCGATGCTTGATTTGCGAATAATTTGCGGATATAGCGATAGAGCAGTAATTCGATACCATGGGTCTCGCTTAGATAGGCGAAATAAATATTCTTTATTGCGTTATGATTCTTTTTTTGAATGCCGTTCCAAACGCGTTTGGCTTTCTCAACGTGAGTGAAAATGGTTTCGATTTCTGAAAAAAGACCGTTTTGGCTAATCGTCTTCTTCTGAATATCGGCTATTTGAGCTTTTTCTTCAAAAGCAACGAAAATCGAAGTTAGAAAGCCGTTGAAGCTTCCGTCGTAGATAAGGGTTTTTGCATTTTCCATAAGGTTCTAATTTAAGGTTCAGGCGTTCTGTTAAAGTGCTTCTTATTGGTCTGTCCTACACTATTTTTTGATTCCGATATATGATTTTAATTGAATAAGCTAAGCTGCGCGCTATATTCCTTTCTAAACTTTCCAACGGAATTCTGTAAAATCCGACCCTTAATTTTATCGGCGTTCATATCACGGTGATCCCAATGGCTAGAATCACAAACGATAAAATATTTGGCGCGGTTAAGGGCAACACCTATCTTTTTAAGATGTTCCCAATTAAGCTTTCGAAATCGCCTCGCGCTAATTATTTTATGTACAGATTTCATGCCTATACCCGGTATTCTGGCCAACATCTGCATTTCCGCTTTATTAATGTCAATCGGAAAATGCTGTAGATTTCGTAGCGCCCATCCCAATTTTGGGTCGATGTCGATATCGAGATTGGGGTGGTCGTTGTTCAAAATCTCATGGACTCCAAAACCATAGAACCGCAGTAGCCAGTCCGTTTGATACAATCGGTTTTCACGGAGCATCGGCACCTGTGTGCCTATAGCGGGCAAACGGGTATCTTCGGCCACAGGAACATAACCGGAATAGTAGACCCGTTTCATATTGTAATTTTTATAATAGTGGGTGGCGGAATACATAATATCCTTATCCGATTCACCGGTCGCCCCAATGATCATTTGGGTACTTTGTCCGGCAGGCGCATATTTAGGGGTACTCTTTAAAATTTTCTTTTCTTCCTTGTACTGAATGATTTCATTTTTGACCTTGAGCATCGGCTTAATAAAATCTTCGTGCTTTTTATCGGGAGCCAATAATTTAAGTCCCGATAAGGTCGGAATCTCGATGTTCACCGAAAGCCGATCGGCATACAGCCCAGCTTCCCGCATCAGTTCATCACTTGCACCAGGAATTGATTTCAAATGGATATAGCCGTTGAAATTTTCTTCCGTACGCAATTTTTTGGCAACGGCGACCAACCGCTCCATGGTGTAATCGGGACTCTTAAAAATACCGGAACTCAGAAAAAGGCCTTCAATATAATTACGTCGGTAAAAATTAATGGTAAGATCGACCACCTCCTGAATCTTAAAGGCCGCTCTTTGAATGTCATTGCTCTTTCGGGTCACACAATAAGCGCAGTCGAAAATACAATAATTGGTCAGCAAGATTTTCAATAGCGAAACGCACCGGCCATCTTCGGTATAGCTGTGGCAAATGCCCATGCCCGAACTATCACCTAAACCTTTATTCGGATTGATGCGCTTGCTACCACTGCTGGAACAGGAGACGTCGTACTTGGCCGCATCGGCAAGAATATTCAATTTTTCCTTAGTTCGTTCGAACGACATAACACCTTTTTTTAGTAATTACTCCAAAATTATGGATTAATTCCTAATTATGGAAATAATCCAAATATTATTTTGGATATATTCCAATTAGCGTATCTTTGAAGAAGTCGAGGGGTATGAAGTATGGTCAAATAGACGACTAGAAGTATATACGAATAGATTCCCGCCTTCGCGGGAATGACAAAAAAGGCATTATTTATGGAAAACGAGATTACATTGAAACGCTTTGCCGAGATTCGGAGGGATCTTGAATTTACGCAGACTGAATTCGCAGCATTGTTGGGTGTTTCAAGTACGACGGCGGATATTGAAAGGGGGCGGACCAAATTGTCCGGTAAGGTGGTAACGGAACTTTTGAAGCAGTTCAAGATCAATCCGCTTTGGCTGTTCGGGGAAAGTGATAATAAGTACCTTGAAACTTCCAATACCAGCGTAATTCCTAAGGTGGTTACCGTTGATTCTGCCGATCGGGAGAATATGGTGCTGGTGAACGCCAAGGCCGCGGCGGGTTACCCACAAAATATACAGGATGCCAGCTGGTATAAGCAGTTGCCGGCCTTTGATTTACCGATACCCGAATTTAGAAATGCTACCTATCGTGGGTTTCAGGTCGAGGGAGACAGTATGTTGCCCAACTTAAAGCCCGGGGAATGGGTTTTGGCCAAGGCGGTGGAGCATATCGATGATGTGAGTGCCAATAAAATGTACGTGGTCGTATTAGAGGATGCCGTTTTGGTTAAAAAAATCGAAAAACGACCCAATTCCAATAATATTACGTTGGTTTCTTTGAACGAAACCTATCCGCCGTACGACATCAAACCCTATCAAATTCAGGAAATCTGGCAGGTTAGTAGTAGAATTACCTTTGGCGAGGATGCGACCACTGAAAAAGGGCTGCTCAGACAATTACAAGAGTCGATGGATGAGTTGAAGAATCAATTAAAACATATAAAAAAGGTTTAAGGATGGTTAAAGGAGACACTCAGTTTAACTTCAAATTATATACCCCACTTTCCCGTAAGGTAAATCCAAGACTTTTATATAAGCCTATGGCCGCCTCGCGGTGATGGCCTGAAAAGAGCAAAATGCTGTCCAAATTTCTATGTTCGGCCTCCTCCAAAAGTTTTTCCATTAGTTTTCGTCCAATGCCTTTTCCACGGTGTTGGGCGTCTACCACGACATCCTCTACCATTCCACGGTGGCCTGAAATTACTTTGTAGGTGGCTAGCAGGGCGATTCCAACTATTTGGTTTTCAATGCTGCACACGGCGAAGATGATATGGTTGTCTTCCTGAAGAATTTGGTGTAGGGGGCATTGTTTGATGCTATCGTTCAACTGTTTGTAAAGTTCAGTGATTTGAAATCGGACTGTATCGTTAATGTCGGATTTTTTTAAAATTTCTACCATCATAAAATTCTTTTTTTTAGTTGTACGCTTTAGTCCTTTCCATCCGGAAATCCACTGGCCCGAGTTTGTGTGCCGTGGGTAGAAACACACCACTTTCCATTACCTGCCAATCTTCCCAAGTTGCTTCAAGGCCGCCTATCGGAAGTATGTCGACCCACATTTGAAAACTTAACGGAAATCCGTTTGTACCGAGTTTCCAAAGATACGAGTCCCCAGACGTAGTTCCCCCGGAAGTATAGGTAATCAAGAGGCCTTCGGAACCATCATCAAGGGTAACCAAACTTCGTTCCGTGCCATTGTCATAAACCTTGAAAGGCGCGACAAGCCAAAAAGAATCGTTGTTGAAGATAGATACTGCATTTTCAATCAATCTCGCTCTAAGGCTTTCCGCAACCTGAATATCCCTTTCAAAAACACTACTTTTTTCAGGATCTGTTAAATTCAAAATTACACGATAATCGTCCCATTCCACACGGGCTATGCCCAGCTGTTTATCCCATTTATAGCGATGTGCGCCGTCTTTAAAATTCCATTCTACATATCGGGTGTCTTTATAGGCGTTGTAATTTATGGCATTGAGCATTTTATGGGCCAAACTATCGGCGGCGACGGCGGGTTTACCCTGGGGCAGGTCTTTGTTATAGACCGCATAGAGAACACCATAGGTTACCGCCCCCAAAATGAATAGGACTCCAAGACATTTAATCAGTATTTTTAAGACTTTTTTCATTAACTTCAACTAAAACCCTGCGGATGCCAATTTAAAAATAAATTTAAGAGATACCGTTTAGAGTAATGGTAAAACGTCTAGAATCCCACGGCCGTATCATCTCCGCGTCGATCGGCACCACCTTCAAGATGACCATTGGGTAAAACACGAATAGCATTGACCTTACCGATAATAGGGGTGCGGTCTTCGTTTATGTTGTATCCTTTCGATTTTAAATCGTCTTTTAATTTATCGGAAAAACCTAGAGGCTCGAACATTACGACATCGGGTAACCATTGATGGTGGAAACGCGGGGCGTCGACGGCCTTTTGCATGCTCATATCGAATTCATAGGCGTTCAAAATCGTTTGGGCGACCGCTGTAATGATTGTGGAGCCACCGGGGGTGCCGACCACCATCCACAACTTACCATCCTTTTCGACCAGGGTCGGGGTCATGCTACTGAGCATCCTCTTCTCGGGTGCAATACTATTGGCCTCCGCGCCTATGAGTCCGAACATATTGGGTACGCCGGCCTTGGCGCTGAAATCATCCATTTCGTTATTCAGGAAAAATCCGAGTTCATCACTGTACAGTTTAGAACCGTAGGCACCGTTAAGAGTTGTAGTGACCGACACGGCGTTACCTTCGTTATCGACGATGGAGTAGTGGGTGGTTTCCATACTTTCGGCCATCTGAACATTTCCTTCTTGAATAGCTGAGGATTTGGTGGCCTTTTTAAACGAAAAGCTTTCCATCCTCTTTTTTAAATATACATCGCTCAACAATACTTCTTTGGGGATAGTGACGAAATCGGGATCGCCAAGGTAATAATTACGGTCGGCATAGGCTCGGCGAGCGGCTTCGGTAAAGAGTTGAATTTCTTTTTCGGAATTATGTCCGTATTTGGACACTTTGTACGGTTCCATCATCCTAAAAATCTGGTTAAGGGTAATTCCGCCACTGCTGGGCGGACTCATGGAAATAATCCGTAAATCTTTGTAGGCGAATGCGACGGGCGTACGCCATTTGGCTTGGTACTTCTCAAGATCTTTTTCGGTGACAAAACCACCGTTTTGTTGGATAAAAGCTGAGAGGATCTTAGCGGTTTCCCCTTTATAAAATCCGTCACGGCCTTTATCGGAAATACGTTGAAGGGTTTTGGCCAAAACTGAATATTTGAGGATATCACCCGGTTCCGCATCGATTGGGAAGGTAGTTGCACCCCCGTTGACCGCCAAAATTTCATCTCGGTAGGCTTTAAAGCGTTCTGCCTGTTTCTCGGTCACTACGATACCGTCTTGGGCCAAGGCGATAACGGGAGAAAGGATTTCCTTTAAGGATAACTTTCCGAATTTTTCGTGGACGGCAATCATACCGGCGACCGTGCCGGGAACACCGACCGCGGTGGCACCGACGGTACTCATATTGGGGATTACGTTACCTAAAGAATCCAAGTACATGTCTTTCGTGGCCGAAAGTGGTGCTTTTTCCCTATAATCCAAAGCTCCCGTGGTACCATCCGCTTTGCGATAGACCATAAAACCGCCACCGCCCAGATTACCGGCGAACGGGTAGGCGACCACTAGGGCCATTTCGGTCGCGACCATGGCATCGAAGGCATTGCCGCCTTTTTTAAGGATTTCCGATCCTATGCTAGAGGCTTCCTCCCGAGCGGAGACGACCATTGCTTTTTCGGTGACCAATCCGGTCGGGGTTGCGGGTAAGGTTTTGCAGCCGACAAATAGTAGTAAGGTAAATCCTATTGATAAAAGCTTTGTATACGATTTCATTAAAAAAAAAGTGTATTTGATTAAAAAACGTTCAACAATCAACCTAACAACTAAAGTTCGTCCAATGTTCTATGCTGCTCCTAAGCCAGTTGGGGCCAACTTTGAAAGATTAGATACTTTGACCAATCTCCGCACAGCAGTTTAAGTAATGACACTCGAATTTTCAATTGAACTAAAATGTCGTTTTGAACCCAGCTTTGCCGAAAGGCTTGGTTTTTTCTGCCGAGGATAATTTTCGGCGAAGACGGATTCAAATCGACAAGAACTTTCGTTTTGAGAACACGACCAAGTCCGTAAAAAAGGTGGTAAACTCCGTCTCAAAGGCATCATAATGTTCCTCAAGGTCAACGATTGCAAAGTTCATTCTAGATTTGTTCTTGGTTCTTCGGTTCAAACCGTTCAGTACGCTTCCTATGCCTTCTAAATTGGCGTAATTCAGAAGCCAATTATCCGATATCATGTAAGGCATCATCCGCTTTACCCCATCGGGTAATATGGCGTAGTTATCGGATAACAAATCATAGAATCTATCTACAAAAACAGCGAGGGACTCATCGGAATAGGTATTCCAGTTCTTGGCCAAAAAATGGTCGTAATAGATATCGACGATAACCCTGCTGTAATGGCTATAATTGTCATGAAGCTTTTTACTACTTTTTTTTGGGATGGGATGCGTGTCCGTAAACGTATCGATTTCTCGATGTAATAAGATTCCTTTTTGCACCCGTTCAGGTAAATGCTTGTATTTATTGGCCCGGATACTGTCCGCCATAAAATTCCCCAAAGCGATTTCATCATCCCCGAAAGACAAATAGATATGAGCTAAAAAATTCATGAGGTCGAATTTACAAATTGCATCTATATTGATTCACACTAGACCCGTATATTTGTCAAAACTTTTCAGAAAACTATGACACTCATCAAATCGATTTCAGGAATTCGGGGTACTATCGGGGGCAAGCCTGGAGATAACCTAACGCCCATAGACGCGGTAAAATTTGCCGCAGCTTATGGCATATGGCTCAAAGAATATTCAAAAAAGAATAAACTTAAAGTAGTCATCGGTCGTGATGCCCGCCTTTCCGGAGAAATGATACAGAACCTAGTGGTTTCGACCTTGGTCGGCCTAGGTATCGATGTCATCGATCTTGATCTTTCAACCACCCCGACCGTGGAAATCGCGGTGCCCCTAGAAAAAGCGGATGGTGGCATTATCTTGACCGCGAGCCATAATCCAAAACAGTGGAACGCGCTAAAGCTTTTGAATGAAAAGGGGGAGTTCTTAGATGCCGAACAGGGGGCTAAAATTCTTGAAATCGCCGAAAACGAGGACTTCAGTTTTTCTGAGGTGGATGATTTGGGGGAAATTATAAAAAACGATTCCTACATCGACATTCATATCGATGAAGTTTTAGAATTGCCTTTGGTGGATGCCGAAACCATTCAAAAAGCCAAGTTCAAGGTTGTTGTTGACGGGGTAAACTCCACTGGTGGAATAGCCATTCCGAAACTTTTGGAAGCTTTGGGCGTTGAGACCGTTAAATTGTACTGCGACCCGACGGGACATTTTCCCCATAACCCAGAACCCCTAAAAGAGCATCTGGGCGATATCAGTAAATTGGTCGTCAAGGAAAAAGCGGATTTCGGAATCGTTGTCGATCCTGACGTAGACCGTTTGGCTTTTATCGATAACGAAGGGGAAATGTTCGGGGAAGAATATACTTTAGTAGCCTGTGCAGACTACGTTTTGGGCAAGACCAAAGGGGATACCGTTTCCAACCTATCCTCGTCCAGGGCTTTGCGCGACATTACCGAAAAGCACGGGGGGAAATATCAAGCCGCCGCCGTGGGGGAAGTGAATGTGGTTACAAAAATGAAGGCCTGCAATGCCATTATCGGTGGAGAGGGCAATGGGGGCATTATCTATCCAGAAAGCCATTATGGTCGCGATTCGTTGGTGGGTACGGCTCTGTTCCTAATGCTAATGGCGGAAAAAGGAGGAACGGTCGCGGAATTGCGTGCAAGCTATCCTTCCTATTTCATGAGCAAAAAGAAAATACAGCTGACGCCCAATATCAATGTAGACGCAATTCTGGAAGCGATGGAAGCAAAATATAAGGATGAGAAAATTTCCACCATCGACGGCGTGAAAATCGATTTTGCCGAAAATTGGGTACACCTTCGAAAATCGAATACGGAGCCGATTATCCGAATTTATACGGAAGCCAAAAGTCAGTCAGCCGCAGATGGTCTGGCGGACCGGATTATTGGGGAGATTAAGGAGGTTATCGGGTCGTAGTGCCCGTGGATTTAAATGTTGGGGCACTCAACGTTGACAAGCACCATTTTGTTATGAAAATTCCAAATAACAAATTCCAAGACCGATTAAATTGGAAGTTGGAATTTTAGGAACTGGAATTTGCCTTTAGGCCGTTTGCTCTTCTAAATATTCCTTACGTACAATCTTGGCCGTCTGATGGTCGCCTGTGTGGCTCCATCCCGGAGCCATGAAGATGTACAATATTTTGTTCTTTAATCCTGGCGCCTTCCATACATCCTTTGCGAGAGCCACGAATTCACCAAAATAAACATCCATAAAGTTTCCCGAATCCATTTTTCTGGTGATGCCGTATCGAATTTTTTCTTCCCGTTCCTCCTCTTGATAGGTGCCGAAGACGCGGTCCCATATATTTAGGAGGTTGCAGAAATTGGTATCCATATAAAGGGGATTTTTGGCGTGGTGTACCCGATGATGGGAAGGGGTAAGTATAAATCTGCCTACGGCACCGAACCGGGCATCCTTGATCATATTTTCCCCGATATGGATAAAGGCTCCGTATGTGCCGTCAATGAACATAATGGCAAAAAGCA
>JAGXIC010000232.1 GCA_024635875.1 Pricia sp.
ATGTATGCGATAGATAAACGTTTTCTTCGGTTTTTGCTTTCCGATAAACTCCGCCACTTTTCGGTTGGCTAAGAGCATAAACTCCTCAATCAGTTTATTGGCATCTTTCGATTCCTTAAAATATACGCCTTCAGGTTCACTATGCTCGTTCAATATAAACTTGACCTCCAATTTATCAAAAGATAATGCACCTTGATTCATACGTTTATCACGCATGATTTTTGCCAAGCGGTCCATTTCCAAGGTTGCCTTCACAACGACGTCGGCAACCGAATAGGCCGCGCCACGAATGGATATGTCTTCGGGAATATTCCCTTTTTCGGTCTCTATAATATGCTGTGCCTCTTCATAGGCAAAACGCTCATCGGAGTTGATAACGGTTCTACCGAACCATTGATTTTTAATTCCGGCATTGTTCTTATCCATTTCGAAAATAGCGGAAAAAGTATATTTTTCCTCATTGGGCCGCAGTGAACAGGCGTTGTTGGACAAAATCTCCGGGAGCATCGGAACGACGCGATCAACTAAATATACTGAAGTGGCACGTTCGTAGGCCTCATCCTCTAAAATTGTATCGGGAAGCACATAATGGGAAACATCGGCAATATGGATGCCTATCTCATAATTTCCATTCTCCAAAACGGCAAAGGATAGCGCGTCGTCAAAATCCTTGGCATCCTTCGGGTCAATGGTGAACGTAAGCACGTCGCGCATATCCCTTCGTTTGGCAATCTCCTCTTCTTTTATAGAAGTATCCAAGGTATCGGCAAAGCGCTCTACCTCGGTCGGAAAATCGTATGGTAATCCATATTCCGCAAGAATGGCATGGATTTCGGTATTGTGTTCCCCAGGTTTGCCGAGTACCTCGGTTACTCTTCCTGTAGGCGAATCTCCATTTTCAGACCAACTCTCCAAAGTTACGACCACTTTATCACCATCGTTGGCATCCATGGTATTTCCCTTTGGGACAAAAAAATCGGTATACATTCTGAAATCCGTCGGGCGAACGAAAGCAAAGGTCTTCTGAAGGTCAAGAATACCTACAAACTCGGTCTTTTTCCGTTCTATTATTTTTGTTACTTCGCCCTCGAGCTTTTTACCTTTTCTAGGTTTAAATATATTTACCTCGACCATATCACCGTGAAAGGCCTTGTTAACACGGCTCTTTGGTACAAAAACATCATCATCCATACCCTCTATAACAATATAGGCATCGCCCCGACCGGTAAGGTCGGCTTTTCCGGTATGCTGACTTCCGCCCTGTTGATTTCCACTATTTCCGCTTTTAGATGAACCGCTGCCCGCGGCCTTATACTGACCACGGTTTTCTTCATCGATTCTATTTTCGGCTTTCAACTGTCCCAATCGTTTAATCAATTGGTTGCGGTCTTGGGTATCGGTCAAGTCAAGCTTGGCTGCTATCTGTTTGTAATCGAAAGCTTTTTGGGGTTCTTTTTCAAGTGTAGTGAAGATGCCTTTCGTAATCTCGTTCTTTCTATGGTTTCTGGCTTTCTTTTTCTTCTTTGACATTAATCGTATTTATGAATTTGGGCGGAAAATTACGAATTATACACGTAGCATCCGTACTTTCGGGCGTTTAGTTGTAGGTTCAAACCGCATAGCCGTCCGGTTCTAAGTTCAATTACGATAGATTTTTTAGGTTATCAACATATCTTACATACTACATTTTCTTTTTTTTAAATTTTAAATAAAAAATGATGGTTATGATAGGATGTTGATAGCGGTATAAAATTTAGTAATTAAACTTGCTATGAACCGTTACTTAATATTATCGACAACTTATACAGGTAAGCTATCGTTCTAAATCAAGGTTTTGTGCGGGTTATTAAAATCGGTTGATAACCGATGTGAACATCCAATTTTTGATAAGTGAACCAAAAATAAATGTTTATTAGGGAGGATATTTGTTTGACAGATGACTATCAAGTCGGAACAACTATTTTCTGCTTTTAGGATTCTATTTTGTAAGCTAGAATAGGAACGGAAAAACCTAATTTAGTCTTCCTTTTCTTTTGATAGGTTATTAACAGGTATAGGCTAAGTTGTGCCCTACAAATGAACATCGCTTTTTGGTATTCTAAAACTGTTTGTTGTGAAGACCAGTTACTTTGTTGTAAAGTACTACTATGTAAAGTACTACTATTTGTATATTTATAGGGATAATATTATAGTGTTATACTTATGTAGTAGGTTTCTGTAGCTATCGCTGATTATCCCCTGAGCTTTGAACTGTTCGCTTAGCAGATGGGGTTTTCTTTTTTAGGATGTGCTTTAGGTGTCCGTAACCTTAAATTTTGAATTTTTTTATGTCCGATTCCCATAATCATTCGCACAATCATTCCCATCCTGATCTAAAAGGAAGGAATCTAATTATTTCCATCCTATTAAATATTTTGATAACCGTTTCACAGGTTATTGGAGGCTTGATTTCGGGCAGTCTTTCGCTTTTGTCGGACGCGCTTCACAACTTCAGCGATGTGATGTCGCTCATTGTGAGCTATATAGCCAATTTACTTTCGAAAAGGAAAGCTTCGGACCGCAAAACCTTTGGATACAAGAGGGCTGAAATTATCGCAGCTTTCGTAAATGCCGCTACCTTGATGGTCGTAGCCGTCATATTGATAAAAGAAGCTATTGAGCGCTTTTTCGATCCGCAAGAAGTAGCCTCGGACCTGGTAATTTGGCTTTCTTTACTAGGTATTCTGGCCAATGGTTTCAGTGTTTTGTTGTTGAAAAAGGATGCGGATAGCAATATGAACATGAAATCTGCCTATTTACATTTGTTGACCGATATGATGGCCTCCGTCGCCGTTTTGATGGGGGGTATATTGATGAAATTCTATCAGGTATATTGGGTAGATGCGGCACTTACCTTGGCCATCGCACTCTATCTGATATATATGGGATACGACCTTCTAAAAGATTCGACCCGGGTGCTTATGCTTTTTACGCCCAATTCGATACAGGTGGAACAATTCGTTGAGACCATCCAGAAAATAGCGTCCATTAAGAATGTGCACCACGTACATATATGGCAATTGAACGAAGATGAAGTACACCTTGAAGCGCACATTGATTTTCAAAAAGACATCCGATTATCGGAGTTTGATAACATTCTGGGCGAAATAGAGCAAGTGGCGTATCATAAATTCGGAATCAATCACGTTAACATTCAACCTGAATTCAATAAGCCGGATAGTAAGTTGGTAATCGTTCAGGATTAAGATAGGTACCCAATGCATTTCTTAGACACTGTAATGAAATGCATTGCGCAGCGACTACAACTAAGGGTATATAACGTTCCCACCATTAAGGAAGCGTCTTATAGGCAGAGTTCGCAAGAGTGCAGAATTTTGTCTTAGAAACTTATTTTATGATTAAAATTGCGGTAAAGACGTTTGACGAATTGACCAATAAAGAGCTTTACGACCTACTACGACTCAGAAGCGAGGTATTCGTGTTGGAACAGGATTGTATATATGAGGATATTGATGGAAAAGACCAAATGGCATTGCACGTCGTTGGAACGAAAAAAGGTGAAGTAGTGGCCTATACCCGTATTTTCAAGTCTGGTGATTATACAGATGAGGCCAGTATCGGCAGGGTCGTAGTAAAGAGAGATCAGCGTAAATTAGGATATGGGAAAGATATTATGAAGAATGCAATACATGCAGTTCATGAACACTTTAACGAAAGGGTCATTCATGTATCGGCGCAGATGTATCTAGAACGGTTCTATCACGATCTGGGCTTCAACCAGGTCGGCGATGGGTATTTAGAAGATGGCATCCCGCACATTGGGATGATTCGAAAATCGTAGCAACACGTTGCTTGCTTGCCGTTTTCGCAGGAAACCGAATATAAAAAACAAAAAAAGAGCTAATAAAATTCAGTTTGTATTAGCTCTTCCTGTAAATCTCCTAAAAGGAGAAAAATCTTCGTCTTATATCAAATCTTGATAGGCTCCTTATTACTGAGGTTGATATCCTCCAACATGGTATCCGTAAATTTATAGTGGCCGCGGGTCGTAATAATTCGAAACCGATTGGAATTCATTCGGCTCAAGGTATCCAAAAAGAGCCATTTGGTCTTCAGCAACCTAGGCTTATTGGATTTTAAGCTGATTTCAAAATAATATTTTCTGCCATTTTTTAGCGCTACGATGTCAGGGGTAATCTTTGCATCGTGCCCTTTACGAATATACGATTTAGGGGTTTCATACCCTTCCATATCCGCTTTTATATCTTCAAAGCCAGTAGCTTCCAAGTGGTGGATAGACTTTTCTAAAAACGCCTGATTTTCTGACTTTTCTACATTTACCATAGCTCACAAGTTACGCTAAAATAAAATAATTACAAATTATAGAGAGACATTAACTTAAATTTAAGGAAATCTGTTTCATCCTAGTAGCTTGGTAGAAGAGGGTTGACCACGGAATTTATACCGGAATCAAATATGGCAAAAAAACGCTGGGTTGATAATAGATATAGGAATTAGACCCTCTAGTTGGTAAGTAAGGCTTACTGCACATCCTAATTTTATCTGAAAACATCCATTAAAGTCAAGGATGTTGCGATGAACAGCGTCTTAACATAAACATACGCGGAATACCTCAAGATAAAAGACCGATGGGTCTGAAAAAAGTTACTATGCATACCTATTCACAAATCGATTTTATTGATTAATGCGGTACCCAATTTTTCCACGACCCCTACAATCAAGGCATTTCCCATGAAAAAGGCCCGTTTGGTATCGCTGATGCCTTCGAGTTCGGTATGGGTATCGGGGAACATGTTCAAACGTTCCAATTCAACGGGGGTCAATCTTCGCAATCCCTTTGTGGCCTGTACTACATGTTTGAAGCGTGAGGGTGTCTTGCCGCCTTCACCGGTAATTATGGTACGGGAAGCATTGTCCCGCGCATCCGGAAAAATCATTCCACCTTCGGTATATTGATATTCGAATCCGTTTTTGGCGGTACGTGTTTCCTTTTTGGCTCCCTTAAGATATTCCCATTTTGGATAATCTCCCGAAGGAATAAAAAAGGTGTCGTCCACTTCTCCATTTTGTAGGATGTCGCCTAAAACAATCCGTGTTCCGTTATAGTTGGGCGTTGTTTTTATAGTGAAGACTTTTCCTTTTATAAAGACACCTGTGTTTTCAAAAGGGGATAATTTTTCGCCTTTATTAAAGCGTTCAGAAATTTCTACGAGGGAATCGGTCAGGGCGAATGACGGACTTTCGATTTCTTGGGAAGTAAACAAATCCTGTTTTTTGAAAAGATTTTGCACCGGAAACGCTTCTGCCATTGTTCCTGAAATTTGCATCCAGTCCGATTTATGGGCTCTTTTCAATCTTTTGTATACGGAGGTTGATTTATGATAGGCCAAGATAAAAATCCGCCGCCTGCGTTGCGGCATCCCATAATCCGCGGCATTGATAACGCGCCATTCAACTGCATATCCCAAATCATCCAAACTTTTTAGGATGATGGCAAAATCCCTTCCCCGCTGTATCGAAGGGGATTTAAGCAAGCGGTCAACGTTTTCCAGCATCACATATTTCGGCGGATTTTCCTTTTCGGATAGTATTCTATGGATGCTCCACCAAAGCACTCCCTTTTTTCCGATCAATCCCTTGGAATTTTTGAGGGTAGTGGCTACGGAATAATCCTGACAGGGGAAGCCGCCGACAAGTACATCGGCACTGGGAATTTCGCTTGACTTCACCTCCGCTATATCGGCATTACTGTGATTTTCACTTCCGAAACGTGCCTCATAGACCTCTGAGGCATGTTGTCTTTTGGTACCAGGCTCCCATTGATTGCTCCAAACGACCTCAAAATGCCCTGTATTTTCGAGGCCCAACCTAAAACCGCCAACGCCCGCAAAAAGTTCGATAACCTTTAATTTTTCCATTGTTTCAAATTTACATAATTTCCCGTGGTGAAATAAATAGGATTATGATCAAGCCTTTTTTCAAAATATTTATCGGCCTACTGGCCATACTGCTAACGGCCTGTGGGAAAATGGACGACAAGCGAAAGCTATTGGCACAGATTCAACAGGTACAATCTGAATACACACCCGATAAACGCACTGCTTTGTTCGATATCACCGTGGTCGATGCCGCCGATGCTTTTGTGTTAATGGGAGAAAGCGATAAGCCTGAAGCTGTAGAGATACTGAAAGCCAAGTTGAAATCCCAGAACATCAGTTTTAAGGATGAAATCGAGATTTTACCCTCCAAAAAATTGAACGGAAAAACCCAGGCGCTAATCAACATCTCGGTCGCTAACCTACGGAGCCAACCTAAACATTCCGCGGAGCTGGCCACGCAGGCGACTTTGGGAACTCCGGTAAAAGTTCTTAAAAAACAGGAAGGTTGGTATTATATTCAGACGCCCGACAAGTATTTGGCCTGGGTTGATGATGGGGGCATAAAGCTTCTTGATGACCGGGTAATGAACAATTGGAAGACCGCCCCTAAGATGATATATACGAAAACGTATGGTCATTCATATGAGGGCCCTGATAGGGTACAGCCGGTATCCGATCTCGTGGCAGGAAATATTCTGGAAATCATAAAGTATGCGGATAAATTTTTCATCGTACGCTATCCCGATGGCAGACAAGCCTATGTCTCGAAAGAAGAGGCGGAACCCTACAATGCATGGCTCGAACAATTGACACTCAATGCCGATAGCCTTGTGGCCAAATCGAAGACCTTGATGGGCGTACCCTACCTATGGGGAGGCACCTCTACAAAAGGAATGGATTGCAGCGGTTTTACCAAAACGGTATATTTTCTCAACGGCATTGTCATCCCTAGGGATGCTTCGCAACAAGTTCATACCGGAAAGGCCATCGATTCTGTTGCCAATTTCGAAAACCTGCAAAAAGGTGATTTGTTGTTCTTTGGAAAAAAAGCCAGCGATTCCACTTCGGAAAAAGTGGTTCATGTCGGCATGTGGATAGGCAAAAACGAGTTCATACATGCATCCGATAAGGTGCGCATCAGCAGTATGGACAAGGATGCCAAAAACTACGATGGGTTCAATCGGAACCGCTATTTGCGAACCAAACGTATTTTAAGTGAAAAAGACGAGGCGCTTATCAGCTTGTTGGATACGCCTCTGTTTAAAGACTAAAGTAATTGGGAGCTTGCGTCCGTAGGACTTGCATCGTGCCAATCTAAATGTCACCCTGAGCGCAGTCGAAAGGCTTAGATACACCGGAATACAAATTACCACATTGTCGTCCTTTCAACGCCCTCAGCTTGACAGCATCCATGACGTTAAAGGCCGACCGTCTTTCCGGTCCGAAAAGACTCGTCCGCCGCCAAAACGATTCGAAGGCTGTTGACCGCATCGCGCATATGGTCGCTTAGATCAACGTCTTCGGTAATCGCCTTTAGAAAATATTCCTGTTCCAATTTACAAAGCGCATCATGGTCAGGTTCGTCGGAGGTATTGATAATTTCATCGGGTTTGGCAAAATTTCCATCACCGTCAAGAGCCGCATGATGTAGTTTTAAGCCTCCGGTTTTCGTATGATCTTCCACATTATCGGAATCCCCTTTGGCATCGTCGGAGATGGAAACGCTTCCCTTTGGCCCAATAACGTCCTTAATAAAAAAAGCGGTCTCGCTCATCATCGGTCCCCATCCCGCTTCGTACCAGCCCACGGAACCATCTTCAAACCGAACCTGCAACTGTCCGTAATTATACATTGTAGCATCGATCTCATCGGAAAGCCTGGCCCCAATGGCACTGACACTTACAGGTACGGATTGGGTCATTAGGCACATAATATCTACATAATGCACACCACAGTCCACAATCGGAGACATGCTGTTCATCAACTGTTTGTGTGTGTACCACATATCTCCCGAGGCCTGTTGGTTAAGGTTCATACGCATGACCAACGGCTTGCCGAGGGTTCTTGCCACTTCAACAAATTTCGCCCAGGCTGGGTGTACACGAAGAATATACCCTACCACCATTTTTTTGCCCTTTTTCTGCGCCAGATCGACCAAGTCTTTGGCCGTTTCGACCGTCAACGCCAAAGGTTTTTCCACAAAGACATGGGCATCGGCGTTCAGTGCCGCGCGAATATATTCCGCATGTGTATCGGGGTAGGTGTTTATGGAGACGGCATCGGGTTTCGTGGTGGCCAAAGCTTCTTTATAATCCCCGAAAGTCGGGTAACCGCCTAGTTCCTCCGATAGTTTTTCACGGCTTTTGGGCGTTCGACTGACAAGGCCCACGATTTCAAAGCCATCCATTTGATGATACGCGCGAGCGTGGGAAGTACCCATGTTGCCGCAGCCTACTACTACTATTCTTTGTTTTTTCATGATTATATGGGTTAATCGCTAATCTTCGGCACATAGCTCTTTCATTCCAGGGCAAACGCAAGAATTTGGTTTCCTTTCTCAGTCCCCAACTTCTCCCCGCCACAGGCAATAGCAATATATTGTTTTCCGTTAACTTCGTACATTGCGGGAGTGGCAAAGGCGGGGAAGGGTAGTTTGTACTCCCAAAGTATTTCTCCGGTGTATTTGTCGAACACGCGAAAATAACCATCACGGGTCGCGCCGATAAATAGGAGTCCGTTTTCGGTGACCACTGCCCCTCCGTAGTTTTCAGTTCCTGTTTCCACACCTTTATCCCCAAGTGCGAGGGTATGTCCAAAAGGCACAGACCAATTATACTTGCCTGTATTTAAATCGATGGCATGCATCGTGCCCCAAGGCGGGTCTATGGCAGGTAGGCCGTTGACATCTACAAACTTAGTGTAACCCAAGTGTTTATAGGGATCGGTGACGGAATCGGTCTGAACCCTTTCCTCGGCTACATTATGCTTTGTTTCTTCGTTATACAGAAACCGCAATAGGGCCTCTTTTTCAACTTTGGGAATTTGGGGAAAACCGGTCATCATTCCCCTTCCGTGGGTAATGATTTCGGCTGTTTCGTTCTTCCCTTTTCGAAGCTGTAGGTCGACCAACGAGGGAAATCCGCTTTCCACCGCTCCTTTTCTATCGGCCTGATGGCAGGTAACGCAGTATTTTTGGTAGGTAGCTTCCCCGAGGGGCTTTCCGCTATAATCCGCAGTATTCAGCCCCATCTGTAGTATCCATGGCATTTCGTTGGAATTTACATAAAGAATGCCATCTTCAGGATCTGCCGATGCGCCGCCCCATTCGGCGGCACCATCATAACCGGGCAACAACATAACCGGATTTAAACTTGGAGGGGCGTAAATTCTGCTATCCGCATTTTTTAGAATTTGCCGTAATGAATCCGCATTTTTTGCAAACGGACTTATGTTATTTTCGGTCAGCTTGGTCGATTGTCGTGCAAAAGGTTTTGGCGCAACGGGTAAAGGCTGCGTTGCCCATGCCTCTTCGCCATTCAATACTGATTTGGGCACGGGCACTTCCTCAATATCGAAAAGGGGTTTGCCGGTCATCCTATCAAACACATAAACGTAACCTTGCTTGGTCACTTGGGCCACTGCGGAAATCTTTTTTCCTTTCCGCTCGACCATCAAAAGATTGGGCGGCGCGGGCGGATCTCTGTCCCAAAGGTCATGATGGGTGAACTGAAAATGCCAGATCCGTTCTCCTGTATCGGCGTTCAGTGCTAAAAGACAGTTGGCATAGAGGTTACTGCCTTTACGCATACCTCCGTAAAAATCAGGGGCTGCTGAGCCGGTGGGCACATATAAAATTCCGTTTTCATCGTCTACGGCCATTCCGGCCCAGTTATTTGCGGCGCCTACGACGTCACTTTTTCGGATGTTTTTATTTTCCCAAGTTTCAGAACCCGGAGTACCATTTTCCGGAAGGGTATGGAAAACCCATTCCACTTTTCCGGTAATGACATTAAAGGCCATGACATCGCCTGGAGCCGCCCCAGCCCCTTCCGACAGGCGCAATGGCATTATTATAAGGTCTTTGTAAATAGTGCCCGGTGTGTTTGAAATCACGAATTTCCCGCTTGCCGATTCCGGCATGCCCGAACGCAAATCGATTTTCCCCCCGGTACCAAAGCCAGCGATGGGGGTGCCCGTTAAGGCATCTAGCGCAAAAAGGTCGGAACCTCTAGTGCAGAGAATGCGCTTATCGCTTCCCCTTTCCCAATACGACACACCCCGGCTCGTTGAATGCCAGACTTGTACGGAATCGCCAAACTGCCATATTTTTTCCCCAGTTGACGCATTGATTGCAAAGACCCTTAGTGCCGCCGAAACCCCGTAAAGTATTGAATCGACCACTATAGGGTTCATCTGCATCTGCCCGAAATCCGGAGTTTCGTACGACCAGGCAACCTTGAGGTTCTTTACGTTTTCAGGAGTTATTTCCGAAAGGGTAGAGTAGTGGCTACGCCCGGAATCACCCAGATACGATGACCAGGTGGCATATTGTTTTTTTAGGGGATTTTCGGCTTCAGAGGATGAACAGCCCAATGCAATTAGGCAAATTGATGCAAAAAGACTTGCCACGAAATAATTTTTTTGTCCACACATGGAATTCATAGGATGATTTGCCTAAAATTACTCAAAAATATCTATTTAACATATACCGTACGTTTTGATAATATGACTTCCCGAACAAATTCAAATGTACAAGCAGATAATACAACTGATAGATATCGTTGCGTTCTTTTTCACCATCGGTTTTAGGGAAATGCTCGGCATAAGCATCGTAAAACGGGACGCCAAAGCCGCCAAAAAGTCGGGTCATCGCGATATCGACTTCGTGATGTCCGTAATACGTTGCCGGGTCGATGAGATAGGGCAGGCCTTCTTGGGACACCACATAGTTGCCGCTCCACAGATCGCCATGTAAAAGGGAAGGTTTTACATCGGGAAAAAGAGTATGGCAGATTTCTAGGAGCCTTTGCTCGGAAGGAATCTCGTCGTTTTGAAGCCGTCTTTCGCGGGATGCCAACTTTAATTGCGGCAGCAACCGCTCTACCACGTAAAATTTGGCCCAATCGGCATTTTCTTTATTCGATTGTGGAAGGCTTCCGATATAGTTATCGGCTTCCCATCCAAAAGTGTTGGCCGCCGATTTTTGGTGAAACTGTGCCAATTGATGTCCGAACTGTTCCATTTCTTTCGGGGATGCCCTTTTTGGTTCTATGTATTCCAATACCAGAAATCCACCTTTATCCAGACCTTCGCACAATACGACCTTTGGGACGGCAATCGTTTTCGTTCGGGCAATCGCTTCCAAAGCCTTTTTCTCTGCCAAAAATAGGGCATCGGCATGGTCTGCATGGTTCACTTTACAGAAAAAACGCTCCGATTCGGTTTCCAGCAGATATGCTCGGGAAATATCGCCACCTGAAATAGATCGTATACTTTCAATGTTGACACAAAGTAAGTATTCAAGGTGGTCTTTAAGGTGGTTATCCATTAACTAAATTCATTTTCAGTCTATAATAGAGACAAGTTCGCTAGCCTTTTGACGAGAACCCTTTTTCTATGCCGCTTTTCGCGCCGTACGCCTTTCGCAAAAAAGCGTTTGGCGAATTGCGCTCAGCGATTATTTAAAGAAAGGGGTTCAGTTCCCCGGCCGCACTAAGGGATTGAGTATTTTTTCATAAGCAGCTGCATACTGCTCCATGCCCAGATCGGTAGGATGTGTACCATCTACAAAAGCATCGTTCGAAAGGCCTATTTCCGCGTTGGAAAGCATGTACAAATTTTCCAAACCTTCTTTTTTTAAGTCTTTGAACGACTCAGTCATCCAAGAGTTCAAAGTTTCATAAATTTTTCTTCGGTCCGTATCGACAAGTCCATCGGAATATCCAGCATGCTGAACCAAAAGAACCGGCGTTTTCGGATGCTTTTCACGAAGTGATAAAACACTCCCCCGAATGCGTTTTTGGATGTCTTTCTTTGTCCGTTTTTCGTTGGGGGAAAGATTGGGCAAACAATCGAGCACATAGACCGAAGCATCAATTTCGTTGATAAGCTCAATGACCTCGGGCTCCAATCTTCCATTACCGGAGAACCCTAAATTAACGACCGGATAGTCCAGTTTTCGGGAAAGAATGTTTGTCCAAGCCATACCGGGACGAGAGGCACAGGCGCCTTGGGCAATCGAGGTACCATAAACGACTACAGGCTTTTCGGGTCTTGTGGAAAGAAACCGGAACGAACTTCCGGCCTTTACGCCGACTTGAAGGTTTTTGATATCGTTATACAAAGGAAATAGCAATTGATAGGTATGCATGCCTTTGGGAAGCGCATCTACCGTAAAATGATACCGAATGATATCCTTAAAGCCGTATTTGCCCCTGCACCAAAGCCAATAATCCCTGTTTTTTACATAAAGATCCACACCGCTTACACCTGTAGCAGGAAAATGGTCCATCGCTAGAATGCCGCCTACTTTGTATTGGACAACGACGGAATCTGCATCCGTTTCAAACCGGACGCCCAATCCGGCAGAACTCCTCGAAAGGCTCCAAACTGCTTCGCGGACGGTATTTTCGGCCTTGTCTGGCAGGCGGTTAAATCCAATATTCTCCCAGCCTTGGCCTTCAAGCTGTTGTACGGAATCCGACACAGTATACCAGAGATACTTATCTTGCTCTTGAGCTGAAACCTGTGTGGTTATAACTAAAAGTAGAATTAAAAAAAATTTGTTTTTGGCGGACATAATTTTTGCATTTATTTTCTTGAAGAATAGCCAGTCATTTGGGACGGATCGTATCGGAAGTTTGAATATATGCAAAAAAACGTATTTTGCAACGTCACACTCAGCCTAAGGATATTTTCTTTACATTAGATGCCATAAAGACTTAGGCGTATGTAGTTCCAGTTTTCACCTTTGAACGCATAACATTGAGCCTATCAACGAGTCTCAAAAATAGTTTAAGCGATGCGCTATAGCGCATCTACCTATATCTAAAAACTATGTACTTTTAGTGCATGGTGGTTTATTATAACCAGCAACCTCTTTTCCATGTCACAACTGGCCTCGAACGTATCTAAACGCCTATTTTCCCTAGATGTCTTTAGGGGATTGACCATGTTTCTTTTGATTGCCGAAGCTGCCGGCTTTCACCATAATTTTGGAGAACTTACCGAAGGCACCATTTTTTCTGGACTTGCGCTTCAATTGGAACACCATCCATGGAACGGGCTCCGGTTTTGGGACCTCATTCAACCCTTTTTTATGTTTATCGTAGGGGTAGCCATGCCGTTTTCGCTACGAAAGCGTTTGGCGTCCGGAAGCCGGGCAGCGGTTACCAAACACATGGTGAGACGCTGTTTTTTACTGTTCGCGTTCGGGGTGTTATTGCACTGTGTATATAGCCACGCCTTGGTCTGGGAACTTTGGAACGTGTTGGTGCAACTTGCCTTTACCATCTTGATCGCCTACGCCATCATGCACCTCCCCAATAAAATACAGATCGGGATATCTGTCGGGTTGCTGCTACTGACGGAAATTCTGTACCGTGCCTACAACCCCGAAGCGCCCTATGCCCAAAATCATGACAGTTTTGGCGGCTACATAGATATGTTGGTTATGGGTCAGGTCAATGACGGCTATTGGGTGTTCG
The DNA here is from genome assembly GCA_024635875.1 of Pricia sp. GTDB lineage: Bacteria > Bacteroidota > Bacteroidia > Flavobacteriales > Flavobacteriaceae > Pricia. The sequence goes on from JAGXIC010000232.1 coordinate 13,607, forward strand.
TCAACTTTATACCCACTGCGGCACATACGATTTGGGGCGTGGTCTGTGGCCAAGTGTTATTGTCCAAGGTACCCGCGAAGGAAAAGTTGAAACCGTTTATTATTTGGGGCGGTGCTATCTTGATTTTGGGCTTTGCTATGGATTGGTTGGATATCACGCCAATCATCAAGCGTATCGCGACCTCATCGTTTACATTAGCCTCAGGCGGATTCGCGATTCTCACCCTGACCCTTTTTTATTGGGCAATCGATATTAAAGGCAACAAGCTTAACTGGCTACGTATTTTCTCCGTCGTAGGTACC
>JAGXIC010000233.1 GCA_024635875.1 Pricia sp.
AGATGTGTATAAGAGACAGGGATAGGGGTCGCCAAGGAAAAACTGCCCGATATCATCGTTTGCGACATTATGATGCCCGAGATAGATGGGTATGGGGTATTGGAGGAATTATCTTCCAATGAAACGACAAAACACATTCCGTTTATTTTTCTATCTGCGAAAACCGAACATAAGGAAATCCGAAGGGGTATGGATCTAGGCGCCGATGACTACCTTACAAAACCTTTCGAGGAAGAAAATCTGATCAGCGCGGTGGAAAGCCGTTTGGCCAAATCGGAACTTTTGGGCCGAATGATCAAAGAAGGGACTTTAAAACCCGAAGTCTCTGATCAAGAAATGCGTACGCTGAACGAGCTGAAGAATTTTTTTGACGACAGTGGGGAGCTGTCGAATTTCGGTCAGGGAAATACCATTTACCAAGAAGGTTCCCGATCTAACACCATATACCTTATCTTAAAGGGGGTAGTCAAATGTCACACGATGGACGAAGACGGGAAAGAACTGATTACCTCTTTGTACCGTGCCGATGATTTTCTCGGCTTTACTTCGTTCATGAACAATATTCCGTACCAAGAATCTGCCACGGCTATCGAAAACACAGAACTTGCCAGCATCTCAAAGAAAGATCTGAAAACCATTTTGGAAAAGAACCACACCATTTCGTTGGAACTCATGGAACTGTTGACCAACGACATTACGGAAATCAAGGCACAATTACTACAAATGGCCTATAGTTCGGTACGGAAAAAAACGGCCCAGACCCTACTGCAATTTGCCGAGATCATGAACAAAAAAACCGAAGACCCGATTAAAATCTCAAGAAACGATTTGGCCAGTGTAGCCGGTATCGCAACGGAAAGCCTCATACGCACTCTTTCAGGCTTTAAAAAGGAAGGCCTCATCGACATCGAGGGAAGAAATATCAGAATTAAGGAACTGAAGGCATTACAGTACGTGAATTAAGAACGCAATAAAAACTGTGACATAACTTCAACATGATAAATCTCATACTTTAGGCCTTCAAGCCTACCTATTTTTGCTCGGTAGATTGTTTTATGAAGACCATACTTATCCCTACCGACTTTTCCGAAAACTCTTGGAATGCTATTGAATATGCCGTGAGGTTTTTTAAAAACGTACCTTGCCGTTTCTATATACTCCATGTGGGCGATTTAGGGCAAATCCTCCGTTGTGAGCAATTCCTTTTCCTTTCCCAAAGAAACTATTGAGACTTCGATAAAAGAAAAACTAGGTGCACTTTTTAAACGTTTGGAAAAATTGCCCGTTTCTAAAGAACACCATTTTATCGCCCTTCAGGAGTACGGCAATCTCTTGGATATTTTGCGCAGAACTGTGGACGAAAAGAAGATAGACCTCATCTCAATGGGTACCAAGGGAGCGTCTGGAATTAAGGAAGTTGTAATAGAAAGCAATACCGGCGATGCGATAACCAAAATACCCTGCAACCTATTGGTCATACCCGAAAAAGCCGTTTTTACAAGCCCCGAAAAAATAGCTTTCCCTACCGATTATAACATTTTTTACTCGAATCCTATTTTAGAGGCCATTTCTGAAATAATGCAAATTACCCAAGCCCGCCTACGGGTCATAAATATTTCTATTTTGGATGGGATGCTCAGCCCAATACAAGAAAGGAACAAGTCTTATATTCAGGATTACTTAGAGGAGCTTTTTGCAACATCGCATAGTTTTCAAAGCTTAAAGTACAGCACGGTCAAGACCGCCATCGAACAATTTGTTCGAAATGAAGATATCGATATGCTTATCATGGTGGGCAAAAACCTTCATTTTCTACAATACTTGCTGTTCGATTCAACCATTGAAAAACTGAGTTTCCATACCACAGTGCCGATATTGGTTCTACACGAGTAGCTCCAATATTTTTTCCACCCCACTAAAATCCTCTACTGATAATTGTCATAGTACTAGATCGGTATCCTTTCTATTTTTAGAAAATGTCAAAGTAGCTATCAGATGAAACAGATACTGATTCCCATCGATTTTTCGAAGAACTCTAAAAATGCCGTGCATTACGCTATGGATCTGTACTATGAGATTCCTTGCCATTTTTTTATCCTCTACGTAAATGTAGAAGGTGCGGACTATATGGAAAATCCGATGCCATTCTTGATTTTGCCAAAAATTCAAGGGCCAACCTTATCGTAATGGTCTCCAAGGATTACAATTTTCTGCAGAAACAATTTTTGGACACTCCGGTCGAAGAAGTAAGTTTCGATACGGCCATACCGCTCCTGTCCGTTCAGGGATAAGCACCATACCCCATTTGAACAGAGCATTGCGGAATGATATATATCATAGTTTCCCAGTTTTCAACTAGATATTTTTGGAACATCAACATGAAACATTATGAAAACCGTACTGATCCCTACCGATTTCTCTGCCAATGCGATGCATGCCATCGATTATGCATTGGACCTCTACAAATGTGAACGTACCAATTTCTATTTTTTGCACGCCTTTGCCGATGAAGTGTACGGTCCTTTCAAAAAAAACAATGGAGCATCTTTCGAGGAACAGAAAAACACCATCAAAAAAAATGTGGACAACACACTTGATGAACTGATCGAAAAACTGAAGAAAAGGGAACATAATCCCAAACATAAGTATATGGCCCTTTCAGCCTTTGATTCCCTCGTAGATGCCGTTAACGACTTCGTGAACCAAATCAATGTCGACTTGGTCGTAATGGGCACGCAAGGACAAACGGCAAACAAGAAAATCACCTTCGGCAGTCACACGGTACAGGTGTTCAAATATGTGAAATGTCCTGTGCTTGCTGTTCCCGAAAATTTTGAGTATCGGCAACCAAAAAAAATTCTCTTCCCTACGGATTATATGCTTCCGTACAAAAGGCGGGAGTTAAAACTGTTGAACACTTTGGCGGCCGAATTCAAATCGGAAGTCCATTGTCTGTACATCTCCGATTTTGAGGATTTGAGTCTTCGCCAAATCGATAACAAGCGATTTTTGGGAGAATCCTTGCCGAACGCCTTTCTATATTTTGAACGTGCACCGGTAAAAAACAAGGCAGAGGCCATTATGGAATATATTTCAAAGAATGGTATCGACCTTTTGGTCATGGTCAACTCGCGCCATTCCTTTTTGGAGGATATGCTTTACCGCTCTACGGTCGACGAAATCGGTCTGCACTTAAAACTACCTTTTCTCGTAATGCAAAACCTCCCCAGATAAGCCTTAAATCTTGAACGATGAAAAAAATACTGTTGCCTACCGACTTCTCCGACAACGCTTGGAACGCCATTGTGTATGCCCTCGAATACTTTAAGGAAGAAAAATGTGAGTTCCACATATTGCATACCTATACACCTACCTTTTATCGCGTCGACTATATGATGGGCGGCCCGACCTATAGCGCGATACCTGATATGGGGGTTGAAGTTGCACAGGCGGGCTTGGACAAGACCTTGGTAGATATCAAACTGAAATTCAAGAACTCCAAACATCGATTCAAGACAGTATCCGCATTTAACACCTTGACGAATGAAATCATGGAACTTTCCAAGCGTAAAGATTTTGATCTGATAGTCATGGGCACACAAGGGGCTACGGGTGCCAAGGAAATTTTTCTGGGGACCCATACTGTACATGTACTTAGAAAGTCAAGGATACCGGTTTTAGTCATTCCTACGGGGTATGCTTTTGAGGAAGTAAAATATATTTTGTTTCCCTCCGATTATGCTATGCCCTTTACCAAAGACGAGTTACAATTGCTTATCGATATGGCGCAGATGCACAAGGCCCGATTAAAAGTATTGAACGTTAAGGACGATTATGACCTGACCGAAGGCCAAAAGGTGAACAAGAAGTCTTTGGAGGCCATTTTTAAGACACTTCAGCCGACATTCGAACAAGTTAAGGGCAAATTGATGCCCAACGCCACCCACGAATATATAGAACAAAACAATACCAGTCTCTTGGCCATGATGAACCGGAAGCATTCATTCTTTGATAGGTTGTTGGTAAAGCCAAATATAGATTCCATAGGCTACCATACGAAGATTCCATTTTTGGCACTGCCACAAACTTCGGTAAAACCAAAACAATAGGTCATGAAAAAAATACTATTGCCCACCGATTTTTCCGATAATGCCTGGAACGCCATATTTACAGCCATTAAACTTTATGCAAACGTAGATTGTCAATTTTATCTCCTGCATGCCTATGAGCCCCAAACATTGAATATGCTGGGCCGAAAAAACCAACAGCGTTTAGGGACCATTTACGATTCGCTTTCGCAATATTCCAAACAGGAACTGGGTAAGGTTTTGACCTATCTCAAGGAAAACCACCATAGCCCAAGGCACAGTTTTGAGACGTTTTCCAAATCGGAAACCTTTGTAGAGGCCGTACAGGAGATAGTATCGGTATGGGACATAGATACCGTAGTAATGGGCACACAGGGCGCAACGGGTGCCAAGGAAATTTTTATGGGAAGCAATACCGTAAAAGTACTTAAGAAAGTTAAAAACTGTCCGGTTTTGGTAGTGCCATCCGGTTATAATTTTCAAAATCTCAAAACATTGGTCTTTCCGACCGATTATACAAGAACCTACGAAAAGTTCGAACTTTTGCCGATTACCGAGCTGGCCGAACATTGGAAAGCGCAAATTCAGATTTTACACGTTGCCGTTGAGTTTGTTCTGAACGACACCCAAAAAGCGAACCGCGATATTCTTGAACAGCGTTTGGGCAACCTGAACTTTTCCTATAGCAATGTTACATTTGATGGCAACGTGGCCCATAGTGTTCAAAAATTCGTGTCGCAGAACAACGCCGACCTTATGGCCATGATACGTTACCACCATACTTTTTGGGAGAAAGTCATCGGAGGGCCGGTCGTAAAAAAAATAGCGTTCCACTCAAATATACCCGTGCTGATGCTTCCTGAAAGGCGATAAATTTTTGTGTTTTGACTTTAAAAAAATTAAGGCGATGAAAACTGAACATATTGTGCTACCTACCGATTTTTCGGCGAATGCCGAAAATGCCATTGACTATGCCCTCTCGCTTTTTGAGAAAATAGCATGTAGGTTTCATATCCTGAACGCTTTTCAGGTTAGTCCCTCAGGTCTGGAAAGCACAAGAAGTAAGGCCAAGGATACCCGTTTGTTCCGTGCGATAAAAGGGGAATCGGAAAGAAGTATCTATCGACTTATGAGCGACTTAAAGACCAAGAACGAGAACCCCTTACATACGTTCGAGAGCCACTGTGCTGCCGACTCCTTGGTAAATGCCATCGGTCGAATTGCCGTCGAAAAGAACATTCGGTACATAGTTATGGGCACGAAGGGTTCTTCGGCGGTCAAAGAAGTTTTCATGGGCAGTAGTACGATCAAGGTTTTGCAAAAAATCGATTTCTGCCCTATTATCGCCGTACCATCCAACTACAACTTTAAAATACCTGACAAAATCGCCTTTGCTACCAATTTTGAACATACATATTCCAAGGCCGAACTACTGCCGTTAACCGATTCGGCAAGATTATGGAATTCAGAGATTACTATAGTTCATGCAGAAAAAGGTAAGGAATTGTTGGCCCATCAAAAAACCGCTAAGAAGCTTTTGAGCGAAAAGTTGCACGCATTGCCACATACTTTTGTTGAAGTGAACGGACATTCCAAGATTTCGGAAGCGATTATGGCATATACCGAAGAGAATGAAAATATTGGAATGATCGCCATGATCAATTATTGGCACAGCTTTTTCGAGAAGTTAACGAAGGAAAATATAATTAAAAGGGTAGCTTTTTATACTGAAGTTCCCTTCTTAATATTTCCACTTATCGACCCATAGTATAATAGGGGCGCCTTGCCCTTTGAATTGAAGCTAAACCAATGGCGGCGGAGGTTTTCGGACGCTCTGTATCTTCAGGAAAGGTGTTGGTAAAGTTCTGTATGGGATGGCCGATTCTGCCCAATTCTTTTTTCACTTGATCGAAGGCTTTCTGACCATTGTAAAGAAAGCAAATGAGGCCGTTCTCGATATCGATGTCGATGATCCGAATATCCATGATACGGCTCAAATTGCGCATAATAAGTTTTCTGCACGTAAGGGAGTCCACGTTTTTTAAGGTTGCTAGTGCTTTCATGATACTGGGTTTTATGCAAACTAAAAAAATAGGAAGTGGAATAAAATGATATAGATCAGTTGAAAACAAAATAAAGTTATTTTCTTTTGTATAGTAGTGAAAAAAGATGACACATGGCAACAGAAATTGTAATAGGAATCGATATCGGAGGGAGCTTAACAAAAATTGGGCTGGTATCGAGGGATGGCAAAATATTGGACAAAAAGATATTCCATACCGAAGCCCACCTACCCTATTCAGATTTTATCCGACGGTTAAAAAAGGAAGTCGATGGCCTAACGTCCAAATTGGATGCCAAAACGCATATTTTGCGCATAGGTGCCGGTGCATCCAATGCCAATCCACTTACCGGAAATATCGAAAACCCGCCCAATCTAAAATGGGGCAAAACGATACCGCTCGTCAAATCGCTACGCAAAAACTTTAAATTGCCAGTGACCATCGCCAACGATGCCAATGCCGCCGCTCTGGGCGAAATGGTCTTCGGCACGGCCAAGGGCATGCGCAATTTTGTAACCTTGACCCTCGGAACCGGCCTCGGTAGCGGTATCATCGTAGACGGTACATTGTTAATAGGCGAACATGGTGCCGCAGGCGAAATCGGTCATGTTAACGTCGACCCGAACGGTCGTATGTGCAATTGCGGATTACAGGGTTGCTTGGAAACCTATGCCTCGGTTACGGGAATCAGAAGAACGGTCTTTGAACTCTTGGCCAATATGCGTGAAGACTCAAGCATGCGTACCTATAGCTTTGAGGAACTGAACGGCGAGAATATTTCGGATGCAGCTTTGGAAGGGGATATTATAGCACTAAGGGCATTTGAGAAAACGGGAGAGATCTTAGGTAGTAAAATGGCCGACACCGTAGCCCATCTCGACCCCGAGGCCATTATTTTATCAGGAGGGCTGAGCAAGGCCGGAGATATTCTTTTAAAACCGATTAAAACGAGTATGAAGCGTTATCTTTTCAACGCATACAGAGGTAAGATCAAAGTCTTGCTCTCGAAGGCAACACGTTCTGATGCGGTTCTTGGGCCTGCTGCGTTAGCTTGGCTAGAAATTGAAAAGCGAGAAAGTTAGGGGGTGCCTTGAATTTCTCTTGTGTTCCGTTCCGTGTCAAGTTCAAGTTTCTGCTTCTTTCCTATTTCCATAACATGGTCGGCAATACTGAAGATTTCTTTTTTTAGGGCCTTAAATTCCTTTTTTCCAAAAAAAATTGAGGTACCCAATCGGCTCCAATATGATATATGTCATTGCGACAGTATTCCGGTTCGATTACTTTTAAATCATCAATAATAGAATTGCAACCATGAAAAATATACTGATACCTACCGATTTCTCCGGGAACGCCTGGAATGCCATAAGGTATGGCATGGCCCTTTTCAAAAAAACAAAATGTACGTTTTACATAGTCAATGTACATCCCATTACCGCTTATTCGGGCGGCGAAGCCGCCATGTATGCCTCCCAAGAAATCTTGGAGCAAAGCATCTTAAAGGAAAATAAGGAACAACTACAAAAACTGCTAAAAGAGATAGAACGCTTGCCATTTAACACCAAGCATACGTTTCATACATTAGCCCATTACGGTTTTTTCACGCACTATATCAAACAGGAGGTCAATGAAAAAAACATTGATTTGATAATCATGGGTACAAAAGGTGCCAGCGGTATCAAGGCGGTTTCATTGGGCAGCAATACAGGGGATGTCATTACCAAGGTAAAATGTCCCGTTTTGGCCGTTCCGGAGGATGCCGAATATCATAGACCTAAGGAAATCGCTTTCCCTACCGATTACCATTTGAATTATGATGTAAAAGTGCTGGAAGGCCTGAAGGATGTGGTGCTATTGCACGGGTCGGCCGTTCGCTTTCTATATATTTCAAAGGCCGGAGTGGAACTCACGGATCAACAAACAAAGAACCAAAAATTCATGGAGGATTATTTGGCCGGCAGCGAACATAGTTTCCACAAAGTAACTGGAGAAAAATTAGAAACGGCCGTACAGTGCTTTACCGAGAGTAGGGATATCGATATTATCGTAATGGTGGCCAAAAACCTGAACTTCTTGCAACGGATTTTGTTCCGGCCCACCGTCGAGAAAATTAGTTACCATACCAAAGTACCTTTTTTGGTACTTCACGAATAGCTATGGATAAACTGTAATACCATAAATTTGCCTAGACTTAGAACAAAAAAGGAATTATTGGAACTAAGTCAAACCAACTATCGCAAATTGACCGCTTTGGTAAATTCGTATGCCGACGAAGAACCGAACGTGGAATTTTCCAAGGACTATTTAAACAGAAACATTACAGAAGTACTGGCCCATTTACACCAGTGGCATATCATGTTCTTGGATTGGTACGCTGGGGGAATGGCAGGAAAGAAACCGGATATTCCCGCCAAAGGCTACACTTTGAAGTACCTGCCCGACATTAACCGTAAAATTCAGGAGAAATACAGCAACTCCGATTACAAGGAAGTGCGGAAACTATTGGATACTTCGTTCGCTAACGTCAGAAAAAATATTGAAAAACATCCTGAAAATGAACTGTTCGAAAAGAAAATATTTTCATGGACAGGCACTACTTTGCTTTGAGCATACCTAATTTCAACGAAATCTAGCCATTATGATTGGGCGTATAAATTGATAAAGAAATGTAAAGAAGAGCGAACTACGCAGCGGCAAAAATATGCTTAGCTAAAGCAATCCGTATTATTCTTGGCACGAGGACCAGAATGAATTGTAAGACATCACAGTCGCAACAATATCTGCCTTTTGCAACTCCCCGGATTGCCGACAGACCTGTTTTCCGTCTTTGAAGAGCAACATTGTGGGTACGCCGCGAACTTGATATTTATTGGCACTTTATGTTGTTTTTGTCTTTTTTTACTTTTCCCCAAATAAAAGAAAACAGCTATAACACTGTTGTCATACCAATTACGTTAGCGCCAAGTTCGGCGTTCCAACTAGTACCCCTATTTGCAAACCGAATACAACGCTTATTAGCACTTTGTTCTTTGAGGTCATTGATCTTGAGATAAATATCATAATCACCAAGAGGCACATTGTCAAAAACGGTCATATCAATAAAGAAGTTCAAATCACGCCATGCAGCAGTATTGTCCGCTCTAGTATTCCCATCCTCGGCGGTCAACCAATCCCTGGCATCAATATTTGTTGCTGCCACATAAGCGATGGAAGCATCGTTTGACTTTAGAATAACCGAAACTCTTTTCGTGTTTAAAACATTACCAAAGCCTACATTTTGGACCTTTCCCTCGAACATAAGAATACCATCCTGCTTTACGAACTCACTGGCCTTCGCCGCACGCAACACGAACCGATACCCCATTCTGTCCCGAAAATACTCCAATCCAGTCCGGCCATCATATACCGGGTCAAAGATTGCCGTCTTGGTCTCTCCGGTGAAAGCCCCTCCCCTCACCTCTTTTCCACTGGCCGGAAAAGTAACCGGCGTCTTGACGTTTGCTTCATTATACATAAAATCGTTCCATCTGTCGTAGCGACCGTGTCTCATATTTAAAGTAGTTGTACGGAGTTGCTGGGCCTCTAAAATAGCACCGGGCATGGTGCCAAAAACATTATCGCCGATACCCCCTTCACCTTGAACGATCTGGTTTTGTTTATTGATCCAGGTGATAACCCTGTACCGATCATATTCACTACCGCCGTATCTATTATCGATCATGGAATTCCCTTCCGAAAGCGAGCCATTGTCGCCCCAGCTTCCGGCGGCGTAACTATCGTTGAAAAAACCAAAGCGTGCCTCGGGCGAATCCTTTGGCGGAACCGGCATCGCGTCTATATCGGTAAAGGTATAAGTGGTACCATATGTTTCATTATACCATGCCAAAAATCCACCCGCATGGGTTAATAGTGCGCGCGAATCGGGAACGGCGTCAAGATATGCATCCAAGAGCGTTTTGTAAGCATCGACGTTTTGGGCTTTGGGTGATGAGTGTTGTTCGCCCCATGGGCCGAGCATCCCCGTTTTAACACACATAATAACGTCCTCGAATTCCTGAAAAATGGGCTTCAGCTGCAAAATATGGTATTCTATCCAGCTTTTGCCCTCATGACCGTCTACGCTGCACATGGCCGATGGATTATTTTCGGTTACGAATGTCGGCTCCGGGCCATGAATCAGTCCATTTGTGAGATTTAGGTTCGGATACTTATGGGATTCGATATAATTGAACCCGTTGCCATCGTAAGAAAATTTAACAAAAGCCACGCCGTTGCCGTCCCTCACCTTCTGAAGCAGGCCCCTTATATAATCAAGGGCAAACGGGGTCAAGGGTTGCGTTTTTCCTGTTCTTCCGTTACCGCTTATCGGGTCTACAAACGATCCATCATCCTTATACCCAAAAGCATCTTTGGCCGAGAGGAAGGCGTTGGAAGAAAAATTACATAAGTCAAAACACATAAACGAAATGGCGGGAAGGGCGGAGACCTCGGTACCACCGATGTAGGGGGCGTCATTTTGATTGTCCCCATTATAAAATTGGGTCGCTTCGATATCATCATCCTCGACAGGCGGCACCTGTCTTCCGTGATATAATGCGGAGTATATGTCTACCGGAACCCGGTGATCTACTTCTGGGGTAATACCAAAAGGCGAATTCGTTTCATTGACCGAATTGGGCGATATATTCTGCCATCGGCCTCTATAGGCGCCCCTATCAGGATTCGGGATATCAATGGGATTCTACGTATAGTTGAGATCTTGCAGTACGAGAGGGGCTTGTTTTCTATCGGGCGCACATGCCATACAGAAGAAACCTGCAAATGCCACAATTACGATGAGCTTGATTTTATTCACAGGAACCACTTTTTTCATAACCTAACTTCTAAATTGATCAATACACACAATACAGGTTCATCACTAGTAAATCACGGGGGTATTGTTATCTTTTCATAGTGCCTGTTTTCCTAAATACAATCGCTAGTCGCTCTCCGCCAATGTTGACGATTTAAAGCCAGAAATATCCCAAGTTCATTCTCAATGTTTCAAATGCAAATGACTACCCTTTAAACCTATCAAAAATTTTTAGGGCGTTTTTATTGTACACTTTTTCCAAAACTTCATCGGGCAAATACAATCCATAAATCATCCAACGGCCTTGCAATTTATGGGCCGGGGTCGGATCGATGTATTCATCATCCGTTTCCAGAAATCGAAAATACAGACGGTATGCTTCGGCGTCACAAGGGGTATCGGTGCCAAATAAAATCCTGTCTTGATATTTTAGAAAAAAGCGGCGGGCGGTATAAGGTTGTCTGCCTAGTTCACTGATGCGAGCATCTATATCCACATAAAAGTTCGGATAGGTGTCCAACCACTCTCCCACGACTTTCAAGTTTTCCGGTAGGGCACCAAAATGGGCCCCGATAAATATGGTGTTCGGGTGCTTTTTAATGACTCTGTTCCGGGCCTCTAGAATTTCTTCTTTTGAAGGATATTCGTCACCAAAGAAGGACCAGTCAGGGTGACTGCCCAACTCATCATAGCGTTCATTATATTTATCAAGCGGGGTGAAAAACGCGCTGGGATCTGCAATATGGATTTCTACCGGAATTCCAAGCTCTGCACATTTAGCCCATATAGGGTCCAATCGGGGGTCATCTACGGTGACCAACTTTCCGGATTTATCCTTAACGCCCAACCCAAGGTCCTTCCATATCTTCAAACCTCGGGCTCCAAGCTTCACGGCTTGTTCTAATTTTTTTGCCTCATTTATACCAAAATTCGGCTCATTGATTTTGCTAATATCAGGGCGGAAAAAGACTAAAAATCGATCTTTCGCTACTGATTGTGAAACCTTAAGATGCTCTTTATAAAAATCATCCTTCGATTTTCCATCCAGGCTTACACATTTCCACACTCCTGCCTTATCCATTTCCTCTAAATACTTTGCCGAATTGTCTAAATTACCAAGGTGACTATGGATGTCAATCACAGGAAATTTGGCCTTTACGATTTTCGTTTCTTTTACCACCATCTGGCTAACAGGTTGCCAATCAAGTAGTTTTAAATCCCCGGTTTGGGCCGTCAGTAATCGGGTAGTGATCAAAAAAACCATTAGTGGGTTCAAGCTTCTTTTTGTGTAAATCATAGTAACTTTTTTCTTAGTTGTTTGTTTGTAGACCCCATGTCATTTCAGATGATTTTCTTTTTATCTATCCTTAGAAAATGGCAGTTGCCTTTTAGGTATTTTATTTAAAAACCAAACGGCCAAAATAAGATGGTTTATGAAATCGGCCGCCTGTGGGCGACCAGGCATAATACATCCGTTCCATGCCTTGATTTTCATCCAAGCGATAAAAGTTAATTCTTATTTCCGTTGCGGTCGTTACCTGTTGCACATTTTCATTGACAAGGTCTGCAAAAGGTATGGCAATCTCCACCGTCCAATGATCATCGGTATCATTCCGTTCGTTAAGTGTTCCCGACACGGCTACTGCCGTCCGTATTCCTTTTAAATTAAAAAGAGCGGTCTTGGGGACATCGATATTCAAAGTGTCCACGATATAACTATCAAAGAGCACATTGGCAGGAGACACTTCAATTTCCACATAGGTTTCCGGTTCATCATCGACATCGATAAATAATTCTACCGCTTCGTTTTCCCATAAATGTTCATCTCTCTGGGTAAAAGATGTCCAGATATCCGGATCACTGCATAAGAAGAAAAAATAAAGGGTATGGTCATCATAACAGGACTTGACATGGGTGATTATCGCAGCATCCCCTGTTTCGTTTCCAGAACGATTATCTTTAAGATCCACTGGTGTAATCTGTTGCCAAATGGTGTCGTCTTCGAGGCCGTCGATTACCGGGGGTTTCGAGGTATAGATCGCCTCAATCACATAGTCGAAGTCTTGCCCGGCACAGGGCAAGAATAGGATGAGCGAACCCATCATCAACACATATTTGAGTGCCATTTGCTTACTGTTTATTTTTGATTAAAAATGGACAAATTGTGGTTTCATTCATTTTATAATGTCTCAAATTTGACCACCGCTTTATCGTGATCTTTTGCGTTATCGATGACCAAGGTATACAAATAGCTATCCTTCCCTTGTGCTGTTTTCAACTTGGATAGCGTTACATCTTCTGAATTGAATGTCAACGCTCTTTCCGACTCAATTTTGAGTGTGAGCTGTTTATTGCTAAGCTGATCGTTCAATGTATTGGTTTCCAGAAAATCGATTTCAAATTTATCTTTTCGAATTTGCACTTTTGTACACACATAATGTACGAGCTGATTTCGAAATAACGAGGAGTTCTCGGCCAATATGGTTTCGGGTTTGTCATTGTAGGGCTTCAGAAGGTTCACCCAAGCATCGACGATTTCAGCATTGCCAAGCGGGTCTTCGTGTAACAAGTTTGGCCAATGTAAACCACAAGTAGGTCCCGCAAGTACTCCACTTGGCCTTTCACCAAAGTCGTTCCAATCAAACAGATCTTCGCCCCGGTCAATGGTAATTACCCCAGAGTCGATCCCAAATAACCCAAATTGGGCACCTTCGGCATTGTACATATCGTTAAAAGGCGTGTTGATATAATCAATTCCACGTTTCTTGACCACTTCTGCCATACTGATTTGATGGTTACCGGTTAAACCGAAACCGTGCAAAAAAGCTGTGGGTACAAAAGATGTGGGAAAAGGCCCTAATTGATTTTGATCTAACAATTTTTCAAAATAATCAAGATGAAGTTCAACCTGATCTAAGGGGCGCATTTGTCCAGAACTGTCTGCCCATTCTGCCCGGGTCATATTTTCATCTTGCCAATATTCATGCCCTACGCCATGCAATGTCAGTTCATAGTGATTTTGATTATTTCTAATAATGTCTGCTGCCTCATCCAACCAGGGCCCCACCCATTTACTGTTATCCCATTTCTCGCGCATCCATGTAATTGTGGGGACTTCACGCAAAATATTTTCCCTATCCCACTCACAAAGAATAGTTGCGGCCTGTGGTCGTACGCCCAGTTTTGTTCCCAAATCTACGATTGCTTGATAATCCGCCGGAACATGATTTCTACTAATGCCTGTGCGAAATGGCTGCTGACTTTTATGGCCGTCTTCTCCCGACCACCAGCCAACATCATCAATAACTATTTGAATTGGCAAAGGGATAAATACACTTATGTCAGCATTGCGGGCGGACCTCGTTCCTCCAAATGCAACAAAATTTGAAGCTGCAAGCCCGGCTCCCATTAATGCCGAATTTTTTGTGAATTCACGTCTAGTCATATTCTGCATCGAAATCTCATTTAATTTTTAATTATCATTGTTGAAGGCCTAATATCCGCAATGCATTTTTGGCATAGATTTTATCTACTACTTCAGTAGGCAGCTTTAGTCCCCTTAACTCCCCAAATTTTTCTAAAATGATTTTCTCATCCGTTACATAGAATTTCCACTCAAGTAACCATCGGTCATGGACACTTTTCTTGAATTCTGCGACATTGTTCGCTGCATTGATTTGACTGTCCGTACCATAAATAAGTCTATCCTGATAGGTAATAAAAAACTCCCTAGTCTTTTTTCGGTCATTAAAGGTATGGAGTTTCAAATTGGGCATACGCGTTAAATCAACATGCATGTTCGGGAACTTTTCGAGCCGTTTTGCCAATTCGTCAAGGCTCCACTCGAGACTGCCTAGGTGTGCTCCCATGAATATCAGATCAGGGTGTTTCTCAAGCATACGGTCTCTGGCATCTATCTGGTCTTGATAAGAAGGGTACTCCGGTTGCAGGTACATGTGATATTCCGGATGAGAGCCATAATAACCCCGACTGAAAGTCATCTCGTCAAGCGGCAACCAACAATCTCTCGGCTCACCATTGTGACCTAATAAGGGAATAGTATTCGTCACAAGAAAATCCAAAATGGGATCAATTCTGATATCATCGACCATAACAAATTTTCCGTTTGCGTCCCTTAGGTCCATTCCGATGTTTTTCCAAATTTTGACGGCTATCGCACCATCCGAAAAGGACTTTTTCAATTCCATTATGGTGTTTTCACTCCATTTGTCATTGTCCCAGTCATCGACCGAAAAGGTGGTCGCAAAGGCCATTCTTTTTGAAAAATTCTTCAAATGGAGCACCGCTACTCTTTGCTGCTCTTCCATGGGCAGGCCAAAGGGCCGGTCATCAACAATACCCAAAAATTGGAAATTATCGGCCTGCGTCTGCGTTATAAAAAAATCCTCTTCCGTGTTGATATGAATATGGATGTCAAACTTTTTAACGGACCCGAAATCGTCAAGGTCGTAATAGTGCTCTTTTTGGGTATCGACCACTGTCTCCATACCCTCAAAAACTTCAATTTGACTGTATCCGAATGTGAGAAGAAGAATGGGGATAAGAATGAATAATGTGATTTTTTTCATATTTTGATTTAAAGGTTGAGCCAATAGGTCAGTTTAAAGACCAGTGCTTTATTTTTACTGACAAAGCCAGTTGGGAAATAGTTTTCTGTATAAACGATAAAGAAATCGGAAGCCGGTTTGTAGCGCCATTGCAATCTTAGGTTCAAATTCATATTATCGCTCAGATTGTTGTACTGGTAAAAGCCGGTAAAGAACAATTTATCGGTAAAGGTAACATCGAGTTTTGGCCCCAAGAGAATCAACTCTTCATCGCCATAGTCATCGGGTAATTTCAGGTTATTGTAATCAAAGCGCATCGCCAAATTGACATAAGGCTGAAAGCGCATGTTCAACTCGCCGCCCAAATTCAGGTTAGTGCCATTGTAAAACCCACCATAGGTCGCGTTTAACAAAAAATTGAATTTACGGGTCGTGTTACTTTGATAAATAGCGGAAATTGTATTCCATCGAAACTCCTCCCCTTCTAAAAATTTTTTATATATAAGAGCGTTTACAGGGTTGAAATCAAAAGTCAATTTTTGAAATATATTTTTATAATCGATGGTCAGGTTTGCGGAATTTTTAAAATCGAGGGCATATCCAACGGTATACTCTCGGTCTGCCAAGGTTCCATCGGGTAGAAAAATGTTGTTTATTCCTGCTTGTGGACCTGTTGACAGAATACTTCTACTATTAGGGTATATTTTATAGGCTACTTCGGAATAATAGCCAATTTGGCCCGGATATACA
>JAGXIC010000234.1 GCA_024635875.1 Pricia sp.
CAAATAAAGGATGGTAATCGGCTCGGACTTACGGGTTTTGGAGCTTCTGCCCATCTGGTGTTAAAAATCGTAAAATATCGCTATCCAAATACACAGGTCCATATTTTTGCCCGAAAGGAGGAGGAAAGACAATTTGCCAAAGAATTGGGTGCTGTTTGGGCAGGAAATACCACGGATAGGGCTACCGAAAAGTTGGATGCCATCATCGATACCACCCCTGCTTGGAAACCTGTTGTGGAAGCACTTGGCAATTTAAAAAAGGGAGGACGATTAGTCATTAATGCCATCCGAAAAGAGGATTCGGACAAGGATTATCTTCTGCAACTACGCTATCAAGACCATTTGTGGTGGGAGAAAGAAATAAAATCCGTAGCCAACGTAACAAGCAAGGATGTTGCTGATTTCCTGCTATTGGCAGCCGAGGCCAAAATCAAACCCGAATTTCAAATGTTTGACTTGAAAGAAGCGAACAAAGCATTAATTGAGCTAAAAGAGCAGTACATTAGGGGGGCTAAAGTATTACGGATTTCCTAAAAATAGATGCCCTCAACTGATTTCGGTCATTTATTAAATTTCAAAAATGAAGTAGTTTGCCCTTTCAATTTTAAAACAACATAACACCATGTTGGGCGAAAGAAATACACAAGAGGAATTGTTGCAGGCCTTCCACCATGAGGCCGAGTGGTGGAAATCCATAATCGTGAATATCTTATCTGAAATTCAGTTTATCGATCGGTTGTTGAAAGCCAATGTCTTTAAGGAAAACATGTCCAACCTTTTTGAGCGGTTGCAGGAATTCACGCATGAGATCAAGACCAAAACCCGTGAAACAAAAAACCTAAAGAAAGAGCTGACCGAATATGAAGATAAGTTGCGCGGTATTTTGGAGTGTCAAGATGTTTCCTGTGATACCTACTATCTAGAAAACCACAAAGCGTTAAAGGAGCGTTTCGAGAAGTTTTATATGGATTTTAACGCATACAAAACCAAAGTGTTCAATTTTACGGGGAGTGTGCTTTCAGATAAAAAATAGAATAGAACCCAAAAGAAAAAAGCATGTCCATTTTAGAAGCCTATGAGTCTGGCGAACACCAAAGGTTTAAAAATGATGTGGTCCATCTGAAGAATCTATCTAATTTTCAGCCTTTGAAAATGACCCATGTCATTTCTAGAACAAGATCGACAAGTTAATTTTGATTCCAAATTAGAAGGTATGCAAACCACTTTTGAACTACAGCGACACACATCCGGCATGAAGGAAAAGCTGATTTTGGAAAATTTAAAAACCTTGGAAAATATCTGGAAGGTCTTTTGGGGAAACGACCAGGTCGCAATCCTCGAATTTGTCCAACGACTCCTTTGTCATACGTATTTTATAGGCCTGTTCAATGATGCTATAGGAATGTTTCAAATCTTGGATCTTCACTTTTTTAAAGGGATTCACGTACACCCCTATCAATAGGTCGCAATACATTTTGATGAGATCGGACGGAAAATTGTTCAAAATACCTCCATCGGAATAATAGCCGTCATCGATTTTTACAGGGGTAAAAACGCCGGGGAAAGCCGCCGAGGCCATGACCACCCGGATCAATTCACCACGATGGAAGACTTTCAACGTACCGTCCAGAATATTGGTCGCCGTGATATAGAGCGGTGTTTTGAGTGCCCCGAAATCATCTACCGGCAAGTATTTGGCAAAACTGTCATGGAATTTTTCGGCATCTACAAAGCCCGGTTTGCTCCTGGCATATTTATCGATGCTGAATAGCTGAATGATCTTGAAAAAATTGAGAATTTCTTGCCAACCGTGACCCGCCGCATATAGTGCTCCAACAATCGCCCCCGCACTGGTACCGGCGATATGGGTAGGGTAGATATCCTTTTCTTCCAAAGCTTTGATCGCACAGATATGGGCAATACCACGTACACCACCGCCAGAAAGTACCAAACCTGTTTTCTTTTTAGGGAATTTGTGCTAATGTAAGGGAGGTGTGGGCTTACTGAAATGATTTTTATGAGGTGTTATTTTTTAACTTTAACACCCAGCACCCAGCACCCAGCACCCCGAAACATGACCAATATCATGTGACACCACCTCGCACGACCTTACTTTTACAAAAAACATACATGGACGCTTTTTCCTCCTATCTCTTCAACAAAGAACCGTGGCTGGCCTATATTGTGATGCCTTCCATCGCCATTGTATTGGGACTTTTCCTCGGCTGGGCGAGTTCTACTATTTTAAGGCTATCCAACAAAAAGCGGCCTTCCGTCCTTAAAGCCCAATTGCTGGAACGCCTGAAAAAACCGCGGTACTTTTTTATACCGCTTTTGTTCCTGCGGCCCGTTATATCTTACTTTGAATTGGGCCTGCTTTGGGAAAAGGTATTGGAGGGATGTATCATCGTTTGCCTCGCATGGTTGTTTATCGCCCTGTTATATGCGGTAGCCGAGGTAGTAAGGCAAAAAATCGTCATTGAGGATGGCGGCTATCATAAGGCCAGTGAACGCAAGGCCTTGACCCAGTTGCGGTTTCTAAAAAGTATTGGGCTTGTCATCATCATTACCATCACTGTCGCCTCTATTTTATGGAATTTTCCCGGTGCGCGGCAATTGGGTACTACCATTCTGACCTCGGCGGGGATAGCAGGTATTATTATAGGCGTGGCATCACAAAAATCGATTTCGAACCTGATCGTAGGTTTTCAACTCGCCTTCACCCAAGCTTTGAAAATCGATGACGAAGTGGTCATCCAAGGCGAGTTTGGTAGCGTAGAGGACATAACCCTGACCTATGTGGTGGTGAAGACTTGGGATTGGCGGCGGCTGGTATTGCCCTTGAATTATTTCAACGACAAGCCCTTTGTAAACTGGACGTTCAATTCGAGACCGGTGATCGCCAGTGTTTTTTTTCATGTGGATTATACCTTTCACAGGAACTACGCAATCAGTTCATGACAATCTTAAAGGATGAGCCCTTATGGGACAAGAACATAGCCGATCTTGAAGTTGCCGATACCGATGACCGCGTTATGAAGATCAGGGCATCGTTCAGCGTTCGAAATGCCACCCATGCATGGAAGTTGCGCTGCAAGGTCAGGGAGTATCTAGTGGCTTTTATTCAGAACAAATACCCCGATGCCCTGCCAAAATTACGACGAATGGATGCCGAAGAAGTGTAGTCGAAACGTATGTAGTGTATTTTTAAGAGACAAGAAAAAATTATGAGTTCAGAGTTATGAGTTGACTTTTTTCTCTGTAAAATAACCTGTATTGATATACCAAAAAAAAACAATAGAAAACACCGTCCTATGAAGGAACAAACCACAGATCCCACCCTGTTCAAGGCCATTTTTGAATCTTCGGTCGAGGGCATATTGGTCGTTGCCGATGACGGATCTATCCGCAGGGCGAATGCGGCGGGTGAAGCCATGTTCGGGTATTCACAAGGGGAATTGACCGGGAAAAAAGTAGAGGCACTTATCCCCCAAAAATTCAGAAAAAATCACAAATCCTACAGAACCGACTATTCTAAAAAGCCCAAGGCAAGGCCAATGGGGCAGGACATGGACTTATGGGGATTGCGCAAGGACGGTTCGCATTTCCCTTTGAAAATAAGCCTGAGTCCCACCAAAATCGATGGGCAACAAGTCGTGGTTGCTTTTGTCATGGATATTACCGAGCAAAAAAAGGCAGAGGTTACTTCTTTCGAAAGTAACCGAAAGTTGAGCACCCTAATCGACAACCTTCAGGGCATCGTGTACCGCTGTAAAAACGATCGCAACTGGACGATGGAATACATTAGCGACGGTTGCCTGGCCATTACGGGCTATTCGCCAAAAGAATTCTTGGAAGGCAAGGTACAATTCTCGCACATTACCTTTCAAGAAGATCAGGAAGCGGTCTGGAACGATACCCAAAAGGGAATCCGGGAAAAAAAGCCCTATAGCCTATCCTATCGCATCAGGGATAAAAAGGGCAATATCAAATATATGAGCGAACTCGGTCAGGGCATCTTTGACCGGAACGGCGACCTTGAGGCCTTGGAAGGCTTTATAACCGATATTACCGACCAAAAAGAGACTGAATTGCTGCTACGGGAAAACGAGGCTAAGAACAAGGCGTTGATAAAGGCAATACCCGATATGATATTCGTTCAGAACCACAAGGGCGACTATCTTGAATGTTTTGCACAAGAACCTGAAAAATTGTTTATGCCTCCCGAAGAATTTATCGGCAAGAACATGAAATCGGTGCTTCCGACCCATGTATTTTCCGTTGTTAAAAATGCACTTGATCTTGCCGTTCGTGATAAGCACATACAGATAGCCGAGTACATCGTGGAGGCGAAAGATGGCGAGCTTTTTTATGAAGCGCGGGTCGTTCCCATGAACGAACATGCCGTCATGACCATCGTAAGGGATATTACCGAAGAGAAACTAACGGAACAACAACTTCAAGAAAGCGAGACCATGAACCGGGGCATACTTCAAGCCTTGCCCGATGTCTTTATATTGAACGACCGGGCCGGCAATATCTTGGAAATGCACACGCCCGATTCCGAATTGTTGCTAGCGGACGTCGATGAACTTATCGGTAAAAATTTCAGAGAGGTAATGCCCGGAGCCATTGATCCTAAAATCGAAAAAGTTTTCAACAGGGCACACCGTACCAAGGGTATGGAGTTCATGGAAATTACCCTGCCCGGACAAAACAAAATGGTAGATTTCGAGATACGTATCGTTCCGCTTGAAAATGGCAAGAGCTTATCCATTCTTAGGGATATTACCAAAACAAAGGCCGTTCAAGATGTGCTGTATGTTCGCAATAGAGCTTTGGAGGCCGCCGGCAACGGTATCATTATCTGTGATGCACAAGAAGAAGATTTCCCCATCATCTTCAACAACGCCGCTTTTTCAAGGATATCAGGTTATGAAAACAGTGAAATTCAGGGCAAGAACTGCCGCTTTCTGCAAAACGGCGACCGTCAACCCGAAGCCTTGCATACGATACGAAAGGCCATCAAAGATCAGGTTCCCTGCCGAACCATCCTGCGTAATTACCGAAAAGACGGCTCTCTTTTCTATAACGAGCTGACCCTTACCCCCGTTTTCAACGACCTTGGCAAAACCACCCATTTTATAGGCGTACAGAACGATGTGACCGCACGAAGGAAGGAAGAGCTATTTAAGGAGCATATCCGAAAAACGTTGGAAATGATCGCCCAACATAAGCCGCTCAAAAGCATTGGCAATGAAATCGTAAAAACCATGGAATCAAGCATCGAAGGTGGCATGGTCTCCATTCTAAAATTGGATTCCAAAAAGAAAACCTTGCACAAACTAGCCGCCCCGAATTTGCCCAAAGCGTTCAACAAGGTCATAGAAGGGGTGACGATAGGCCCCAATGTAGGTTCTTGCGGTACCGCCGCCCATTTAAAAAAGGAAGTCGTGGTCGCCGATGTGGCCAAAGATCATCGTTGGAATGAATACAGTGCCATTGCCATTGAAAACGGACTCCGTGCTTGCTGGTCATATCCCGTTCTTTCTTCGGACAAGCAAGTCTTGGGCACGTTCGCCATCTATCATGCGACCGTAAAGAATCCTACAAAAGAACAAAAGAATATTATTGCGGACCTCGTGCAACTTACAAGTGTCGCTCTTGAGCAGCACCGTATTCGGGAAGAATTGGAAAGAGGCCGTTGGTTACTTGAATCCTATGCCCTCGAATTGGAGCAAAAGGTGGCGGAACGGACCGATGAATTGAAGGCAACGGTTCAGAAATTGGTCGAAACAAATATTACCCTCGAAGACCAGGTACAGGAAACCAAGGCGGCCGAGAACCGGGCTTTGGAGAGCCAAGCCATGTTTGCCGCCATTTCCAAAAACTTTCCGAAAGGGTTCATTGTTGTGTTCAATACCAATTTTGAGATCGAATATATCGATGGGGGCGAAATGCGACATTATGGGTTTGAAAAAAGTCGATTAGAAGGTAAACGAATCGACGATATCGGTGTGCTGCCAAGAAAATATAAAGCACGTATAAAGAAGAATGTAAGAAAAACCATGAATGGGGCACAGCTAACCTTTGAGGCCCGGTTCGAGCATAAAACCTACACTGTGAACACATCGCCACTAATAGGCAACGATGGTGAGATAAAATGGATGCTTTTCGTGTACAGCGACATTACCGAGCTAAAACAGGCAGAGATCCATATCCGAAATGCCCTCGCTAGGGAACAAGAGCTCAACGAACTAAAATCCCGGTTTATTTCAATGGCCTCGCACGAGTTTAGAACTCCTTTGAGCGCTATCAGCACTTCGGCCATTTTGATCGAAAAACAGAATATGCCCGGCAAGGAGGAGAAACGGGAAAAGTATGTGCGGCAGATACAATCAAACGTAGGGAATTTGGTGGTCATTCTCAATGATTTTCTTTCCTTGAGCAAGTTGGAAGAAGGCAAAGTACAGCCCAAGCCCGAATATTTTGATCTCGTTGAATTCGCCAATAACCTGATTCATGAAATGGAACCCAATAGAAAAAGGGGACAGCAGATTAAACTGATTACGCAACAAAAGTCCGTTCTGGTATATTTGGATCCCAAACTGTTGCAGCACGTTTTTACAAATTTGTTGAGCAATGCCATTAAATACTCCGAAGAGGGCGATTCGATATCCGTAAAGTTGAAAACCGGAAAAGAAAAAATTTCTATAGCGGTAATTGATCAAGGTATAGGGATCCCGATGGCCGAACAGGCCAATCTCTTCGCCCGTTTTTTCCGTGCAGAAAATAGCACCAATATTCAGGGTACCGGTCTCGGGCTGCACATTGTAAGACAGTACACCGAGCTTATGGGAGGTAGGGTCAGTTTCAAAAGCGAAGAGGGCAGGGGAACTACGTTTTGGGTGGAATTTGATAAGGGGAAGGGATGATAGAAGTTCGAAATATGAAATAAGAAGTATGAACTTTCTATTTTTTGAGGAATGAAGAAAAACTGGAAGATTCCCGTGTTTACTGAAACGAGTTCAGTACAACCACGGCAATGATAGTTAAAAAGGTATACTTATGAAAAAAATTCTATTGATAGAAGATAACAAAGTCGTTCGCGAGAATACGGCCGATATTCTCGAACTATCGGACTACGAAGTGACCACTGCCGAAAATGGCAAGGTCGGTATCGAAAAGGCCCGAAACATTCATCCCGATGTCATCCTTTGCGATATAATGATGCCCGTGATGGATGGTTATAGCGTGCTGGAAGAATTGGGCAAAAAAACCGAAACAGCCGGTATTCCCTTTATTTTTCTGACCGCCAGATCGGAAAAATCGGATTTAAGAAAAGGGATGAACCTAGGGGCTGACGACTACCTGACCAAGCCCTTTGAAGAACACGAACTTTTAGATGCGATCCGAAGCCGTTTAAAAAAGAACGATTTTTTGAGGAAAGAATTCTCCAAGAATGTAGATGGCATCCATGAATTCATGCAAGATGCATCGCATTACCTGAATCTGGAAACCATTGCAAGAGACTACCGCCCCAAAAGCTATGCTAAAAAAGAGTTTATTTTTATGGAGGGCGATGGCGCACATGCAATATATTTTGTCGAAAACGGTATCCTCAAAACTTACAAATCGACCGAATCGGGCAAAGAATTTATTACCGGCATCCACAAAACGGGCGATTTTATGGGGCAATTGTCTCTTTTGAACCCGAACGGCACTTATTTGGAGACCGCAATGGTCATCGAGGATGCCGAAATCTACAGGATTCCCAAAACTGATTTTATCCATCTGCTCTACGACAACAAGGAGGTATCGCACAAGTTCATCGATATTATTTCCAACAGTCTGATGGAGATGCAGGATCAATTGGTCAATATGGCGTATTCATCGGTTCGACAGCGGGTTGCCAAGGCCTTGTTGAACTTGTATAACAAGGGCATTATTAAAGATAGCCCCGACGAAGGCATCGATATTTCGAGGGAAGATTTTGCGGGCATCATCGGTACTGCCACGGAAACCGGTATAAGAACCTTGTCAGACTTCAAGGAAGAAGGCCTGATCAAGATGGGCGTGGCCAGAAGGATCATTATTTTGGACAAAGAAGCGTTGCAACATATTGTTGATTTTCGGTAAAAATCCCTACAACTGACCAAGATCATTTTGCCGATCGAAACGAGGTTGCATTTTTGCAGTATCCTAAAAATTAAAATCTATATCGATGGAGAACACAATAGACTACAAAAACCAAAAAGAGTTTAACATTTTCGTGGCAAGCACGTATTCCGACCTTAAGAAAATCAGGGATTCTGGAGACCAAAAGGCCTTCAACGAACTGTTGCTGAAAGATTTGCCTCAGGTAAAGCGTTACGTTACCAAACGGTTGAACACCGCATTATCAAAGGGCAACCTCCCAAGGGGAAAATATCGCCCCGACGATTTTATAGATCAATTGTTCATCGAGGTCTATGACCATTTTGATGAAGTGGGTAATGAAGCGGATTTGTACCCGTGGCTCTTTAAAAAGGCCGATGAACTGTTGGAAGACACCATAGTCGATGAGGAATTCGATGCGGTTTTCTTTGAGAACATCGATGATTATTCCAAACCCGAATGGGATGAAATGCAGGAAAAATTCAGTACCGATGGCGATGGCGATCTGGTCATGCTCGATGAACTCGATGATATTTCATATCCAAAGAACGACTATGTGCTGAACCATGTTTTTGTGGAGGACGACAATAATGAAATGATCGCGCAATTGGATGAGGAATGGGGAGAGGAGAACATCAGAAAACATGCCGACATGGTATTGTACAACCTGCCCATACCCATGCGGGTAGTTTTTGAACTTGCAACGGAACACCATTTTGCCTTGGAGCAAATCGCCATGATACGCAATCAAAGTTTTGAGGAAGTACGGCAGCTTTTAGAAGATGCGCGCAAAGCCCTTGAAACCAGTTTTTACAACAGATATAACGGAATTGTTTAATATAAGATCGACACAATGAACACTAAAGTTTCAAACCCGAAAACCGAATTATTATTGGGCGCAGGCTTGGATGTGCTGCACCAAGAAAGCCGCGAATGGCAAGAAACCATCGCCTTTTGGAAAGACGAGACCAAATTCTTTGCCCATCTTTTGGATAAAAAGGGGGTCAAGGAATCGGAATACGTCAGCATGCTGAAATATCTCGACAAGATCGACGAAAATCTTTTTGATTACCTAGCGGATGATATTATCGACCATGAAAAGCTATTGTCCCGTTTGGAAAAGGGCGAAAAAGGCCTTTCGGATGGCAATTATAGGGATGAACATCGAAAGCTCAACGATAGCATGGTTCTTTTTGAGAACGATTTCAAGGAATTCAAAAAGATGATCTTTGGGTATGCAAAGAAACTTTAAATGAGCCTTTCAAGAAGATTCGCTAATCTAAAAGAGCCTTATTATGGAAACTGCCATTTTAACTAAAAGACAGGAATGGGACAGCATAGAAAATTTCACGGATTTCTATTACAGTCTTCGCATACAGTTCTTAGCGAGCGATCTCTTGTACCAGGGCCTATCGCCCAAACAGATCAGCGATGCCGTAGTTAAGGCCATCAACGTGGGAAAATCACCGGGATTGCATATCCGTGAGCATTTTAAGC
Organism: Pricia sp.; assembly: GCA_024635875.1. GTDB lineage: Bacteria > Bacteroidota > Bacteroidia > Flavobacteriales > Flavobacteriaceae > Pricia. Next base: position 9,655 of record JAGXIC010000234.1, read on the forward strand.
CCGTTTTTAGTGGAATCGACCAAGAAATCATATATGACTGCAAACTCTCCCGATTGGGCTATGGGCTGGTATTGATGAATGCGGAAACAAAACTTTCGGCGGTGGGCAAATGGCAACTTAAAGTCTTGGAGGATTATTTAGGAAAGGTCTGAAAATAGCATTTACAAATCGATTTCAAGTCCGATCGGGCAATGGTCGGAGCCCAGAATATCCGAATAGATCGTTACCGCCTTTACCTTGCTCATTAGCGATTCGCTGAGCAAAAAATAATCGATTCGCCAGCCCGTATTGCGTTCCCGTGCCTTGAAACGATAGCTCCAATAGGTATACGCCACTTCGTCGGGATGCGGTTTTCGCCACGAATCCACAAATCCCGCTCCTGTAAAATTATCCATACCATCGATCTCGATTTGGGTATAGCCAGCCGTTTTGTTGTAATTGGACTTGTCGTTTTTCAAGTCGATAGGTCGGTGTGCCACGTTAAAATTGCCACAGGCGATTACGGGCTTTTTCTTTTCCAAGTTTTATAGGTACTTCAAGAAATCGGCATCCCATTTTTTGCGATAGTCCAAGCGGTCGAGTTGTTGTCCCGAATTGGGGACATACACGTTGACCAGATTAAAGTTTTCGTATTCCGCGCATTGGATACGCCCTTCGGTATCGTGTTCCGCAATGCCCATATCGAATTGGATGTTCTATGTTTTGGGCTTACTCAATAACGCCGTACCGGAATACCCCTTTTTATCGGCCGAATTATTATGTTCGTGATAACCTTTCAAAGGTTCCATTGCCTTTTCCGTTTCATCGACCTGTGCTTTGGTCTCCTGTAAACAGAGCATATCAGGATTCAATTTTTCGATGGATCCGAAAAAATCCTTTTTGACGATGACGCGTATGCCGTTGACGTTCCATGAAATGATGTTCATTTTTTTTGATTTAGTGTTCAATAAGACCTGCAAGGTTTCCCGCCAAAGGAGGAACCTTGTAGGTCATTCAACATCTTGGCATAAAGTTACTTTTTTCTATCCGTTATTCTTTTATTCCACTTAACGATTTCGTACCAAATTACCGATAAAAACCCGATGCCCATAGGGACTAGAATTTGATTTGCGTCCAACCTCCGAAATTCAAAAAAACGGGTCAATGGAGGAACAAAAAGTAACAGGGCGGTTAAACCTATGGTAACC
>JAGXIC010000235.1 GCA_024635875.1 Pricia sp.
CCCATAGCCTTTGCAAGTACTATAAACGCAAACGGTGATGTGAATTTAAGTCCCTTTAGCTATTTTAACGTTTTTAGCGCCAATCCTCCAATTTTGATTTTCTCTCCGGCCCGAAGAGGTAGAGACAATACGGTCAAACATACCCTCGAGAACGTACGGGAAGTAAAAGAAGTGGTCATTAATACCGTCAACTATCCCATGGTCGAGCAAATGTCATTGGCAAGTACCGAATACGACAAAGGCGTAAATGAATTTATTAAATCGGGACTGACCCCGATTGACTCCATAAAAGTGAGTCCGCCACGCGTAAAAGAATCCCCGGTTTCCTTTGAATGCGTGGTAGATAATATCATTGAATTAGGAGAAGAAGGAGGTGCGGGCAACCTCATAATCTCAAGAGTTGTAATGCTCCATATCGATAACAGATACTTGGATGAAAATAACGTATTGGAAACGAAAAGATTAGATCATGTGGCCAGAATGGGAGAAAATTGGTACACGAGGGTTACGGAACAGTCCCTATTTGAAATCCCGAAGCCCATTCGTACAAAAGGCATTGGTGTAGATCAGTTACCAAAACATATTTTTAAAACGGATATACTTTCCGGAAACGATATCGGTAGACTGGGCAATGCCGAAAAAATCCCTTCGGAACAAGAAATATACCATTTTAAGGAAAAATCAGGGATTGCGGGAATTCTAAAAACAGGTACCGCGGATGAAAAAATCTCACTATTGCATAAGACCGCTAAAAGTTATCTACAACAAGGCAATTTAGACTTTGCGCTTAAAACACTTTTCTACGAATTGTCTTAGGGTATTCAAGATCTATTTCTAATCTGTTTCCAAGGAACCCTATAGCTGGGCAGGTTCAAGAACAGAAAAAGCCAAGGGATATTGAAAATAAAAGCCTTAGGATTACACTCCCATAATTTACGTTCAAACAATCTCCGCACTAAGACCTGCGCGTAAGAGCCCACTGCAGCGGGGCTCCAAATCGTTAAATTCTCCGGTCTTGACCGTGCATTTACCGTTGTAGTGTACGATGAGCGAACATTGTTCCGCCTGTTCGGGCGTGTGCTCGCATACATCCATTAAGGTTTCGATAACGTGGTCGAAGGTGTTGACCTCATCGTTAAAAAGAACAATTTCGTTTTGTTTTACCGTTTCTTCTTTAAGAAGAACTTCTTCCAATACTTTCTCTCTAGTACTCATAGCTATTGCGTTTTCCTTCAATTTTATTTTCCGACATTAGCTCTAAATTACATATTTTACAGCAACCCAACGGTTCCTTTCACGATTATTTTTGAATCTTAGGCCACTTTCCAAGCATTTTTCAGAAACGATGGAAATGTCGTCAGCATAAAATCCGCTCAAAAAAAGTATACCGTCTTTGTTCAGGTTTCGGGCGTAGACCGGGATGTCTTCCACTAGTATATTCCGGTTGATATTTGCCAAGATAATGTCATATTTTCTATTGCCCAACAATCGGGAATCACCTTCGTACACATTGATTTGCGCGCAATCGTTTCTTACTACATTTTCCTGGGCATTAAGATAGCACCAATTGTCGATATCGATGGCATCGATATGCGATGCCCCTTTCATGGCAGCAAGGATGGCGAGTACGCCGGTTCCGCTACCCATATCCAAAACGGACTTCCCCTCGAAATCATGATCCAAAATAAATTGCAGCATCATGTGGGTCGTTTCGTGATGACCGGTGCCGAAGCTCATTTTAGGTTCGATCACGATATCATAGTCCACCTCGTATTTTTTATGGAAAGTTGCGCGCACGGCACATCGACCATCAATTTGGATGGGACTAAAGTTGTGTTCCCAGGTCTCGTTCCAGTTTTCTTGGGCAATTTCCTTAAAAGTATGCGCCATATGGAATTGGGCGCTTTTTAAAATCTGGATATTTTCCAAAATATCATGATGCCAATCCTCTTTTTGGATGTAGGCAAGAATCCCCTCTTCATTCTCCACAAAACTCTCGAACCCTGCCTCGCCCAGTTCGGCGATCAGAATATCGGATGCGGGCTGAAGGGGCTTAATTTTGAAGTTATATTCTATGTAGGTAGACAAAGTTTCAGTTTGAATGGTATAGGGTACCAGCTTGGTTTAAGGTTCAATCGCTACTGGGCAACTGTTTAAGGTTTGAGGACAACGATTACAGGTTTGCGGGTTCAAAATTATTGGTTACTGGTTGAAAATTTGAGGTAAATGGCCACTTCGTAGCTGTTTAAAGCTTAATGACGTTTAGTACGGCAACCTTAAACCTTGAACCTGCCCATGGCAGAATTAAACCTCAAATCTTCTATTCGGATTGTCCGTCGTTAGTGATGACGCTCAAATAGCCTTGATTATCGCCGCAAAATCATCCGCGACCAAAGATGCCCCTCCAATGAGTCCGCCGTCGACATCGGGTTTTGAAAAAATCTCCTCGGCATTGTCAGGTTTTACGCTGCCGCCATATAAAATAGACACATTATTAGCGATTGAGGTGTCATAAGCATCGCTAATGGTCTTGCGGATAAAGGCATGCATTTCTTGCGCCTGTTCCGGTGATGCAGTCTCTCCGGTACCTATGGCCCAAACGGGTTCGTAGGCTAGAACAATGTTGGTCCATGCCGAGGCATCCAAAGAAAAAAGGGCGTTTCTCAATTGGCTTTCGACCACTTTGAAATGATTTTCGGATTTTCGATCGTCGAGTTCCTCCCCGAAACAGAACATGACGCGCATATTCTTTTCCAAGGCCGTCTTTACCTTTTTGGCCAGTATCTCATCGGTTTCCCCAAAATAGGCCCTTCTTTCAGAGTGACCTATGATTACGGTATCGATTCCAATATCCAAAAGCATATCCGGGGAAATTTCACCGGTATAGGCACCACTTTCCGCAAAATGCACATTTTGGGCAATCACCTCTATCGTAGAGGTTTCCAATTGCTTGACGGCCGAATGTAGGCTGACGAATGTCGGGGCGACCATGACCTCCGCTTGGGTATCCGGCAGTTTCGCCGCTAGCGCTGTGAGCAATGCTTCGGTTTCTTCTAAATTTTTATTCATTTTCCAGTTTCCTGCTACTATCTTACTTCTCATACCTGCGGTGTTTAGTGTTTATTTTTCAAATTCCAATTCGTCCAGATCATTATAATGCACCTTCTGTTCAATCGTTCCCTTTTCCAAAACCAATGCTCCTGGATTGGAACGTACTATCGTTTTCAAAGTAGTCTCATCGGTGAAATAAAACTCAAAGTCAAGCTTATGATCTTTTATAAGTTTTGAGGTCTGTTGTTCATTCGAAGCGGACATCCCTATTACTTTATACCCTTTCTTCAAGGCTGCGTCGGTTACTTTTTTCACCTTGGAATAGATGTCTTCGTTGGTCTTTACCAAATCATAGGCGATGACCATAACCAATTTTGGCTCCTGTAATAGCGAAGCGGCAAAATCCTCGCCTCCTTGTTCAATGGTGAAATCGTGAATGGGGGGTTCATAGCCCTTTTGTACTTCGGTGGTCTCCACATCGATAAATTCACCGGCTATCGATGGGTAATCCCCTTGGGTCACGATTATTCTTTCTTCCCCATCTATCTTAAATCGCCAGGCATAATCGTAGATCGGTTTTGGCGCATCCTCGGGTACGGTCATGCCATCCTCTATATTGGCACCTATTTTATAGGGCCTGAAATCGATAACGGGCAAATGGTTGAGCACATAGTAGCAATATATAATACAAAATATGACGGAGGCCAAGGTGATGATCCGAATCGTATTCGATCGGAATACCGGGGTTATGAATTTTCTTCCAACAAATAAAATGATAATCAATACCAGCAGTATAACATCCTTGGCAAAAGATTCCCAAGGGGTCAATTTGATGGCATCCCCAAAACAGCCACAATCGGTTACCTTATTAAAATAGGCGGAATAAAAGGTCAGGAATGTAAAGCCGACAATCATAATGAGAAGGCTCCACACCGTAAATTTTACTCGAAATCCCAATAAAAGGATAACCCCCAAAAACACCTCGAAAATCACCACAAAAATGGAAATAGCCAGCGCATGGGGTTCAAAAAATGGTAGGTCGAGTACACCTTGGCCGAAATACTCTTCAAGCTTGAACGAAAAGCCTACGGGGTCGTTCAACTTAATCAGACCGCTGATTATGAAGAGAATGCCTACAAAAATTCTACTGATGTTTACTATGTATTTCATAGATTAAAATTCCTTCGGAATAGTTTATGGTTTTATGGGTTTATACGCTTCTGAAAAATACTTTTAAAAAACTTCATACCCCAATTAACCTTTCAAGTGTATAAGCGCAAAAACCGCATAATTCACCATATCTTGATAGTTGGCGTCCACACCCTCACTAACGGAGGTCTTGCCCCTATTATTTTCGATTTGCTTTACGCGTAACAGTTTCTGCAAGATCAAATCCGTTAATGAGCTTACCCGCATTTCGCGCCAAGCCTCGCCGTAATCGTGGTTCTTGTTTTCCATTAACGCCTTCGTGGCTTCCGCATGTTTTTCATAGAGTTGGATGGCCTCTTTTGTGGAAAGGTCAGGCTGTTCGGCAACCCCTTTTTCCAGTTGGATAAGAGCCATGATGGAATAGTTGATGATGCCGATAAACTCCGAACGCTCGTCCTCATTAACTTTACGGACCTTATTTTCCTGCAAACTTCGGATGCGCTGTGCCTTGATAAAAATCTGATCGGTCAAGGATGGAAGCCGTAGAATGCGCCAGGCACTGCCATAATCCCCCATCTTTTTTTGGAAGAGCTCCCGACAAATCTCCATAACCTCATCGTATTGCCCCGAAGTATTTTGCATAAATGAATTTGGATTGCTTAAATTTCGTCCGTTTTACCGAACTGTCCAAAGTTCGTGTTTTAATGTGTGTTAATCAAGTCATGTCCAAATCATTTATGACCCTCAACTGTAAAGGTGACCTCATCGACCTGACCCGTCCTAAAGTCATGGGCGTGTTGAATATTACCCCGGATTCTTTTTATGATGGTGGAAAATACAAGGATGAAAAATCAATCTTGTCCCAGACCGAAAAAATGCTGAACGAAGGTGCCACCTTTATCGATGTCGGGGCCTATAGTTCGCGACCGGGCGCGGATGTTGTTTCAGAGGATGGCGAATTGGGTAGGATACTGCCCATAGTCGAAATCTTGCTTGAGACATTTCCAGAAATTATTTTATCCATTGACACTTTTAGAAGCAAGGTAGCAGAAAACTGTCTGGAAGCAGGTGCGGCCTTGATTAATGATATCTCCGCAGGAAAGCAGGATGAAAACATGTTCGCGACCATTGCGAAGTATAAAGTTCCTTATATTATGATGCATATGCGCGGTACGTCGAAGACTATGCAAAAACATACCGATTACAAGAATCTTTTGGTCGACATTTTAAATTATTTTTCTGAACGCATTGCCCAAGCCAGAAAGCTCGGCATCTCGGATGTCGTCGCCGACCCAGGATTCGGCTTTGCCAAAACACTGGACCAGAATTACGAACTGCTTTCAAAACTGGAGCTGTTTCAAAACCTGGGGCTACCCCTATTAGCCGGACTCAGTAGAAAGTCGATGATTTATAAAGCCTTGGATACGACTCCCGAAAACGCCCTGAACGGCACCACCGCCCTGAACATGGTCGCTGTTATGAAGGGAGCGAATATTTTGCGGGTACACGATGTTAAGGAAGCCATGGAATGTATTACACTTGCGGTAAGAATGGCAGATAATGCTGTTATGCAATAGCAGTGGCAGTCATCGGTCATCGGTTATCTAAAATATTTCCTTCTAAACCCATAAACCTCTAAACTCACCTGTGCTGAGCGCAGTCGAAGTATAAACTTTTTCCTAATTTTACAAAAACGCTGACGGATTGGATTTTCTTGATTTTCTAGAGTTTCGCATTACCGATGTCCTCGACATCATCTTGGTAGCCATTCTTCTATACTACATCTACAAACTGGTGCGCGGCTCCGTTGCCATCAATATTTTTATCGGGATCGTCATCATTTGGGCCTTTTGGAAACTTACCGAACTGCTTGATATGGAAATGATCAGTAGTATGGTGGGCGGATTTATGCAAGTCGGGCTGATTGCCTTGATTATCGTATTTCAGCAAGAGATCCGCAAGTTTTTGTTAATGGTCGGTTCTACCAATTTTGCCAATAAACGAAATTTTCTCAAGCACTTTAAGTTTTTAAAAACGGAAAGTATTGGCACGAGTGTCAATGTCGATGCCATAATTTCGGCCTGCGAAAAAATGAGCATGACCAAAACCGGTGCCATTATCGTCATAGAGCGAAACAATTCGTTGGATTTCGTGAAGTCCTCCGGTGATAAAATGTACATCGAAGTGAACCAACCGATTATCGAAAGTATCTTCTATAAAAACAGTACCCTGCACGACGGGGCCGCTATTATCGAAAACAATCACATTGTGGCGACGCGGGCTATCCTTCCCGTATCGAACGAACGCAACATTCCCCTTCGCTTCGGTCTTCGCCACAGAGCGGCTGTTGGTATCAGCGAGAAGACCGATGCGCTGGTGCTAGTGGTCAGCGAGGAGACGGGAAACATTTCCTACATTAGAAACGGGGAATTTGTTGATTACGAGGGAACCAAAGAACTTGCCTCTATGTTGAAGGAGGATTTAATCAACTAAGGATCTGTTCTGAAATAACCTGCCGGCTTCTACTTGTTCTTTTGCTCGCCAACTGCGTTAAAAATACTCGCCGTAGCTACTGCTATGACTGCGTTTTTCGCCTTGTTGA
>JAGXIC010000236.1 GCA_024635875.1 Pricia sp.
GAAAGGTCTTGCATCAACTTGGCCGGAAAGCGGGATGCCGCGTAGCGGGCGGGAATCATGGCGATTATCTTCACTGGTGATAAAATTATTAGCGATTACACATAATATATTGCTAGTATTGAAGGTTCAACTGTGCCTTGCGTCACATGCAAGGTTCAAGGTCACAAGTATTAAACCTTACACTTTGAACGGCTACGAAGTAGCGGTTCAACCTTAAACTTTTTGGGCAGTAACCTGTTTACTGTTTACGCCTCTTCGGCCTGATTTTCCTATAAATCCTAAAGATGATAAAAAGGATGATAATGACCAAAACGGCCGCAACTATGGGCGCAAAAATGGAGGCCGCGGTGACCACGGCCGCCGTACCGGTCTCCACGGTGGAAACTATGGGGTTGGCCAACCCACCCGTCGTTGCGGTCGAAGCTACCCGGCCCGCAGCGTTGGCACCTTTTATGGCGGTAGCCGTGCCGCCGCCTGCGATAATCGCTAGCGACCAAGTGACTACTGGGTCCAAATGAGCTACCGTCGATACCATGACCGCCGTACCTGCAATGGCCGCCAAAGGCACTGCAAAACTATCCAAAAGATTATCGACCCAAGGTATAAAATAGGCGAAAATTTCTACTACCGTTGCAACGCCCAGCACAATTACCGCAGCAAGACTGCCTATCCATTGCCAGCTATCGTTCAGTTCCCATAATCCGGAATACGCTGCCAAACTTAACGCGAACAGGGGCAAGAAAACGCGGAAGCCTACCGAAGCGGCGAGACCAATGCCCAAGAAAATGCTGATTATTGTTTCGGAAGTCAATGAAAATAAGTTTAGGAGATTAGTAGTTTATGGATTTATTTTTAAAATGGAGGTGCTGCCTGTCGATTGATAATTTAAAGTGTTATCGCTTATGCGCAGCTGTTCAAAGTTTACGGTTGTTTTACCCTTGAACCTTGAACGTGCCTTTGGCACATTTGAACCTTAAATTTTTAATTTACCTCTCTTCACTATTTTCTATTTTCTATTTTCTAAAACACACGAATTTAAATCATTCCGCCCCAACAAAAAAATCGCTCTTGAAACCGATTAGGTACAGTTGCTTTTTGGCGCGGGTCACGGCGGTGTAGAGCCAGCGCAGGTATTCTTTGTCAACTCCGTTGGGCAGGTAGGGCTGTTCCACGAAAACGGTATCCCATTGCCCACCTTGCGACTTATGGCAGGTTATAGCATAAGAGAATTTTACCTGCAACGCATTAAAATATTTATTGTTCTTTACGGATTGAAATTTTTTGTATTTGGATTTCTCTTCCGCATAGTCCATCATCACCTCTTGATACAATCGGTTGCCGTCTTCGTAGGACAATGAGGCGGTAACGGCCTTTACCGTGTCTAACAAAAGAACGGTCTCTAAAGGTTTTTGGTTGGGATAATCGACCATTTTTACGAGAACTTCCGCAAAACGGAATCCGTATAGATTCTTGATGGCAAAAATTTCTAGTACTTCTATAATATCCCCATTGGCGATAAATCCGGCTTCGGATTTGGGTTCGAGCCAAAAATAATTATTCTTGACCACCATCATATAATCCCCGACGGCGAGTTCGTTTTCCAGAAATAGTATCCGACTGCGGATGCTCTCGTTGTAAAGGTTCGCCCTTTTGTTCGAACGCACGATAAACGCGGTCTCCTCCTTTCCGTTTTCAGCGTAGGAAGAATCAATGACTTCCTGTATTTCGTAACCGTCCACCAACCTGACGATATCCTTGAACGGCTCGACATCGAACTTGAAGGTATCGCAAAATCCACTTTGCAATTGCTCCCGAAGCAGGGTAGCATTGACCAGTATTCCCGAATCTTCCGCTTGGCGCACGACCTCGTCCAATTCCAGTTTGATGACCTCCTTATTATAGCTCAGACGTAACTTATCGGCATCCAAAGCGGGACTTAAGTTCAGATGTACGGGAGGTAATTGTGCGGTATCCCCTATCAATATCAATTTACAGTTATGACCGGAGTACACATACATTAAAAGGTCATCCAACAGGGAACCGTTGCCAAAAAGTTTTGAATCGCTAGGCGCATCTGGAATCATCGAGGCCTCATCGACAATAAAGATAGTATCGCGGTGCTTATTTGCTGCCAACTCGAAATGTATGGCTCCGCCCCGCTGTTTTTTAGGAAAGTATATTTTTCTATGGATGGTAAATGCCTGTTTGTTCGCATAGTTTGCCATAACCTTGGCTGCCCTTCCCGTCGGTGCCATCAGCACGGCCTTTTGGGTCGTTTTCCAAAGACTATTGACCAAAGTACCGACCAAGGTCGTTTTACCGGTGCCGGCAAATCCTTTTAACAAAAACACCTTATCCTTATCCTTGGAAAGTATAAAGCCCGCAAATTTTTGTAGTGCTACCGATTGCTTCAGCGTAGGCTCATGGGGGAATTTATCCTTTAATATATGGTAAAAAGAAGTTTCGGTCAGGGAAGCCATAGCGTCAAAGATAATGAACTCCGACCGACTTCCGATATACCCATACCCGCAAGAACCGGTAAATATTTTGAAAACGCCATCGGATAAAAAATTCCGCTTTTCAACTGTTTGTACCAGCCACAAGACCAAAGTTGAGAATAGCTGCAACCAGTATTTTTAGGTGAAAAACTTTTACGATTGAAAAAAAATTGTAGATTTGTGTTAGAGGCTATTGTAAATTATATTAGGATAACCGAATTCTGCGTCCCGATTTTTATGGCGTAGGCTCTTAACCACTAAATTTAATAACACTAAGAAATGAAAACCGCAATTCAAATCGTACTTTGGATAGTCTGTATTGGCCTGGGCTATCTTATCTATCAATCCGTTACAGGGCCCATACGCTTTAACGAAATAAAACAGGAGCGTTATGCCCAAGTCATCGCAAAGCTAAAGGATATCCGATCGGCACAGGAAGCCTATAAGACGGTCAACCGAAGATACGCCAAAGACTTCAATAGCCTGATCAAGTTTATCGATACGGCAAACTATACCATAACCCAACAAAGGGATTCTTCATATATGGAATACGATAAGACCTATCAAATCGATATGTTAAAAGAAGTCAGAATCATCGATACCTTGGGTACGGTTTCAGTTAAAGATTCCCTGTTCGGTGATGACGCCCGCTATAAGGACCTGGCCAAAGTACCTACCGCAGAGGGTGATGCAGAATTTCAAATGGAAGCTAACGTCGTCAATAAAAGTGGCTTTCAAGCCCAAGTGTTCGAGGCGAAGGTCGAAAAAAAGGTAGTGCTATACGATCAGCCCCAAACCCTTTTGGACAACGAAAATTCCCAAATAGGTGTGGATGAGGTGAACGGGAACTGGATAAAGGTCGGATCCCTGTCCGAAGTCAGTACCAGCGGAAATTGGCCACCTATCTATGACGGAAGAGGAGATCAACAATAATAGGGGCATCCCAGTGGAAAATCATACTAAATTGTCCATTCAGGTCAGCTTGAATGGACTTTCTTTTTGTATTCTGGATACCACCGAAAATACGGTTATCCAGTCCGAAAACGTAATTTTTGCAAAACAGCTTACGCCTTATACCGTCCTAAAACGGGTAAAGCAACTTTTTCAGGAGCATAAGATAGACCAAGGCCAATTTTCGGAGGTTGTAGCGGTACACCGGAACAATCTGTTCGGTTTCGTGCCACAGTCTTTTTTTGATGCAGGTGAATTGGCCAACTACTTGAAGTTCAACACCAAGATACTGGCCAATGACCATATGGCCTATGATGAAATAAACTACTTCGGCCTTGTCAATGTATATGTTCCATTTGTGAACATCAATAATTACATTTATGGGCTCTTCGGCGCGTTTACCTTTAAACATCACGGCACCGTAATGGTTGAATCTTTGCTGAAAAGGCACACCCGGCTAGACAACGAACCGATTCACCTATCGCACGCACATTCCCATGGAAAAGAACCAACCTGTTACGTGTATGTTTTCGAACGACAGATGGATGTTACCATAATCGCCCAAAACAAACTGCTGTTATACAATAATTTCAGTTTCGTCACCAAGGAAGATTTTCTGTACTACCTACTCTTTACCCTAGAGCAGCTACAACTTGATGCCGCATTTGTCGCCGTTAAACTTTTCGGCGATATCGAGGAAGATGACGACATTTATGAACTCTGCTACCGGTATATACACAATGTGGCCATTTTCGCCCCTTATCTCCAAGAGGATTCCTTGACGAATCCACATAAAGAAAGCATTGATTTCACTGTACTAAACGCCCTTTGATGCGCATCATATCCGGTCGATATAAAAGTAAACGCATTTTGGCACCCAAAAAATTGCCGGTACGCCCCACTACCGACATGGCCAAAGAGGCGCTTTTCAACATCTTGAACAATCGCTACTATTTTGCGGATATTTCGGTCATCGACCTCTTTGCGGGCACGGGCAACATCAGTTATGAATTTGCATCAAGAGGTACGGAACAGATTACGGCGGTGGATATCGATACGGGATGCATTCGTTTTATAGCTGGTATTTCGGAGGAAATGGAATTGGGGATTACGACCTTCAAAAGCGACGTTTTCGATTATTTGGAAAAATCGGCTGCCCAAGCGGATATTATCTTTGCCGACCCATTCTACGATATGGCCGAAGCGGATTTCGAGAAAATGGTAAGATTGGTATTTGATCGGAATCTGCTACTGGAAAACGGCACCTTGATTATAGAACACACCAGCCGGATAGATCTGTCGCTGCTTGATCACTTTAGCGAGAAGCGGAAGTACGGGGGGAGTGCTTTTAGTTTTTTTAGTAAGACCTAGGGGTTTTTGGATGGATAGGATAAAACTTGTGATGAACACTAAGGTGTTTTGGAATTTGGAATTTTATAAATAAGCAGGCCATAAGCCGGATTCTGTTCTACACCGAGAGCGTAGCCCTATCATTTATCTAGGCCTTTGGTTGCCCAAAGGCTCGAACCGCCTACCCTTCGGCTCGGGCGTGCCGCCCTCAAACACCGATTTACATGACGTTTCACCGCATAGAGTTTACCTGGTTTCACTACAGCATAACCTGTACATTCTTTCTGTTGCACTAGTCCGTCCCGATGTAACATCGGGAGACGGGTGTTACCCGCTATGCCGCACTATGGTGTCCGGACTTTCCTCGTTGACCTTGATGGTCACCGCGATAGGGTGGCCTGCTTTGGGCAAAGGTAGCCGAATTGTTGATAAAAAAATGTTTTATCCTGCTGAAATGATGCGGTTAGGCGTAAGTGATCTTTATATTTGTAATTCAGCAGCAGGCCTGGAAGGTTTAAGGTTGTTGGCAATTAGAAATCTTAAACTTTATTCAACTGTGCAAAGGCTATTGAACTTTAAATTAATAATGCAAGGCTGTTGAGTGCAATCGTAGTCGCATTGAAAGTATTAATGGTTTTTCAACTTTGAACCTTAACAGCTGCGTAACAGCGAGTGAACCTTAAACCATAACTGCTAGACTGTTGATCACGGTTACAAACTCAACGCAAGGCAAACCCTAAACAAAAAAGTGGAACACTTCATCGTATCGGCACGGAAATACAGGCCCCAGACCTTCAAGGATGTTGTGGGCCAAGAGGCCATTACCAACACCCTGACCAATGCGATCGAACAACACCATTTGGCACAGGCCCTTTTGTTCTGTGGACCGCGCGGGGTGGGCAAGACTACCTGTGCGCGGATTTTGGCCAAACAAATCAACCAAGACGGTACGGAGCAAAAAGATGAGGATTTCGCTTTTAACATTTTCGAGCTGGATGCCGCTTCGAACAACTCAGTAGACGATATCCGGAATCTGACCGATCAGGTCAGGATACCCCCGCAAGTAGGTAAGTACAAAGTATACATCATCGACGAGGTGCACATGCTCTCGCAATCAGCTTTCAACGCCTTTTTAAAGACGTTGGAAGAGCCTCCAAAACACGCCATTTTTATCTTGGCCACTACCGAAAAGCATAAGATTATCCCGACGATACTGTCCCGATGCCAAATATTTGACTTTAAAAGGATTACCGTTAAGGATGCTGCAGCATATTTAAAGTATATAGCCAAGGAACAAGGGGTCTCGGCCGAAGAAGACGCTTTACATATCATCGCTCAAAAAGCGGACGGCGCCATGCGCGATGCCCTCTCCATATTTGACCGGGTCGTCAGTTTCTCAGGCAAGCAGCTCACCCGAAAAGCGGTAACCGAAAACCTCAACGTGCTCGATTACGACACCTACTTTGCCGCAACCGATCTTATTTTGCAACACAATATTCCCGACCTATTATTACTTTTCAACAAGACTTTGTCCCTAGGCTTCGACGGACACCATTTTATAAGCGGACTCGCATCGCATTTTCGGGACCTCATGGTTTGCCAACATCAGGCTACCATAGCGCTACTGGAAGTGGGCGATACTGCCAAGGCACAGTATTTAGATCAGTCCAAAAAAACTGCCAACCCATTTCTTTTGAAGGCCATGGACCTGGCCAACGATTGCGATCTGAAATATAAGAGCAGCAAAAACCAGCGGCTTTTGGTCGAGCTTACGCTGATGAAACTGGCATCCATCGACTTTGATGGGCAAAAAAAAAATCCTGAATCCCTAATATCGACCAATTCAGAAGTTGATGCTATCGTTCCAGCTTCTTATTTTAAAGATAGAAACACTGGGAATAGTGTTGAGGCCCATGAAAAAGCTTATGAGACCCCCGACAGTACATCGGTGAAGCAAGCAACCGAGGAACAGGGAAATCGCATGGAAGACCTCGACTACAAGACCCATGCGGAAATTGCAAAGAAACAGGATACGGACACTGAAGTTGTTGCCAATGAAGCTTCAAGGCGAATTACGGATGAACAAGAGAATGACACCGAAGAAACTGTCTCTGAATCACATGTTCAGATTGCGGAACCCTCGCTAAAAACTGAAATAAAAAAACCTGACCCCCTAAAAAAGGCACGCCTTGATTTGGCTTCCAAAAGGGTCTCCGCGCTATCCATTTCAAGCCTTAAGGCCAAAAAAGAACATCAACGCTCAAAAAAGGACGATAAAATTGACGAAAGTCAGTTGCCAAATGAGGCCTTTACCGAAGCGGAGATGCAGAAGCATTGGAAAGATTTCGTTGAAAAAATCGATGGCGATGGCCAGAAGATATTAGCTTCGAGCCTGACCACCGATGTGCCCAAAATGTTCGACGAAACCACTATCTGGATCGAACTGCCCAACGACACCATGAAAAAGGAGGTAGAAAGAGAACAGTACGATTTAATGGTATATCTCAAACACCAGTTAAAAAACCACTTTATTTCCTTACGAATCACCGTAAACGAAGAGACCGCCAAGAAATTCGCCTTTACTCCCGAAGAGAAGTATGAAAAATTACGGCAGAAAAATCCAGCTATTGATTTGTTGCGACAGACTTTTGATCTGGATCTATGACCTTGGTCTAGAGCCTTACTATTCTAATTGGCCCACTGAATTCTCAGGATATATTCTTTTTCTTATAGCGAATCCGCAACGCATACCCCAAAAACACGGCCGATACGATAAGTAACCCGCAAGCCTCACGCCCACGTTCGATGTTTATGATATCACCTGTTCCTATTTCAAAACCTTCGAAGGTTTCTGGCCAAGATACCAAGCCTCCGATCAAATAACCAACGCATAGAAGCGCGGCGATCCTAAGGTTTAAGCGGCCAAGAGCGAACACTAATGACCCCACTGCTGCCAATCCATAAATAGCATACCAAAGCAGGGCGTCTGGGTCATTGTTTTGTAAAAAAGCGGACCAAGTGAACCCTATCGTAAAAATGACGGCAATGGTGTTGAAGAATGCTTTCATCGAAAAAAATTTATGGGTTGATAGGTTTATAAACTCCTCAACTATTTGGTGACATGCCCCTCTATAATATCAAAAACGTCCGTCGCTTCGATTTCATCCTTAAAGTCAGCGGTTGTATCACTTGAGATAAGGATGGGATAATCGGCCTTGTCTTCAGGAACGCGCCCGTGAGAACCTTTGATCAGGGTGGCATCCAAGGGAATTATATCCAACACAGTTCTAAAACCTAATTTCTTTTTTAACAGCTTCCACCCTACTTTCGCCATCACTAGATAATCTTTCGGGTCGGTAAGCATTTCGACGGGATCGTAGCCCGGTTTTTTATGGATATCGACCATTCTGGCATAATCAGGGGCCCTAGCGTCGTCCAACCAGAAATAATAGGTAAACCATGAATTCCCATCAGCCAGCAACACTAAATCGCCGGAGCGTTCGTGGTTAAGGCCTGCTGCTGTAATCGCTTCGTCGGAAAGCACTTTATCAACGCCCGAAACGGTTTTGAGTAAGGCCTTGATTTCCGCTTTTGCGGAAGGATCATTTAGGTACACATGCGCTATCTGGTGATCGGCCACGGCAAAGGCTCGGCTAGCACCGGCATCCAGAAGTTCCAATCCTCTCTCCATCCGTATCGCAAGGAAGCCTTTAGAGCGTAGAATTCGATTTAGATGAACAGGATTTTTCACGTCGGTGATTCCGTATTCGGATAATAATATGATGTTCGTATCATGCTTTTGAAAGTGCTCGACCAATTGCTGTACGACGCCATCGATTTCCTTGAGATCTTTTTTGATTATTTTGAAATCGATACCATACCGCTGAAGGTTATAGTCCAAATGGGGCAGATACACCAAGGATAAGGTCGGATTATGGATTTGATCGGTACGGATGGCGGCATCAGCTATCCATTTACTGGCTTTGATAGAGGTTTTCGGGCCCCAAAAATTAAAAAGGGGAAACTGGCCCAACTCCGTCTGTAAGGTATCGCGTAGTGCTGCGGGATGGGAATAGATATCGGGGATTTTACGCCCGTCGGCCAAATAGTTAGGGCGTGGCGTTACCGCAAAATCGGCGGTGGAATACATGTTGTACCACCAAAAAAGATTGGCACAGGTGAAATTCGGGTCCGTTTTTTGCAATTTTTCCCAAATCTTTTCCGCCTGTACCAGTTTGTTGGATTGCCGCCAAAATTTCACCTCGCATTCGTCTTTAAAATACCAACCATTGCCGACGATACCATGTTCCGAAGGCAGCTTACCGGTCAGATACGTGGACTGCACCGAGCAAGTAACGGCCGGTACCACGGGATGGATGTAGGCCGATTTTCCTTTTTTCAAAAAGGCTTCGATAAAAGGGGTATGCTCTCCGATCAGGCGCTGGGTCAGACCCACCACATTTATGACTACTGTTTTTTTCATTTATAAGACGTTCTAAAACTTGGCGGTAAACCATTCGATTTCCCGTATGATGGATTCCGAAATGTCCCTTTTAAGCATTGTCGGCAGTACATCCCAAGTATAGGTTTCGATTTCCAAATGCTGGGATACTACGTTGCTTTTCAAATATTCGATTACTTTTAAAATATGGTCTTGAGTGGAATAAAGTACTCCGAATCGTTTCAAAAATATAGGTACATGAAAATGCGCCCGTAATTCTTTGAATGGTTTTTTATCGGCTAAAACAACAGGCAGATCGTTATAAGTGGTGACCGTTCCCTCTACTTTCTCCGTGACCTGATGCAGATAGGTTGGCTCGTTGAATTGTGACAAAGCCTCCCAAATACTATCGTTTCCACCGGTATCGCTTCCGTTGGTATCCGAAAGTATTTTCAAGGCGGCGCTTACTTGAATTTTTCCGACCTTGATTCCTGCGTTGTCAAACTTGACAAAAGTATTCTCAGGTTCTTCAAAGGCGAGCGAAAAATGGCAGATATCATAACAGATCGTGATATATCTATGGATGAGCTCCATGCTCTCCGCATCATTCATTCCCAAGGTATTTTTAAGGATGGGCTTGGCTATGGGCAACAGATAATTGGAGAAAAACTGGATTACCTCATCACTGTTCTCCAGCATCCCGTCGGGTTCAGGTTCGATATCCAAATGCAAGTATTTTCCATTTTCGGCTTCCAGATGGTACAGGTGCAGGATAATTTCCGTCAGATTTTCCGCGCCCTCGCTAAAGGCTTTTTTTGTGGCATCATTCGAAGAATGCCAATATTTGTAACTGATCGGCGAGGTTGAAATTCCACCTTCCATATCCTCGGGCAACAAAACGGATAGTTGATCGAAAAGGCGTTTCGTATAGGTCACCCGTTCATCCGTGGTCCAATCCGGGGCATGTACCAAATCTTTCACCCGCTCGTCGTGAAAATTTCCATAGGGAAAACCGTTCATTGTAAACACATAAACCTCGTTGTCGGACAGCCATTTTCCGAATTCCGACAGCTTCTCCCCTAACCCTAATTCTTCACTGGCTTTGTTGGATAAACGAAGTCCCAATCCGAAAGGTTTATCCTTAGCTCCTCGGGATTTTATTTTAGGAACATGTCGCTTTAGGCTGTCGAAGGTAGTCATCCAATCCTGCCCGGGATGGATGTTGGTACAATAGGTTAGATGAGAATTGGTAGATATCCGCACGCTAGTGTACTTTTGAATGATTTGTTTTATTTACGCGTTGTAAGGCCTTTTTCATAAGGAAGTTATCGATTTCGTGAACATCGTGCTTTTTCCCGATTCCTGAAATCAAGGTTATGGTCAGTTTTCCACCGAGATGCTCCCTGAATTCCTCAAGGCCGTTTAACAATCTGTTCATTTCGGCTTCGGTTTCCACAGGAAAATTTAGGTCAAATCCAATGGTCTCAAAAACACGGATAATGCGATGGAGCTCGTTTTCGGAAATCAATCCGATCAAATGCGCGTAGGTAACATCCAAGACGATACCTTTGGCGACCGCCTCGCCATGACGTAGGCGATAATCGGTCATGTGTTCCAGCTTATGGGCGGCCCAGTGCCCGAAATCCAAAGGTCGCGAGGAACCGCTTTCAAAAGGGTCGCCGCCTTGCGAGATGTGTTGCATGTGTATTTCGGCACACTTGTAGATGGTGTACTGCATGTCTTCATGGTCTC
>JAGXIC010000237.1 GCA_024635875.1 Pricia sp.
ATATAGCTGAGGTCTGTCGGCTCTGTCAAAAGTACCAGGCACTATTTCATTCGGATACGGTGCAATCCATAGGACATTATCCGTGGGACGTACAAAAAACTCCCGTAAATTTCATGACCGCCGCCGCCCATAAATTCCATGGTCCCAAAGGGGTCGGTTTTGCCTACATCCGGAAAAATTCGGGACTGAAACCTTCAATTTTAGGCGGTTCACAAGAACGTGGATTCCGGGCCGGTACGGAATCCTTCCATAACATAGTGGGATTGGAGGCGGCCTTTATCGCGGCTTATGATAATCTCGAGGAAGAAATCACCTATGTTTCTGGATTGAAAAAATACTTTCTCGATAGCGTTCGTAAAGAAATCCCCACTGCAACCTTCAACGGCCATTCCGGAGACATGGACAAAAGCACCTATACCTTGGTCAACGTCTGCTTGCCCATCGATCCCCAAAAAGCCCTGATGCTTCTTTTTCATCTGGATATTAAAGGCATCGCCTGCTCCAAAGGCAGCGCCTGCCAATCCGGAAGCGATGCGGGATCTCACGTGCTCAACGAGATTCTATCTGAGGAAGACCTGAAAAAACCTTCGCTACGGTTTTCGTTTTCGAAATACAATACGAAAAAGGAGTTGGATTATGTTGTAGGCGTTCTGAAAGATTTTGTTAAGGAATAGATTTGATGAAGGTTTATGGTTTAGAAGTTTATTGGTATTAACATTCTATTTTTTTTACCGAGCACCGAGCACCGAGCACCGAGCATCCCAAGTCTCACATCTAAAATCCAAGGTCTAGAATCCTAATTCCTGTCCCGTCGCTTTTCCCGGTCATACGGAAACTTTCGTGCGGCGAGCTTCATCATCCGGTCGATGAGGTCATCGGTGTTCTTTCCGGATTTTTTGTTGATTTCCTTTTCGTATTTCCAAAGGAGTTTGCCCGTTTTACCGTCGCTTATTTTTACACCTATTCGTCCGTAATCGGCATCCCCTAGAAAATAATCCAAAAAATTGAACTCGGTGTCGACACCGTCCGAAAGCATTACGTTGAGGTCCAGATTGCCGCTAACTACACCATCGACACCTAAAATTTCGCTTAGTTCCTTTACGGTATGCACATCGATATTCGTGTAATCAATATTGTTCTGGGCCAACAGGGCATTGGTGTTTTTAATATTTTGGAAATCCACCGAAAACTTTTTTCTTTTTTTTCGTTGTGAAAAATAGGTTTCCAAGGCATTTTGAACCGCATAGCCTTCCTTTTCTTCGCGCGCTCTCAGCTCTTTCTTCGAAATTTCATTTTTTAGCTCCAAATGCGTGAGAAAGGGTATGATGGCCAAGACTTCATGCGCCTCGGTAAGGTCGTCAAAGGTATTGCTTTCGTAAATGTTCTTTTGCGAAGTCGCGTGAAATGCAGTTAGCAAACACAGAATAAAAAATATATGTTTCATGGGAAAAGGGCACTAAATGATCATTTTCTAAAAAACGTACTGGTAAAGGTAGTTGAATTCCCCACATTGTCGGTAACCGTCAGCTCTAAATTACATTCCCTTTTATCTAAAATAATATCGTCAAAGTTATAGGTAAGCGTATTGGTCTTGGGTTCGTATTCCATTAAAATCCATTCCCCGTTTATAGTGGCGGAGTAGGTATCGATGCCGCTGAGGTCATCGCTGATAAGTATGCTCAAATATTGATAATCGTTTAGCCACTGTTTTTCCTTGAAGTTACGGGGCGATATTTTAGGGGCAACGGTATCTTTCGCCAAGGTATAGGTGCCTAGGTTTCGGGTTCTTGCCGTAAAGGTCGTTCCCCTTTTATAGGTAGAGGCGTGATGGGGGCGTAACCGGCTATCCAAACGGGCGATGAACATTTGTTTTCTTTCTTCCGTAGAATAATCCGCTACATCAAACGTAATGGTAAAGTTGCCATGGGCGGCTACACGGTTGTTGTGAATCTTGACCGTATCCCCGTCTTTTTTTAGGTCGATATAAAAATTATCGTAAAACGTATTCGCGGGAAAATAGACCTTGGCCGCCCCCAGGTCATAGTTGTTGGGTTTTTTGGCGACCACGTAGTTCTCGGTTTTATCGTCTTCCTTTTCGATCTTAACAGGTTCTTTTTTGCCTTCGATAGGTATGACGGCCTTGACCTCATTGCCATTGATATCCTTTATAAGTAGTTCAACCGAATAGGTCATACCTTCGGTCACCTCGATCTTGCCATCATTATATAAAGTATCGTAAATGCTCAAACGATTGCCAGGCCCCTTAAATAGCTTTTGTATTTTTTGGTAATAACGTCCATAATGCTCGTAATCTATCAGGGTATTGATGTATCGGGACTCCCCGAACGAAAAAGTCTCGAAATCATATTCGGTATAAACTTTTCCATTAACGGTTTGCTGTACCGAGTAGACCCCATTTCTGTTGGCGGCAAGATCTAACCTATCATATCCGACGAAGCCTAAACCAATAGTTCCCGTGGCATATGTTTTCTCGGCCAAAAAAGTACCGTCTTCCTGTCTTTTGAAATCGAGTTCCACCTTATTTTGACTTTGATTGACTTCGGAATCTTTGGATAAGGGATACGCATAAAGATTGTTCAGTATGGGGTTTGTGGCGTCCCGGACATCATAACCGTATAGGAGCGGGTTGATCGGTTTTTCGGAAATGCTGCTGCGTATCTCAAAATGCAAATGTGGCCCCGATGACCCGCCGGTATTGCCTCCATAGGCGATGACCTTTCCCTTTTCCACTTTTACTTCGCCGTAATCAGGAAAGACTTCTACTTCGTAGGATTTTTTTTGGTACTGGACCTTCTTGATGTAGGCCTCGATTTCAGGTGCGAATTTTTGAAGGTGTCCATATACCGAAGTATACCCGTTCGGATGCGCCACGTAGAGCACCTTGCCATAGCCCCAGTGTGACACCTTGATCCGGGTAACACTACCGTCGGCAATGCTGTAAATGGGAAGTCCTTCCCGTTGTTGGGTCTTGATATCGATGCCGGAATGGAAGTGGTTGGAGCGCAGCTCTCCGAAGGTGCCGGCGAGGATCAATGGAATATCCAAAGGGGAGCGAAAAGCATCTTTGGGATAATCGGTCTGTCCGAAAATACCCGTCGTAACACATAACAATAGCACCGAAAATGCTTTCTTCATAATTGGTTTGTTTCCTCTTTTTAAAAACAGATAGCGCATGGAAAGTCCTAATAGTTTTGTTTCAAGGGATTTCTTCGGATATGCTATCTAAAGAATTGCATAGTATTTCTCAAAAGGAAGTGCGAAATTAGCTAAACGGTTTGAATTCCTACAAATCGAAGTGGTAAAATATGTTAGCATCCTTATGTTTACCAACGGATTTCAAGGCAGTATAGTATACCACAACCGAATATGATTCGAATTTTCTTTAAGGCTTGTCCGTAAGAATATGTAACGGCTATAATTGACATAAGATGTAAAGACGTATAACGTAAGACCGCATCCATTTCAACGAAACGGGCGGTTATTGGAAGTTTTTCTGTCCTATGTAATTTAGCTTAAGGCCCTAAGTCATGTTTAGGTTTCTAATCGGATAGGCCTATTTTTTCAAACCTTTTAGGGGCTTAATTTGCCAATCTCGTTGTAGATCAGGCTTGGTAAATGGTCCCTATGTAAAATTTTATATATTGATTAACAGTTTTTTATCGGCAATATCTTCATCTTTCAAATGAACTATAGTATATTCATTCAGGAATAATTGAAAAAAGTATTGTCAAGTAGACACAGGTGTGTTAACTTTGTGTAAAATGCATTGCGTTTGGTCTATGAGCGAATTGGTGAAAGTAGTTGATTCTCTAGAAAATAAAATCAGTAAGTTGCTGCACAAGTTGGAACTTTTGCAGCAGGCCAATGGAAGATTAGAAAATGAACTCGATCATCTGAAACAGGATAAGGCAGAAGTTTCCAATTCCGTTTCCGTTTGGGAAGAACGTTATAATTCGCTGAAATTGGCAAACACAATGCTTGGCAGTAACCAAGACAAAACAGAAGCTAAGCTTAAAATAAATACATTGATCAGGGAGTTGGACCATTGCATTTCCCAACTCGCCGAGTAATGTTAAAAGAAGTTTAATACAGATGTCGGAAAAGCTCAAGATTAAACTTTCTATTGCCGACAGGGTGTATCCCCTGACCATAGATCCCGCTCAGGAGGAGGGTTTGCGGAAAGCGGCAAAGAATATCGAGCAATTGGCGAAAAAGTTTGAACAGAGCTATGCCGTGAGGGACAAGCAAGATGTATTGGCCATGTGCGCCCTGCAATTTGCCTCTAAGATAGAGCAACGCGGCATAGATCAATCGGAAGGTTCACAAGAGGCTATGATTCGTTTGCTGGCCTTGGATCAGTTGGTCACCGAAAAGCTTGGTAATAAATAAATCCCTTTCGGGACGATACGTTCTTTACTATAACATTAGTTACTGCCCACATTGGTATTACCTTTTGACGAGCTCAACACTTATTTTTTTGAAAAGGGTGAGTTTAGGCTGTAAAAGCAGGCCCTACTTGTATAGGGATCCTTGATCAGTCTGTTAGCCCTAAACCTGTTTATCGGAGTTCGTTCAAAACTTCTCCAATGTGGGCTTTTTTTTACCCTGCCATAGCGTAAGGGTCTACGTTTCTTACGTAGCATAACATTTTCTTAATTCAAAATAATATATGGATAGTGCAACACTTATAATAGTAGGTATCATAAGCCTGGCAGTCGGCTTTGCGATCGCAAAATTTATGGAAAAGGGGAAGGCCACCAAAACCATGGTAAATGCAAAAAAGGAAGCGGAAAGTATTTTGAAAAGTGCCCAAAGTGAAGGTGAGAATATTAAAAAGGATAAAATCTTTCAGGCCAAGGAAAAATTTTTGGAACTGAAAGCAGAACACGAAAAGGTAATCGTTAGCAAGGATAAAAAAATTAACGATGCCCTTAAACGCACTCGCGACAAGGAATCACAAGTAAGCAGCGAACTTGCCAAAAGCAATAAACTCAATCAGCAGTTGGATGCCAAAATCCAAGAGGTAGCCCATAAAGAGGAAATCCTTGAAAAAAAACAGTCCGAACTCGATAAACTGCATACGAACCAAGTGCAGCAGTTAGAGGTGATTTCAGGCCTTTCCGCCGACGACGCCAAAGGCCAATTGATGGAATCGCTCAAGGAAACGGCGAAGAGCGATGCCATGGCTTATATACAGAGTGCGGTCGAAGATGCCAAGATGACCGCGCAGCAAGAGGCTAAAAAAATCGTCATCAATACTATTCAGCGTATCGGCACCGAAGAGGCGGTAGAGAATTGTGTCTCGGTCTTTAATTTGGAATCCGATGACGTGAAAGGAAGGATTATCGGTAGGGAAGGCCGAAATATCCGCGCTTTGGAATCTGCTACCGGGGTCGAGATCATTGTCGACGATACCCCAGACGCCATTATTCTGTCTTGTTTCGATTCCGTTCGTAGGGAAATAGCCCGTCTGTCTTTGCACAAACTGGTCACCGATGGTAGAATTCACCCGGCCCGTATCGAGGAAATCGTTAAAAAGACCGAAAAGCAGATCGAACAGGAAATCGTCGAGGTCGGCAAGCGTACGGTTATCGACTTGGGCATCCACGGTTTGCATCCTGAATTGGTGCGGGCGGTCGGTCGAATGAAATATCGATCTTCCTACGGACAGAATTTACTGCAGCACTCTCGTGAAGTTGCCAAACTTTGTGGCGTAATGGCTGCTGAACTGGGACTCAATTCCAAATTGGCGAAAAGGGCCGGACTCTTGCACGATATTGGAAAAGTGCCGAACACCGAAGCTGAGGTGGAAACACCACATGCTATCTTAGGGATGCAGTGGGCCGAAAAATATGGTGAAAAACCTGATGTCTGTAACGCTATCGGCGCCCACCACGACGAAATAGAAATGAAGACCTTGATATCACCGATCGTTCAGGTCTGCGATGCCATCAGTGGTGCAAGGCCCGGAGCGCGAAGACAGGTTTTAGATTCTTATATTCAGCGTTTAAAAGACCTGGAAGATATTGCCTTTGGGTTCGGCGGGGTTCAAAAAGCGTACGCCATTCAGGCCGGTAGGGAACTTCGGGTTATCGTCGAAAGTGAAAAAGTAAGCGACGAAAAAGCTGCGGCACTATCCTTCGAAATTTCGCAGAAAATTCAAACCGATATGACCTATCCTGGTCAAGTTAAAATCACCGTTATTCGCGAAACACGGGCGGTGAACGTGGCGAAATAAATTTTAGAACATTTTGACTTTCTAGAAAGAAAACTATTCGTATCAAGAGGTTTTTGAAACCTGAACGGTCTGGATTTATATAATTTTACCTAGGTGTATTTAACTTCAATCTAAACTTGACGATGAACAGATTTTCTAAGAATTGCCCATTGTTACTATTGCTTTCGTTAACCTTTTTCAATTCCTGTAAAGAGGAGACGAAGCCTATTGTAGATTACGCCACGCTCTCAGAATCCGAAAAAAGAAATCCCGAAAATGCTTTGGTCTCTATGGAGGTGGCCGACGGACTTCAATTAGGTCTTTTTGCTTCCGAACCGATGTTGACCAATCCGACGAATATGGCCATTGACGCCAAAGGAAGGATTTGGATCTGCGAGGGTACAAACTACCGTTCTTTTGCTAATCCCGAAATATCGTATGACAATAAGGGCGACCGGATCCTTATTCTTGAGGATACCGATGGTGATGGCAAGGCCGATACCCAAAAGGTTTTTTACCAGGGTCAGGATATAAATGCCGCTTTGGGCATTGTGGTTTTGGGGAACAAGGTCATCGTTTCCGACAGCCCCAATGTACTTGTTTTTACGGATGAGGACGGTGATGATGTTCCCGACTCCAAAGAAGTCCTGTTTTCAGGAATCGGGGGGGTAGACCACGACCATGGCGTACATGCCTTCGTATTTGGGCCAGATGGCCGGCTTTATTTCAATCAGGGAAATAATGGAAAGCGTTTGTTGGATAAGGACGGAAACACGGTCATCGATATATATGGAGACAAAATTGACGTCGAAGATGGTAAATATCAAGAAGGAATGGCCTTCAGAATGGAAGAGGATGGTTCGAACGTTGAGGTCTTGGGTAATAATTTTAGAAATCCGTATGAACTGGCCGTAGATTCTTATGGTGGCCTTTGGCAATCCGACAATGATGACGATGGAAACCGTGGAACTCGAATTAATTTCGTGATGGAATATGGCAACTACGGCTATAAAGATTTGCTGACACGCCAGAATTGGCGAGAACGGCGGACGGGTTGGAACGACGCGATACCCAAACGGCATTGGCACCTGAACGACCCCGGTACAGTACCCAACCTTTTACAGACCGGTTCAGGTTCTCCCTGTGGAATTTTGATTTATGAGGATAATCTACTTCCTCAAAAATATCATAACCAATTGATTCATGCTGAACCCGGCCATAACGTGGTACGCAGCTATATCGTGAACGAGGAAGGTGCCGGCTATGGTGCCAAAATCGAGAATTTAGTGAAAAGTAAGGATGATTGGTTCCGGCCCGACGATGTAACGGTTGCTCCCGATGGCTCCCTGTTTATTTCAGATTGGTACGATGGTGGGGTAGGCGGCCATAAAGCCGAGGATACTGAAAGAGGTCGTATATACCGTTTAGCGCCTGAAGAAAACTACGAGCCTGCTAAACTTGACCTGACAACGGGCGAGGGAGCTGCCAAAGGATTGCTGTCGAATAATATGGATGTTTTCTATCAATCTTGGCACACCCTGCACGCTATGGGCGAAAAAGCCGAACCTTATTTGAAGGATCTTATTACAAAAGGGGGTACCTCAAAGGCACGTGCCCTATGGTTGGGAGCTAAAATACCTGCAAAAACGAAGGATTACATTCAATTGGCCCTTACCGACACCGACGAAAAGTATCGTACCCAAGGTATTCGGATGGCTCGGTATCTTACAAAAGATGCTGTTGAAGGGTATTTGGAAAAGGTGGTCAATGACGTTTCCCCTCAAGTGCGCAGGGAGGCTGCCATTGCTTTGACACATTTAGGGACGCCGAAAGCGGCGGAGCTATGGGCGACGCTTGCCCAAGATTACGAAGTGGGAGACCGGTGGTATCTCGAGGCCTTGGGTATTGCTTCTGATAAGTATCCGGATATGTATTTCAAGGCATGGAAAGATAAGGTTGGTACCGATTGGATGAATGAAAAAGGAAAAGATATCGTTTGGCGTACACGTGCCTCCGAATCCGTACCGATGTTGGCCCAAATGATAGCGAACGATGAGGTATCCGAAAAAGAGCTGCCTTCCTACTTTCGCGCTTTTAACTTTAAGGAGAATTCCGAAAAAAATAATATTTTACTTTCCTTTTTAAATCAAAAACATCCGTTAAGCCAAGAAATAAAGACCTATGCTGTAGGTCAACTTGATGCCGATTTCCTAAACGAATCACAACGGAACATTCGGACCGTTAAAAACATTCTGCCTAACATCAAGGGAACGCCTGAATGGTTAATGGCCATCAAAAAATTAAATTTCAAAGATCAGAACGAAGCTTTATTCGATGTCGTCATAAATGGAAATGATGAGACTTTGCGGAAAGAAACTGCCACGGTATTATTCCATTTTGGAGGTACCGAATTAATTGATGCTTACCTGAAATCGGATGCGCCCGATGCCGGAAAAATGGAGGTTTTGGGCATGATGAACAGCGTAGCCAATCCCGAAGCCATTGCCTTACTTTCCGAGAATATCCTTTCTAAATCATTGAGCTTTCCCTTGACCCAAAGAGCTGTCGAGGCTTTGGGAAATACTGGTGAAGGGCAGCAAGTATTATATGCCTTGTTGGAAGAAGGTAAATTGCCGGTGGAACATAAAACGACTGCCGTTCTAAAACTTATGAACAGTTGGGACAACGAAATCAGTGCAAACGCGACTAAATATTTGGATAGCAATTCCGATCAGGAACTGGATATTGATGCGCTGGTAGAACGCAAAGGCGATGCTGCCCATGGCAAGGAAATCTATTCTACCTTTTGCGTTGCATGCCATGTATCAGGCAGTGAAGGCGTGGAGTTCGGGCCCGCCCTATCCGATATCGGTAACAAACTCTCCAAGCAATTTTTATATTCCAGTATCATCTATCCCAGCGCGGGAATCAATTTTGGATATGAAGGCTACAACGTAAAAATGACTGATGATAGTTCGGCTACCGGTTATATCTTAAGCCGTACCGAAGATGCAGTTACGTTAAACATGATGGGTGGTACTCAAAAGGAAATTCAATTGGCCGATATTGAAAATCTTGAGGCGATGGATAAATCGCTTATGACCGAAGGTTTGGCCAAAATAATGTCCGAAGATGATTTGGTCGACCTGATCGAATATTTGGGAACCTTAAAGGTAGATGAGGAAGTTCTAGCTTTGAATTAGGATTCCGGTTCTTCAGTTGCTTCGGGTTCTTCCGATGCTCGCTGGATACTGTTTTTCATGATGTTTAACTTTTTCATTTTGGCCTTCCAGGTATTCAATGCCGCTTTGTGGGTATCCACTCTTTTAATTACATCCTGTAGCAAGGGATTGTCATCCGAGGCATTGGAGAAGAATTGAAGGTTGGTCTCCAATTGACGTATTTCGCCTTTGGTCTCCTCTATCTTTTTACGGATAAAATTGCGCTCCTCCTGAATGGCCTGTTCGTTATCGGCTAACTGCTGTATTTTGTTGCCATATTTCAACAGTTCGGCCTCTTGGGGGGCTAGCCCCAATTTTTTGAAAAGATTGTCTAATGCGACATTGAATCTGTTGTCTATGTTTTTTTTCTTGAACGGGACCCTACCCAAGGTTTTCCATGTTTCCACAAATGTTTTTATGGTTTTAAGATCCACGTCACGTTCACCCGACGGTTCAAAGGCCGTTAATTGTTTTAAGCTGGCCGTTTTCTTTTCAAAATTTGCTTCCTCTTCTTGGCGTCCCTTGTTTTTAAGGGCATTCAGTCTATCAAAATAGTGGTTGCAGGCATTTTTGAATTCCTTCCATATCTTGTCGGAATGCTTTCTCGGTACATGGCCGATTTTTTTCCAGTCCGCCTGTATGCGTTTCATTTTCGGGGTAACGGTATCAAAGTCCTCACTATCTTTTAAGGATAGGGCCAGGTCAACTAGTTCTCGTTTTTTGTCGAGGTTTGCTTGCTCTTCCTGTTTTAGGTTTTTGTAGTAGGCGTTTTTTTTCCGATTAAAACTTCGTACGGCATCTTTAAATGCAGCCCAGGTTTTTCGGTTTTTGTTGCGGGGCACTTTTCCCACTGTGAAGAAAGCCTTTCGATGGACTTCCAACTGCTTTATTTGTTTTTGTAATTCCCTATGGTTGCTAGATACATTGTCGCCCAAAGCGATAATCGCTCCAATGATTTCGATTTTGCTTTCCAAGTTTTTCTCATAGGTCGCCTCAAGCTCCTTATAATAATCCTGCCGTCTTTGGTGTAGTACTTTGGTCGCATTGCTGAAGCTTTCCCAGATTTCTTCGCGGTGCGTTTGACCTACCGGACCAATATCTTCCTTCCAGATTTTATGCAAGGCTTGCAGTTCGCGGAAAACACGGTTGAGGTCGGGTTCCTGCGCCAAAGCTTCGGCACGTTGCACCAATTTTTCCTTTTCCTCGAGATTGCGTTTGAAATCGAGGTCTCGCATTTCCCGGTTCAGGTGAAGAAAATCGTAGAAAATCTCGGTATGATGGCGATACGTGCGCCATACATTGTTGTAACTGTCACGGGGTATGGGTCCCGCGTTGCGCCAATTCCCCTGTAGGTCTTTAAAAGCCTTATAGGTCGACCCCATGTCTTCTTCGACACTTGTCAACCCTTTTAATTCCTCTATGATTGCCAACCGTACCGCTAAGTTTTCTTTGAGGTTTTTTTCAAGATTTTGGTAGTACTGGTTTCGTTTTTCTCGATAGTCCTTATAGACCTCGTTGAATTGTGTTTTAGTTGTCGAATTGTACCGAAAGTCGATTTCATTCCCACCGCTTTCTATAAATTTTTCCTTTTTGCCTTCTAAAAAATCATCGAATTTCTGATCGAACTCGCTTTTAATGCCATCGACATGCTTTTTGATGGACTGTATCTTCTCGTTGCGCACCAACTTTTGCAGTTCTCCCACCAAATTTTCCATCGACATCGCCTCGTAGTCCAATAGCGGAATGGCATGTCGACGCTCGTTATCGGCATCCTCCGCATCTTCTGCGTTCTCGTCGTCTAGAACCTCGTCCTCTTCTTCTGATGTTTTGGTTCGGGAGACTGTGGTTTGGGGTGTTTTCTTGGCGACGGCCTGATTTACTTCAACGTTGGTATTCTCACTTTTTTCCTGGGATTCGGATGGCTCCTCAAAAGTTTTCAGAGGTTCTCTGTCTTTAGGTTGCACATCCTTATTTGAATCGAAATCTTCTGGAACTTCTTTTTTTTGTTCGGATTTTGATGGGGTGTCCATAGTTTTGGAAGTCTTCTCAACGATAGGATGGCTGGTCGAATTTAGATCGATCTCTTGCGGACTTTCACTCTTCTCCTCGGATACGGATGGATTACTGGGGCTTTTGGAAATCTCTTTTTTCATGGCAGGCTCGGTCTTGCTAATCTCGCTTCCCTCCGGAAGTCCCGGGTTTTCCTCAGATGTGGATGCACTTTCTTGTAGTTCTTTATCTCTATCTTCCCCCATGATGACGGATTATTGGTTGAACAAACGGTTAATCGTTCAAGTTACTAACAACGGCGTTAATGTCAAAGGTTATGGCGGACTTCTTTGGCTCTCGCCTTAAATTCAAAGACAAAAACAATTCATCCATTATCCATCCCTAAAGCCTAATATATCAAACCCTCCTACCGGACGGGCAGGTCTAAATGCTACTCCCGCCATATCTCCCAAGCCCTATCTGCCTGAAGTTCCAGCATACGAAGACCATTGACGATATCGGCATCCCGCTGTTTCCCTTCTTTCAGAAATGCTGTTTTTTCTGGATTGTAGATTAAATCGAAAAGCAGGTGTTTTTCGGTAATATGGGAATAGGGAATATCAGGTTTTTGGTCAACGTTCGGGTGTGTGCCCATAGGCGTACAATTGACCACAATAGAATGGTTTTCCAACACCGATGGATTCAAATCTGGATACCCGATTTGAGTCGCACCGGGATTTCTGGACACATGGGTAACACCGATTCCAAGTTCGCCAAGAACAAAGGCGATGGCTTTCGACGCCCCGCCCGTTCCCAAAATCAGGGCTTTGGTATGATGGGGTTTCAAAAAAGGTTCGATGGATTTTTGAAAACCGTAAGCATCCGTATTATATCCGATAAGGCGTTTTCCGTCGAATTTGATAGTATTGACGGCGCCTATTTCCTTGGCTTGGGCATCCATTTTATTCAGATAGGGTATTACTTCCTGTTTGTAGGGAATGGTAACGTTCAATCCTTTTACATCCGGATTGGATGCAAGGAGTTCGGGCAATTCATCAATGCTTTGCAAGTCAAAATTTTCATACGAATATCCTTCCAATTCCAAATTCGAAAATTTATCCGTAAAATATCCTTTTGAAAAGGAATAGGAAATGTTTTTTCCCAACAATCCGAACCTGTGTTTTTTCATAATTGATACGCTTTCCTTCGTTTCCCATACCAATCCAATCCCAACAAAACTATAATACCGACAGCGATAAAGAAAATGGCCCACCAATTTTCACCGTTGGTGAAATCGGGAAAATAGCGTTCGTAGTTCGCAATTATTTCCTTACCGTCGGAATCGATTAGCGCATTGCCGGCACCGTCCTTTTTATAAATGGTTTTTTTCCACGGCCAGACCACGCCTAGCGATCCTGTAATAAAACCGATAATTACGGCAGTCGTAATGTGCTTATAATTTTTTAAAACAAAACTCAACAAATGGGACAAGCTTACAAGTCCCGTGGCAGATCCCAACGTAAAAACAGCTAGGATTTTCAGGATATGTAATCGCGCCTGGTTTTCAATAAAACCGAAATCCCCCCGCAGCATCTCTCCAAAGGTCTCATAAAGCGCATTGACGGAATCGACCAAAAGCAGCACATAATTGCCCAGTAGGATTAGGATAAAGGAACCGGATAGTCCCGGAAGTGTCATGCCCGAAACGCTGATAATGCCGCAAATGAATATGAAGAAAAGGTTATCGTTTTCCTTGGCCGGATTCAAAAAACTTATGGAAACACCTACAATCAGACCGATTATACCCGCTATTACGGTCTTTTGGTTCCAATGTTCGAAATCTTTGCCGATATAGTAGATAGACCCTAAGATCATCCCAAAAAAAGAAGACCACACAAAAAGTTCTTTCTTGGCCAAAAAATAATCCAACAGCTGCGAAACGCTGAAATAACTGACCAACATACCGAATATCAAAAGGGTAAGGAAGGTGCCGTTGATATAGCGATAAAAACTTGTGAACCTCCCGTTGAAGAGCAACTTGAAGGCCTTGGTATTGATTTTCTGTAGGGAATAGATAAACTCCTCGTAAAATCCACCGACAAAGGCCACGATACCGCCCGATACTCCAGGCACCTTGTTGGCCGCGCCCATGCACAGCCCTTTGATGACCAAAAAGAATTTGTCGCTAAGCGTTCTCGGGTTGTACATGTAAGGAAACCTAATTTTTTATAAACTCCTAAGCCTTTAAAAGCATAAACTAAAAAGGGTTAATTGATAGTTTCAGATCCTGTGCCAGGTGAAGCAGGAATGTCAAGAACCCGGGGACTCATTTTTTCGAGGCGGTACGTTCGAGGATAAAAATAAGCGAAAAACCGATGATAGCGGCTATCAGGGCGTAGATAAGTTGATTGTCGCCCGCAAAGGCAAAGGGAGACACATTTTCATCAATGATTATTTCTTTTTCACCTAGTATTCTGGTCTCCAATATCCTTTTCCATGGCCAAATTTTATTGAGGGAGCCCAAGATAAAACCGGTAAGTACCGCTAGGGTGATATTCTTGTAATTATTGAACATCCATTTGAGTAGCTTGGCAAAACTGAGCAGTCCGAAAATAGCTCCAGCACCCACGATGGCAATTAAGGTAATATTTCGTTCATGAACCGCATCGAGAATGGTTTTGTAAGAACCTAGAAGAACCAATATAAAAGCACCTGAAATACCAGGTAAGATCATGGCGCAAACGGCCAAGGCACCAGAAAAAAAAAGGTAGGGGAGGCTGTCGCTATTGCCCGACGGGGGTAACGTGGTAACGAAATAAGCCACTATCGCACCAACTATAAATCCAATAATCGCACCTGCATTCCAGTGTTCGATTTCCTTGCCGACAAAAATAACGCTGGCCGCGACCAGTCCGAAAAAGAACGACCACAAAAGTATCGGTTCGTTTTCAAGGAGCCAGCTGACAAAGGTGGCCAAGGAAAAAAGGCTGATGAATATCCCTAGAAACAGAGCCAGTAAAAAATTACCGTTCAACTGTTCCCAAGCCGCTTTAAAACCGTCTTTTTTCCAGATTTTGAAAAGGGAAAGGTTTATATTATTTATCGAAGTGATCAATTCTTCGTAAATACCCGAGATAAAGGCTATTGTGCCACCCGAAACGCCAGGTACGACATCGGCCGCACCCATCGCCATGCCCTTTAGCGTGACAATGAGGTATTGTAGTAAGTTTCTGTTATACATGAAAATTATTTCAAAGGCAACAAAAATAGGATTTTAAATTGGACTTGAAATGAAAAGAGTGGGCAGTGGCAGTTGCGGTGGACAGTTCATGCGAATTTAAGGTTCAATCGATGCTTCGCAGCTGTTCAGGGTTAAAAAAGTTTATGAGTTTAGAAGTTTAGAAAATAATAATTTTTCTTACAAACCTTGAACCTTGAACCTTGAACCTTGAACCTCAATTTTTTTTTGAAGGTACAGCATGTTACTAAGAACATCAACGACCTCTTCGGGCTACTTTTGAAACGATATTCTTGACCCAATCCGTATCGGCGTATTGCGGGAATTGGTCTGAAAAGAGTTGTAGTTTCTTAAAATCAAGCTTTAGGGCATCGATAAGGCTGATGCGGGCATTGATAAGATCGTCTATTTCGAGCTGGAAACCTGCTGTCTTGTATTTGATCTCGGCACTTTCCGGATAAAACTCCTGTCCCTGCGTTAAAATATGTATGGCACCGGATATATCTTGGTTGCGCAGGGCGACATCGGCCCAGCCCAACCAGGTACGCAGTTCGTAATTGCCGAGATCTACGGACTGCTTATAGGCGAAATCCGCTTGATCCAATTTACCCAATGCATTGTTGATTTGGGCACATTTTTTCCAATAATGCGGATTCTCCCCGTCAATGTTCAAAGCCTTATTGATGTAATACAGGGCCTTTTGATTATTTTCCCTCCGAAAATAAAAATTGGTTATGGCGAGCCAGCCCTTATCCAATAACGGGTCTTCGTGTACGGTGTGGTAGTAGTAATACTTGGCCATTTCATCGTTCTCGAGCTGCTCATGGCATTTTCCGATGCGTAGGTAAGCATGTGAGGTGGGATCTTCCATCTGTATGGTGGTCTCGTAATTTTCTATGGCCTCGTTGTATTTTCCCATTTTTTCCAAAACTTTTCCTTTCTCAAAATAGGCCCCGAGAAAGGTGTCGTCGGAAATAATCGCAAAATCGAAAGCGGTTAAGGCCTCGGGATACATTTTTTTCGAGAAATATTGTTTCCCCAATTGGTGCCAAGCCACTTCACAGTAAGGGTTTCTGTCCAAATAACTGTTCAGGTAGCGTATGGCGCCATCATAATCTTCCAAAAACTCAAAGCAATACACCACGTTGTAGAGCGATGAATAGTCTTGCTCGTCGAATGAGACACACCGCATAAAACTTTCTTTTGCGAGTTTAAAATCATCCATAAAAAGATATTCCATACCCAGTAGGGAATGGATATCGAAGCTGTTCTCGGATAGTTTCAGGGCTTTGTTCAATAGGGCGACGGCGGCCTCGTGATTATCCTTTTTGGAATAGATATTGGCCCGTTGGATGAAAATCTCTTCATTCGTACTGTCCAATACCTGAAGGGCATCCAAATAGTGTTCGGCAAGATCCAGATGGTTTTCGAATACGAGCACCTCTACCTCAAGCAATTTGAGTTCTACCGAAGCGGGATGCTGCTGTAGACCAATTTTGATGGCCTTTTTTGCCAAGGCTATCCTGCCATTATTGAGATAGTGATGAATAATATCCTCAAAATCCTCGGCATCGAAGAAATAAATGTCGTCGGTCTTGAGCATCGATTCGAACTTGTCGATCGGTTGGTTGGGCTTTTCGTTGGATTCTAGCGCCATAGAACGGTTTTGGTTACGGGGTCGCCCTCGTTAAAATGTAGGGCGAAATCTAACTATGGATTTAAAAGTAGCCCTTTGGGACTACCTTTTTGTCCACGTACAAGCTATATTATTAACAAATTAGTTAACAGGTTATTGTTCGTACTGCGTTAAAACTTCAAGAATCGTGCCGCAGCCTTTCTCGATTTCGTCAATGGAAATGGTCAATGGCGGCGATATTCGTACCGCTTTCGGTTCGAACAAAAGCCAGAAAAGAATAAGTCCTTTTTGTGCACAGCTGAGCACCAAATGGTTCGCAATGTCCGAATTTTCCAAAATTAAGGCCAGCATTAGACCCTTTCCACGGATTTCTTTGATTGACGAATGTTTCAATAATTTACGAAATACCATTTCCTTATCGAGCGTCTGCGCTATAAGTTTGGTTTCCGTAATTTCTCTAAGAGTAGCCAGACAGGCCGCTGCAATGACCGGATTACCTCCGAAAGTAGTGATATGACCTAATTTGGGATTATTCTGTAAGCTGGCCATCATTTTTCGGGACGCGGTAAAGGCTCCCACTGGAAGTCCCGATGCCATTCCCTTGCCCATTACCAGAATATCGGGTACGCAATCATAATGTTCAAAGGCAAAGAGTTTGCCCGTTCTGCCGAATCCGGGCTGAATTTCATCTAAAATCAACAAGGCTCCGGTCTCGTTGCAACGTTCTCGAACCTTTTTAAGATAAGCGTTTTTTGGTTTGATAAAGCCCGCCCCGCCTTGAATGGTCTCTAAAACAACACCGGCGGTTTTTGCGGTAATTTTCGTAAGGTCTTCCTCGGAATTAAATTGGATAAACGAAACATCTGGAATCAAAGGCCGAAACGCTGCCTTACGTTCCTCAAACCCCATTAGACTCAAACTACCCATGGTATTGCCGTGGTAGGCATGTCGGGCTGAGATCAGCTGGCTCCTTCCGGTCATCCGTCTGGCCAGTTTAATAG
This sequence comes from Pricia sp., assembly GCA_024635875.1. GTDB lineage: Bacteria > Bacteroidota > Bacteroidia > Flavobacteriales > Flavobacteriaceae > Pricia. The sequence continues at coordinate 17,324 of JAGXIC010000237.1, forward strand.
CCCCTTCGATGGCCTCGGTGCCGGAGTTCACTAAATAAGTGGTTTCCAAGCCATCGGGTAGGAGGGAGGCCAACAGTTTTGTATAGTCTACCGCCGGTTTTTGTACATATTCCCCGTACACCATCACGTGCATATAGGCCTCCGTCTGTTCCTGAACAGCTTTTACGACGCTCGGGTGGCAGTGTCCCAAGCTACAAGCAGAAACTCCCGCCACAAAATCAAGATAGGCATTACCTCCGGTATCGTAGATATAACTACCCTTGGCATGCGAGATTTCCAGAGCTAGGGGATGCGGTGTGGTTTGTGCCTGATATTTTAGGAAATCGTTTTTCATGAAGAGTTGTTTAGGTCTGCAAGATGATTCACTGACCTGCAAGGTATGAGCGAGGCACGAACGATGCTTGCCATTCTTTTTCCTACTCGCTCGAAATAGTGGTCAACTTCTTCAACTTGGGCCGTTCTCCCGGTTTTGGTTTAGGGTTGAGGAGTATTTCATCTACCTGTCCAGAAGGCGGTGTCGAATCTTCATTGGCAGGCGTCAATATTAGGATAGGAATTTTGTTCACCGGATCCCCCGCATTCATGGTCCGTTCCTCTTCTTCGGCATCAATATCGATGGGGTTTTCGATACCACGGATTACCGGAAGCACGAGATTGTTGTCGTCTTCATCGAAGATATCGTCCTTGGTCAAGATGCGTTCATCTCCACGCCAAATAAATCCTTTTAACAGTCGACTTGCCGGTGGAAGTTCCGTTTCCGGAAAAATATCCCCTTCGGGATTTGTGAAAAAGGTAAGATCTTCGACGTCGTTGTTGGCCATAGTAATCCTTATTTTACTGCAGGTCGTTTTATTGATGCCAAGCAGCTCATCGTCATCGTTGTACATATAATAGATGACCTCCGTATTTTGTACAAGGTCTATGATTTTCAGTTCATTATCAACGAATTTTCCATATAAATTAATGCCTTTGGCCTGGTTGTAGCCCGTCATACTGATACTGTCCAACGAAATGATAAAGGCGTTCTCTATTACTTTTAGTGAATCAAGTTGTTCTGTTTTCTTGTTGGAAAGGAGGTGGATACTATCTCCCGTCATCTGGTTTTCACCGTTCCAGATTACGGGGCTTTTGATCAATTGGGTGATGCCGGTTTTTTCTTGGGTATGTATGGAATCACACTTCCCGCTGAGGTCGGTCTTATAGAATTTAGCGTTGCGGAAAGCTCTGGAAATTCGATTTTCCGATTTTCCGGTAACCATTAGGGTATCGCCGTGAACGTACATCGAATCCTTTTCGACCAAGGTAATTGAAACTGCCCTTTTGGTTGCAAAAACGGAATCCTTGGACTTGAAAACCTCGGCGTAATGGGCGCGTATCAAGCTATTGTTCACCGTATCGGTAACCGTAATATTATTTGTCGCCGATGCGAATTCGGTACCTTTATCGAAATAAACGCTGTCGCCCTCCACGATACGGTTATTATAGTCGATACGGGTGTTTTTGATGCCGTATCCGCTCTCGATTTTAGTGTCATAAAAACCGCGTTCGAAATAAAATTTATAAGTGTCGCCCGTGATAGTGGAAGGGCCGTACATATAAGCGTTCTTCGAGGTCTCGTAATAATCAAGCCGTTCGGAATCGACTATGTAATCGGGGTTGTCGATGTGGACTTTATCCAAAAACTGTAGTTTTTTTAGCTCCATAAAATAGCGCCCGATCCTACTGGTTAGGGTGTTTGCCGAATCGATGATGGTACCTGAATGATTATAATACGATTCCTGTTTTTCTCGGTCAAAATAAAGGGTGTCGGTACGTAGGGTGGTTTTGTTGCTGTTTAGAACTACACTTTCAAAAGCCTTGGCTAGTTTTATATTGCCGTCGTAATTTATTTTACCGCTGGTCATTTCAACGGAATCGCCCTGTTGCATGCGTACGTTACCCAGTGCCCTGATCCGCTTTTCCTTTTGATAATAAATGGCAATATCGCACCACAGATCGGCCCCTTCATGTTCAAATTGTACCTGCCGATCGTCTTTACTGAAAATAGAGGCTCCCGGAAATTTCGCCTCATCCTTTGTAAAGTTAGCTCCGTGTACGATGTTGATCGGTTTGCTTGCCGAGGTATCTTTTTCTACTGGGGCATCGTTCTGTGCAAAACAGAAGGCCGTACCTAAAAGAAAGAATAAAATGTACTTTGTGCGTTGCAAATCCTCTGAATTTTGCTCAAAATTAGTTTTTTTTTACAGGAGGTAATCTTCATTGGGATAGAATTAGGAGGATGGCAGAATTTAGGGTTTCAATTTCTATTGCGCTGTAATCTCGGAATTAACCAACTAAAGAATCCGATAATAAATAAATTAACGATGTATCGTCTGCGTTCGGTCTGGCCCTACCGATACAATTTTAATGGGTGTTTCCAGTTCCTTTTCCAAAAAGTCAATGTACGCTTTAAGCGTATCCGGCAACTGTTCGGCCGTGGTCATTTGGGTAAGGTCTTTCTGCCAGCCTTTCATTTCCGTATAGATCGGGGTGAGGTTTTCAGGTTCAATGTTATAGGGGAAGTGTGTAATTTTATCGCCTTTGTAGTTGTAGGCGGTGCAGACTTTGACTTTTTTGAATCCGCTTAAGACGTCGGCCTTCATCATCATCAATTCGGTCACGCCGTTTATTTGTACGGCGTACTTCAAGGCTATCAGATCTAACCAGCCGCATCTTCTAGGACGACCGGTAGTTGCACCGAATTCATTGCCTACGCGGCCCATGGTCTCCCCGTCTTTATCGAAAAGTTCGGTGGGGAAGGGGCCACTGCCGACACGAGTGGTGTACGCCTTAAAAATACCCTTGACGTCTCCGATTTGGTTCGGGGCAACGCCCAGGCCTGTACAGGCACCGGCAGCGGTAGTGTTACTGGACGTTACAAAGGGATACGTGCCAAAATCAATATCCAACAAGGATCCCTGAGCACCTTCGGCCAATATTTTTTTGCCTTTTGTCTGGGCTTGGTAGAGATACTCTTCACTATCGATAAAGGTCAACCCCCTCAAGGTTTCGATAGACTTGAAAAAGTCCGTTTCCAGTTCGGCTAGATTATACTGAATATCTACATTGTAGAACCCGATCATGGCCTCGTGCTTGTTGGCGAGGGCACGGTATTTTTCTTTCCAGTCGTCAAGTTCCAGATCGCCGATTCGCATACCGTTTCGGCCGGTCTTGTCCATATAGGTCGGACCTATGCCTTTTAAGGTGGAGCCAATTTTTGCCTTCCCTTTGGCTGTTTCCGAGGCGGCGTCCAACAGTCGATGTGTCGGTAATATGAGATGGGCCTTTCGGGAAATGAGCAGTTTCGATTTTACATCAAGGTCGAATTTTTTTAGTGCATCGAGTTCCTTATTAAAAATCACCGGATCGATGACCACGCCGTTACCGACGATATTCATTGCGTTCTTATGAAAGATGCCGGAGGGTATGGTGTGCAAAACGTGCTTGATACCGTCGAATTCGAGGGTGTGACCGGCATTTGGCCCCCCTTGAAAACGGGCGATAATATCATAGTTTGTAGTCAGTACGTCGACGATTTTTCCTTTTCCTTCGTCGCCCCACTGAAGGCCTAACAATAAATCTACTGCCATTGGTGAAATTGGGTTAGCTGTTGGTGTTTTCTTTGTTGTTTTCCGCTTTGACGGGTTTCCCTTTAACTTGGTCGGACTTACCGGTGTTCGACTCATCTAAATTATCGGACGTGTTGCGCGTTCCGTAGAAGTATAGGGAATGTGTATTAATCTTGATATCGAACACCTCTTCAATAGTCTTTTTGATGGATTGGATGCGCGGATCACAGAATTCAACGACCTCGCCGGTATCGGTCAAGATGACATGATCGTGCTGGCGGTCGAAATACGATTTCTCATATTGCGCCTGATTTTTACCAAACTGATGCTTGCGTACCAATTTGCAGTCCAACAAAAGTTCTATGGTATTGTAAAGGGTGGCCCTGCTGACCCTATAATTCTTGTTCTTCATGCCGATGTAGAGCGATTCGATATCGAAATGCTCTTCACTATCGTAGATTTCTTGGAGAATTGCATAGCGTTCGGGTGTCTTTCGATGTCCGTTTTCCTCTAAAAAGGTGGTGAAAACGTTCTTTACTATTTCCTGATTTTTGTTCGCTGCCATAACAAGTCTACTTCTCTGTCAACAAAGGTACAGTTCTTTTTCAAAACTCGAATATAAACACGAAATCAAACGCTGTTGGCAATGAATCTCAATCCTTGAGGCGCTTACATCCTTTCAAACCCTAGTAACCTTATCGATTCCATGTATTTTCTTTAGATTGGAAATCACCTTTTTCAGGATGCCATTATTTTTTACCACGACGGTAATATCTGTCTCTTATACACATCTCCGA
>JAGXIC010000238.1 GCA_024635875.1 Pricia sp.
GGCATACGAGATTCATGAGCGTCTCGTGGGCTCGGAGATGTGTATAAGAGACAGGGAATGGGCTATGCGCATGCAAAAAGAAGGAAAAACCACTTTTTCAGGAAGGGAAAAGGAAGTATTTGATATCTTTAAGAAATTCAATTCCGCCAACCGCCATAAGATGATTCCGATACCGGTGTGTGAAATTCCGGTTATGTTAAAAGAGTAATTTAACCTAAAAGCGTGTAATCTAATCGAATATAATCGCAAAAATGCTGGATTTTGGGAAAAAAAAATCACATTTGTTAAACAAATTAGATTTTAAAGCCCTACATTGCATGTCAGTATTTTTACACGTGCTAACCTGTGTTTTTTTATCTAGATAAAAACTATCAAAAATGATTAAAGTATTAATTGCCGACAACCACCCCATCATTCGTATGGGTGTTACCAAGGTTCTGGATGACGCTAATGGCTTCGAAGTTATCGATGCCGTAGCTACAACTTCCGAACTTTTCGAAAAATTAGAAACGGTTAGTCCCGATGTTGTAATGCTGGAAATGGACATCCCCGAAATCAACGGTATTGCAACTTTACGAAAGATCAAAAAGGAATATCCTGAAATCAAAGTATTAATGTATAGTGGACAATCAGAGGATGTTTATGCCTTGAGTACGATCAGGGCCGGTGCTTTTGGTTATCTCTCGAAAGCTTCCGACATTGATTACATCATTTCGGCCGTAAGAAAAGTAAGCGAAGGCAACATGTTCATCACCAATGAACTTGCGCAACGCTTGGCTTTTGACGAAGGTACACAGAAACCAAGAAGGTTCTTTAGAAAGCTTTCTACGCGTGAGGTAGAAGTATTGAAATTGTTGGCCAGTGGCAAACGTAATAAAGATGTCGCCATCGGACTGAATCTCAACGAAAAAACAGTTAGCACCTACAAGGCACGGCTAATGAAAAAATTAAACGTAGACAATATGGTCGACCTTTTGCAGCAGGCGAAGGCATTGGAACTGTATTAAGAAGTACACATTTTTTAAATTTGAACCTCGATGCCACCATCGGGGTTTTTCTTTTTCAATAGTTTATGAGATTATGAGTTGAGAAGTTTAATCTCCTTTCCAAGGCGAATACGGCGACATGTTCAGCCCAGGCCTTTGGGCTCATTGCATTATGACAGCACCCTGTTCAATTTCTTGTTCAAGAGCTTGTTGAGGTTTAGATAATTCATGATTTCCTCTAGTGTTTCGCGGTGGTCATCGGTGCTTTCTTGGGTCTCGTTTTGAAGGGCCGACATTCTTTTCTTGATCAAAAAACAGCGTAGGGTCAAAATGGTCTCGCTGACCAATTGTGCCACACCGGCCCCCTTCTCCTTCGGATAGATGTCTTTCCGTTCCCAATTATGTAAGACATACTTTTCCTCTTCCATCAAAATAGATGAAATTTCGGATACCATTTCCTGATCTAAGTCTGAAAGGAATGTATTAATAGAAAAATCATCGCTCTCATTAAGCGCTTCGATCAGTTGGTAATAAATACCCCTGAAGTGCTCATTGGCGAGCTCAATTTCATCTTCCTGAAGATCTAGGTAAATTTTTTCATATACTTTGGCCTCCAAAAATAGCGGTTCTAAAATAAGGTCACCGGCATCATTTTCTTTCAATACCAAATCTTCGAATTTTTGTTGCTCATTGCCATAAAGCAGCAGTAATTCAATGATTTTCCGTTCCAGCTCGTACTGTACATCAACTTTTTCAGCGGTAGTTTCGTTCTTGACCACATCAAAAGCTTTTTGCTCTTGCTTGGTATTCCTTGCGGTATCCGCTATCGATTTTTTATTGATCTGTGCCAGTGTACTGAACAAAACCCCTTCGGAAACGTTCATGATCTGCGCACATTCCTGAATGTAGATTTCTCGTTTGATCGGATCGGGAATCTTGGCGATACTGTTCACGATATCACGTACCGTTTCGGCCCGTTTTACGGGATCGTTGGCGGCCTCATTGGCCAAAAGGTTGGCCTTGAACTGAATAAAATCCTTCGCATTATCGGCGAGATATTTCTGTACTTCCTCTAGCTCGTTGTTTTTGGCGAAACTATCGGGGTCTTCCCCTTCTGGAAACGTACATACCTTTACGTTCATACCCTGCTCCAAAATCAGGTCGATACCCCGAACGGATGCGCGAAGCCCAGCGGCATCGCCATCGAACAAGACCGTAATATTCTTGGTCAGCCGATGGATCAACCGAATCTGTTCAGGGGTTAAGGCCGTGCCGCTGGAAGATACCACGTTCTCTATCCCCCTTTGATAAAATTGGATGACATCGGTATAACCCTCTACCAAATAGCAATTATCTTCTTTGGCGATAGCTTGTTTGGCGAAAAATATACCATACAGCACCTTGCTCTTGTGATAGATATCGCTTTCTGGGGAATTCAGGTATTTCGCCGCCTTTTTGTCGATTTTCAGAATGCGCCCTCCAAAACCCAGCACTCGACCGCTCATGGAGTGTATCGGAAACATCACCCGACCTTTAAAACGATCGAAGGTTTTGGGATTGTTCGGATTTTGATTGTCCTCCTTGACGATTGTGAGTCCGGTTTTCTCGAGATAATTCAGTTGATACCCTTTATCCAGTGCCGCTTTGGTGAAGCCGTCCCACTGATCGAGACAGTAACCGAGTCCGAATTTTTTAATGCTTTCATCGGTAAAACCGCGTTCCTTAAAATAGCTGAGTCCAATAGCTTTGCCTAGTTCGGTATCCCAAAGCATTTCAGAAAAGTATTTTTGGGCAAATTCTGATACCAAGTACATGCTTTCGCGTTCGTTGGCCTCTTGCTTTTGCTCATCGGTGCGTTCCGTTTCCTCGACTTCAATGTTGTACTTTTTGGCGACGTATTTAATGGCCTCCGGGTAGGTGAAATGCTCGTGTTCCATTAAAAAGGCGATTACATTGCCGCCTTTACCGCTACTGAAATCCTTCCAAATCTGTTTTACGGGGGATACCATAAAACTGGGTGAGCGCTCGTCGGTAAAGGGGCTCAAACCCTTAAAATTGGCACCGGATTTTTTCAACTGCACAAAATCCCCGATGACCTCCTCTAGTCGGGCGGTTTCGTATACTTGGTCTATAGTAGCTTTGGATATCAAATTAAACAGTATGAAAATAAAATAGAGCCTAAAGATAAGGCTCTATTCTTATATATAAGGATGAAAAAATATAATGCTCTTATTGGGTTGCCACTCTCCAAATAACCCCACTATCGTCATCGTTGACCAACAACGAGCCATCGGGAGCTATGGCAACCCCTACAGGCCTGCCGTGAACTTCGCCTGCTTCTTCATCGGAAATAAATCCGGTTAAAAAATCTTTAGGCTGCTGGGGCTGTCCGCTTTCGAAGGGAACGAACATTACTTTGTATCCTGCAAATTCCGCTCGGTTCCAAGAACCGTGCTGGCCCACAAAGACTCCATTTTTATAGCTGGCAGGGAACTGATCGGCCGTATAGAACGCTAGCCCAAGTGATGCGGTGTGGTTGCCCATCGGTACATCGGGCACAATGGCCTGATCGACCAGATCTTGGTGTGGATCATCTTCCCATCTTGGGTCGTTGACCTTACCGTAATAACTATAAGGCCAGCCGTACCAGCCTCCTTTTTTGACGCTTGTAATATAATCGGGAACCAAATTGTTGCCCAACTTATCCCGTTCGTTGACGGCCGTCCAAAGGTCGCCGGTGACCGGATTCCAATCCATTCCAACCGGGTTTCTGAGTCCGTCGGCATAGACGATTTCGCCACTGCCATCGGGATTCACTTCCAGAATATTGGCACGGCGTTCTTCCTTTTCCATTCCTTGTTCACCCACGTTGCTTGCCGACCCGACGGAGATATAAATTTTGTTCCCGTCTTTATTGGTGATGATATTACGAGTCCAATGATTGTTGTAACCGCTCGCCGAGAGCTCAACAATTTTTTCACCTTCGCCCTCCAATTTGTTCTGTCCTTCTGTATAGGGATATCGGTAGAGACCATCGGTATTGGCTACATAAAAATAGTTGTCCAAAACCAACATCCCGAAATTTTGGTTCAGGTCTTCGCGGAAAATATGCCGCTCGTCGACTTCCCCGTCGTTATCGGAATCCCTGAGCAAGGTGATGCGGTCCGCACTATTTTTGGTGTTCGACTCCGCCACAAAAATATCGTTGTTGGGTGCAACGTATGTCCACCTAGGATGTTCCAGCTCATCTGCAAATTTAGTAACCGTAAAACCATCCGGAGCTATTGGAGTTTCACTATCGGCCCACCCGACAACATCGCTGTTTTTGGTAACGGATTCCGAAGAAAAAGGAGCCACCAATTCCAAAGGTCCGACAGCGGTTTCGACGGTCGTGATTCCATTGTTTGCCAATTCATCCTTTGTTTCCTCTGAGACATTTTTCTCATTTTTACATCCGAAAATAATACCGGTAAATGCTAATAATAAGAATACTTTTTTCATAAATCTTGTTTTATAGAAAGGTAAGCCATGCCAGCACAAATCTAAAGACATTCACCCTCTTTAATATTAATTTAACAAGCATTTATATCAGTTTTTATTTAAATTACAATACCATGATTCTCTTCTTAGGCACCCGTTCCGGCAAAACAGAAATCGAGCAGCTTAAGGGTTGCCCTTGCCCCTTTTGTGAGCAAGTAGGCACATTGACCCTATCAAAAACCAGTATTTGGTTCCATCTATTCTGGATTAAACTGTTTCGAATATCCTCGAATACCATCGCTGAATGTTCACATTGTAAACGGGTTTATTATCAAGAAGAATTTACCGAGCCGATGCAAAAAGCTATTGAGGCACATTAATTAAGGTCGAACCTCAAGCCAAGGGAAATATTGTGTTGTTCGACCGTAGCGTCTTGAAAAATGGGGTTCAGGTCGTATTTCACGTACAATAGAATACTATCGAATCCCGCATAGGCACTGAGGCCATAGACCAAATTATTGGTATTGTAATCCCGTTTCAGTTTATCTTTTACGTTGTCGCCCTCTATTTCATACTTCAACTTTTGGCGCGTGCCCAAGTTAAATCCGCCATAGGCTCCGATACCAAAACGGAACTGGTTAGCGATAGAATAGCGGATATTATCATCGTTTTGTCTCAGTTTTGAAGGTCCAAATTCAAAATGTACCGGGAAAACCAGATTATCCATCCGGAGTTTTGATTTTTTAAGGTCGAACGCAAATTCCTCGAGTTCGGGTTGGCCATCATTGACCACAAAGTATTGATTTCCTTCCGGTTTTAAACTGTTGAACTGGAACGATGCACCATAATGCAAACGCACGGCATTGGAATTTTTGAATACCCTGGTATTCCAGGCCCATCCTATTTCAAAAAACCGGCTACCGCCAATTTGATAGGGCGAGTCATTTAGGGATTGCCCATCAAAAATGGCATTGTTAAGGCCAAAGGCGATTATAGGATCTCCATAGGTTCTTCGATCATAGATTACCTTTTTCTGTTTTCCCGAATTGTATTTGACTCCGAAAAGTACGTCACCCTCACTGTCATCGGCACCAAAACCTAATTCAATAATATTAATGTCGGTATTCAGGTCTACAGCTCCCTTTCGTTTTAGCAATTCAATGGTGTTCTCTAAAATGGCTACTTTGTTATCAATATTTTTGGCTCGTTTTTCGGCGGCTTCCGTTTTAAGTTCCTGCGCTTTTTTTTTGGATATTTCACCGTTGTCAAGACGTTTGTTTATCATCTCCACCTCGTTTTTCAAGGCTTCACGTTCGATCTGGGCTACGCTCGCCTTCTTACTCTCTAACTGTTCTACTTTGTATTTTAAGGTCTCGTCATCTTGCGCCACAAGTTGTTGTGATACTAGGAAAAGAAATAATAATAAAAAATACGTGATACCAGTTCTCATGACTTTTTGATTTTGAAAGTCCCCCTCCCAGCCTTCCCCAGAAGGGGAGGCGTTCAGGTTAGACTTGATTAATGATTGATGATGGTGATTGATCGAAGAATAAACTCCTGCCTGTCCCTCTGCGTATGATGTTGGGGAAATTAGAATTTTTTTAAATGCTTGGATTACTTATTACGGTCTGCAACAGCCGTTCTCACCTTTAGAAAACCATCCTTCAGAGCGTCAAATATTTGGTCGCGAAAAGATGTGTCGAGTTCGTGTTCAACATCGGCCAAAAGCGCCATGGCGTCGACCGATCGGTCGTTTCTGAATATTTTATCTTCCAAGAGTTGGCGTTGTGCACCTCTCAACAGGGAATCGATTTCTGCATCGGTCACGGTGCTGTTTTCATGTTCCAATAGCGCTACCTGAGCAACGACCTCTGCAATCTTGGTATCTATAAGTTCTTCGGATGTGTTCCATTGGACGGACGTTTTTTCAACTTTTCTTATTTCCTCCTTTGAACTGGCCAAGCCATCCATTTTAGCGCTATCCATATTTTGATTATTCCTACTTTGGATGGATTCTTCTTCCTGAACTTTGCTATCGACAATGACCCTCTCTTCCCCGATTTTTGGTTCGTAGATAATTTCCGGTGTGGTGTTCGATAGGATGGAATCTTTCTTAACATTGGTTATTTGGGTATCATTATCCGTAGACAGCCCTCTTGTCGTGAGATACAAGCCTGAAATAAAAATTAGCCCGATAAACCCAGCGGCGATACCATACCATTTAAAATTCTTTGCTTTCGGAGTCTTGGATTCTTCCAACTGCTGGGAAATTCTCTCCCAAGCTCCTTCCGAAGGCTTTATCTCACGGCCTTGTAACTGCTCTTTTAGCTGTTTTTCAAATTTATTCCGTCCCATATCCTATGCTATTTTGTTGCTTTAATTGTTCCTGCAATATCCGTCTCGCCTTGAACAGCTGCGATTTTGAAGTGCTTTCCGTAATATCCAATATTTCGCCTATTTCTTGATGCTTGTACCCTTCTATGGCATATAGCACAAAAACAGCGCGATACCCATCCGGAAGGGAATCGATCAGGGATTGAATGTGTTCCGTGTCCCAATCGAACGAATTGATTGTCGTTTGGGGACGAATCTTTTCCATCACCGTTTCGTCATAGACTACGAACTGGTTTTTCCGTAAGTACGATATACTTTCCCGGACCATGATCTGACGTATCCATCCCTCGAAACTACCCTCATGCCGGAAAGTTTCCAGGTGTTTAAAGACTTTTACAAAACCGGACACCATAACGTCTTCGGCAAATTGCAAGTCTTTGATATACCTTCTACATACGCCCAGCATTTTTGGTGCATACTTTTCATACAAACACCGCTGAGCATCCCGATTACCGGAGGCCGATTTTTTTATCAGCTGCTTTTCGCTTTTGTAAAAAGGTATAATTTTCAAAGTTGTTTAGTTGTCTTCTATTTTAATAGACGCAGTAGGGATTGAAATGGTTGCCCGAAGTATCGTTTTTTTCGAGGTCGGCTTGAAACAGCCCTATCAGTGTTTGATTTTGGCTTTATAGGTAAAGCGGCGCAGCAGTCGTTCGAATGATATATATGCTCGGGGATATTTTTTCTTCGTTTGGATATCTATAGGGTTAAAATCTGCGATACGAATGCCGATGAAGGCTACGTACTACTTCTTCCGATCCACAACATAGTTCACCATAAGCACTAACGCACTTTTGTATGCTGAGGATGGATACGTAGCCAGCAGCTGCAAGGCCCTTTCCTTAAAAGATAGCATTTTCTGTACCGCATAATCCAACCCACCCTGATCGCGCACGAAGGTGATGACTTCATTTACCCGCTTTTTGTCTTTATTGTGGTTTTTTACGGAATTGATAAGCCACTTTTTTTCGGATGCCGAACACTTGTTCAGCACGTAAATCAAGGGAAGGGTCATTTTCTGTTCTTTAATATCGATACCGGTGGGCTTTCCAATTTTTTTCGCGCCGTAATCGAATAGGTCGTCCTTAATCTGGAAAGCCATCCCACAGAGTTCCCCAAATTTCCGAAACGTTTCTACGTCTGAGGAGTCCGGTTTTACAGAACAGGCGCCAAGACTGCAGCATGCGGCAATCAAAGTGGCGGTTTTTTGGCGGATGATATCGTAGTAAACTTCCTCGGTGATATCCAAACGCCTAGCCTTTTCAATCTGCAAAAGCTCTCCCTCGCTCATTTCGCGCACGGCAACGGAGATAATCCGCAGCAAGTCAAAATCTCCGTTGTCGATGGACAGCAATAGGCCTTTAGACAGTAGATAATCCCCCACCAATACGGCAATTTTGTTTTTCCACAGCGCGTTGATGGAAAAGAAACCGCGGCGTTTATTACTTTCGTCGACCACATCGTCGTGTACCAAGGTAGCGGTGTGGATCAGTTCGATGACCGACGCCCCTCGATACGTCCGCTCGTTGACCGCACCCTCGTTCAGCAATTTAGCGGTCAAAAATACGAACATGGGCCGCATTTGCTTTCCCTTGCGGTTTACAATATAATAGGTAATCCGGTTTAACAGTGCCACCTTAGAAGACATAGCTTCTCGGAACTTGGTCTCGAAAAGTTCCATCTCCTGCTCAACGGGCTGTTTTATTTGGGATACTATTTTCAAAAGTGCGGATTCAAGGTTGAGTTCCGTAAAATTAAGGAAAATAAAGTAGGCAGATGCAGCTGGCAGTTTTAGTATGAAGCACCATTTAAGCAGTAAGGTTTAAGGTACGTGACGCCCCAATCAACAACAGGTCAATCAAAACCAGCGACTGCCTACCGCAACTGCAACTTCCTACTTTTTATTCGCCAATTGGCCACAGGCCGCATCGATATCCTTTCCCCTTGAGCGGCGAACGGTCACGATGATACCGTTGCGCTCTAAGGTAGTGACATACATATCCAATGCCTTAGGGGAAGCTTGTCGGAACTCCCCATCGTCGATGGGATTGTATTCGATCAAATTTACTTTCGACGGCGCGAACCTACAGAATTCGACTAAGGCATCTACATCGGTTTGGGTATCGTTGATACCCTGCCAAACCACGTACTCGTACGTAATTCGACTTTGCGTTTTGGCATACCAATATTCCAAGGCTTCGCGCAAATCGGCTAAAGTGAAGGTCGCATTAAAGGGCATGATCGAGGTACGGATTTCATCGATGGCGGAATGAAGCGAGACTGCCAGTTTGAACCGCACTTCATCATCCGCCATTTTTTTTATCATTTTGGGCACACCGCTCGTGGAAACCGTGATGCGCTTCGGCGACATGCCCAATCCCTCTGGCGAAGTAATTTTATCGATGGCCTTGAGCACGTTGTTGTAGTTCATCAACGGCTCCCCCATCCCCATAAAAACAATATTGCTCAAGGGTCGGTCGAAGTATAGCCGGCTTTCGTTATCGATGGCGACCACCTGATCATAAATTTCATCGGGATTCAGATTCCGCATACGTTTCAAGCGGGCCGTAGCGCAGAAAAGGCAATCGAGACTGCAGCCTACTTGGCTCGACACACAGGCAGTAGTGCGCGTTTTGGTAGGAATGAGTACGGACTCCACTATAAGATCATCGTGCAAGCGCACGGCATTTTTAATGGTGCCGTCATTACTACGCTGCATCTGATCGACCTTGATGTGGTTGATGACAAAATTAGCCTCTAGCATATCACGCGTCTCCTTCGAAATATTGGTCATGCCCTCGAATGAATGTGCGGATTTCTGCCAGAGCCATTCATAGACTTGATTGCCCCGAAAAGCCTGATCGCCCTCGGATACAAAGAAATCACGAAGCTGTTCTTTGGTCAGGGCCCGGATGTCTTTTTTTTTGGTCTGCACAGTTTATAAGATAAAAAAATCCCTTCCTTGAGTTATATAAAATCAAAAGAAGGGACAGATTCCCGCCGAAGTTTATCCTGAGCGGAGGCGCAGGGCGGGAATTACAAATACACATTAAATAATCAACATCGCATCACCGTACGAATAGAATTTATACTGCTCTAAAATAGCTTCCTTATAGGCTTTTTTCATCAGGTCGTGCCCCATAAAGGCCGATACCATCATCAAAAGTGTCGATTTAGGCAAATGAAAGTTGGTTATCATGGCGTCGGCGATACTGAACTCGTATGGCGGAAAGATGAATTTGTTGGTCCAACCGTCATGTGTATTCAGCAAATGGTCCGAAGAAACGGCACTTTCAAGTCCACGCATGGCGGTAGTACCTATCGCACATATTCTTTTCCTTTTAGCCTTGGCCCTGTTAACGATATTGGTGGCTTTTTCGTCAATAATCAGCTCTTCACTATCCATTTTATGCTTCGAAAGATCTTCGACCTCAACGGGGTTGAACGTACCCAGACCCACGTGCAAGGTGACCTCGGCAAAATCAATACCCTTAATTTCCAACCGTTTCAAAAGATGTTTTGAAAAATGGAGTCCGGCAGTAGGTGCTGCAACAGCTCCCTCATGCTTAGCGTAAATAGTCTGGTACCGAGTCTCATCTTCGGGCTCAACATCCCTTTTAATATATTTTGGAAGTGGCGTTTGGCCCAAGTCACGTAATTTTCTTCTAAAGTCTATATACGAACCATCGTAAAGAAAACGCAAGGTTCTACCTCTTGAAGTGGTATTATCGATAACCTCTGCCACCAAATCTTCATCATCACCGAAATACAGCTTGTTACCGATTCGAATTTTACGGGCGGGATCTACCAAAACATCCCAAAGGCGTTGCTCTTCGTTGAGTTCACGTAACAAGAACACCTCGATCCTAGCCCCGGTCTTTTCTTTATTGCCGTACAAACGCGCCGGAAAAACCTTGGTATTGTTCAAGACCATCACGTCATCTTCGTTGAAATAATCGATCATGTCCTTAAACATTTTATGTTCGATTTTTCCGGTTTCGCGATGAATAACCATCAGTTTTGATTCATCCCGGTTTTCAGCAGGATATTCGGCCAGCAGATTATCGGGCAATTCAAAATTGAAATGCGATAATTTCATCTTCTGGTACTTGTTCGGTTTTATAGGCATAGTGCGAATTTGTTGAATGCAAAAGGTTCTCGTACTCTTTTTGCGGCTGCAAATATACGACCCTCGAATAGGGGATGTCAAGTAAAAGGTTGATTATATTATATTTCTTTTACGCTAAATCCGAGGTTTTTGAGGTCTTCCCAAAAATCAGGATAAGATTTGGACACCACCTCGGCATCGTTGATACGTAAGGATGACCTAAGGGCCAGGGGCGCAAACGCCATTGCCATTCTGTGGTCGTTGTAGGTATCGATGGTCACGTCTTTTCTGATAGCGGTCGACCGTCGGAGTGTCAAGGCTTTATCCGTGACCGAAATATCGGCACCCAATTTGGTGAGTTCGGTATGAAGGGCCATTAGCCGATCGGTTTCCTTAATTTTTAAGGTGTGAAGGCCCGTCAGGTGGCAACCAATTCCCAAACCGAAACAAGTGACCGCAATGGTCTGGGCGATATCGGGGGCATTCGCCAGTTGGCAGTTTAAAGTGGTCAACTGAAAATCGGTGGTTTTTTTTAAGAGGATATGGGTATCGGAAAAAGACGTTTCCACGCCAAAATCCTTGTAAATTTCGGAAAGGACGCTATCGCCTTGCAGACTGTCTTTTTTATAGGCGGATAATTTAATTTCACTACCTATCGCGCAAAGAGCTACGATGCTATAGTAATAGGATGCGGAACTCCAATCGGATTCTACGGTCAAAACGGTCGGTGCCACCTCGGTTTTCGGCGAAACCTTGATTACATTTCCCTCGAAGGTGTTTTCTACCCCAATCTCAGACAAAAGACCCAAGGTCATTTTTATGTAGGGTACCGATGTTATTTTTCCGATCAGCTCGAGTTCGAGTCCGTTTAATAGACTTGGTGCAATCAATAACAGCGAGGAAATATACTGGCTGCTAATATTGGCCGGAAGGCTGACCCGATTTTTAATTAGTTTTTTTCCCTTTATCCGTAACGGGGGATAGCCTTCGTTTTTCTCATAGGCAACATCCGCACCTATACTCCGCAAGGCTTCCACCAAAACCTGTACGGGCCGCTCGGTCATGCGTTGCGAGCCGGTGAGCGTAACTTCTTTCCCTTCTTGGGAAGCAAAATAGCCGGTTAGAAACCGCATGGCTGTGCCGGCATGGTGAATGTCCACCACCCCATTTTCAATGTGTAATCCCTTTTCCATCACCTCGGCATCATCGGAATTGGAAAGGTTTTCGATGGTTATTTTATTATATAATGCCCGGAGCAACAACGAGCGATTGGACTCGCTTTTGGAGCCGGTAATCTCGATGTTAGCAGTGATAAGGTTGCTTGGAGGGGCGGAGAGCTGTAGTTTCAATTTTTTGATTGATTTTAATGCTATTATTTCAGCTTTTTATTGTTCTGGTGCCTTTCGTGGTCGCGTTTGGCTTTGAGTTCCAGTTTTTTAGCGAAAGCTTCCTGTAAATCCACTCCGGTTTGGTTGGCGAGACAAAGTACTACAAAAAGGACATCGGCCAGTTCTTCGCCCAAGTCTTTGGCCTTATCGGATTCCTTTTCGCTCTGTTCCCCGTACCGGCGGGCGATGATACGGGCCACCTCCCCTACTTCTTCGGTAAGCTGTGCCATGTTGGTGAGCTCGTTAAAATAGCGGACACCGTGCGCTTTGATCCAGCTATCTACGTCTTGTTGTGCTTTTGTGATACTCATTCCATTTGGAAATTTGGGATTTTTGAAAAACTTATTTTTTCCTTGCCAAGGCAAAATTCTAGCATAGCCGTAGCTACGGTATAAAATTTTAACGACGGCAAAGTAAAAAAGAAAGATACAAAAAAGCGATTTTCTAAAAGGTAGGCGTACCAGCTCATTATTCTTTGTTCTTCGTATCTATAAGTATCGTAACGGGACCATCGTTCAGTAAATCGACCTTCATATCGGCCCCGAAAATTCCCATGCCTACTTTTTTACCCAAATCCTTTTCCATGTGTCGGATAAAGGTCTCATACAATGGAATCGCCACATCCGGTTTGGCGGCTTTAATATAAGATGGCCGATTTCCTTTTTTAGTAGCCGCATATAACGTAAATTGACTTACTACAATGGCATCCCCACCCATATCCAAAAGTGAATTGTTCATAACGCCGTCGGTATCGTTGAAAATCCTGAGATTGACCATTTTTCGGGATAGCCATTCAATATCGGCTTTGGTGTCTGCATCTTCAATTCCCAGCAGAATTAAAAGTCCGGATTTTATTTCCGAAATGATTTTACCATCTACCGTGACACTTGCCCTAGATACTCTTTGAATTACAGCTTTCATCGATTAGCATACGTATTTGAAGTCATCCGTCTTCCAGCGTAGATCATGCTCACTTTTGTCCATGAATATCGATTCTATAATTCTCATCCTCCCCGGTCACCATTTGCTGGTAGCTGCGGTATCGGCTCCAGGCGACTTCCTCGTTTTCCAAGGCTACTTTTACAGCACATTGCGGTTCGTTCAAATGTAGGCAATTGTTAAATTTACAGCCGTTTTTTAAGTCAAAAAACTCGCGGAAATAATCTCCGATTTCTTCCTTTTCCATGTCCACAACTCCGAAACCTTTGATACCCGGGGTGTCAATAATACGACCGCCGAAACTAAGATCGTACATTTCAGCAAATGTCGTGGTATGCTGCCCTTGCAAGTGCTGTTCGGATATAGCCGCAGTTTTTAGGTCTAAACCTGATTCCAAGGCATTTATCAAGGTGGATTTCCCGGCTCCCGAATGCCCTGCGAACATGCTGGTCTTTGCCTTCATAGACTCCCTTACCTTTTCGATATTTTTACCCGTAAGCGCCGATATGCCGATGCAGGTGTAGCCGATATGCCGATAAAGATCGGCCAAGAAGCGAACCTCATCCAATTCTTCTTTAGTGTAGGCGTCGATTTTATTGAAGAGCAAAACTACGGGAATATCGTACGCCTCTGCGGTTGCCAAAAAACGATCGATAAAAAGCGTATACGTGGTCGGATTATTCAGCGTAACCAACAAAAATACCTGGTCGAGGTTGGCCGCGATAATATGGGTCTGCTTAGAAAGGTTGACGGATTTCCGGATGATATAATTTTTACGATCCCCGATGGCCGAAATGGTACCTACCTCATCGTCTCCCAATTGCTCGATCTCGAATTTTACAACATCGCCTACAGCAATCGGATTGGTACTTTTGATTCCCTGTATTCGGAATTTGCCTTTGATGCGGCATTCGATGAACTCATCGTTTTCGGCCTTAACACTGTACCAACTTCCGGTCGATTTATAGACGGTTCCCTTCATGCCGATATGCTATTTGAGACTATCCATTTATTACTTTTTCTTGATGGTTGATCGATTCTTGGTGAATGGCCTTGAACAGTTTTAAAATAAACTCCTCGCTCAATCCTTTTGTTTCGCCTTCCAAAATCATCGCGCCCAAAATCTCGTTCCAACGGGTGGATTGCAAAACGGCCACGTTTCTCTCTTTTTTCAAGCCCCCGATCCCGTCGGAAATTTTCATGCGTTTTCCCATGGTTTCGATGATTTGGTTATCCAATACATCGATCTGGGCACGTAGATTACTCAATTTGGTATTGTATTCCGTTTCTGGCGAGCTCTCCTTTCGTATGCGTAAATCGCGCATGATCTGCTTCAATCGGTCTGGGGTTACCTGCTGGGCGGCATCGCTCCAGGCGTTATCGGGATCATGGTGCGTTTCTATCATTAATCCATCGAAATTCAAGTCTAAAGCCGTTTGGGAAACATCGAAGATCATATCGCGCTTTCCGGTGATATGCGAAGGGTCGTTTATGACGGGCAGATCGGGAAAACGGGTCTGCAGATCGATGGCCAATTGCCATTCGGGAATATTTCGGTACTTGGATTTCTCGTAAGTAGAAAACCCCCTATGGATGACCCCTAACTTTTTGACATTCGCAGTGTGCAAACGTTCGACGGCACCTAACCACAAAGAAAGATCTGGGTTTACCGGGTTTTTAATCAATACTACCTTATCTGTACCCTCTAAAGCGTCGGCAATTTCCTGAACGATAAACGGACTCACCGTTGATCGGGCCCCGATCCATAAAAGATCGATATCATGTTCAAGCGCGAGCTCTACATGAGCGCGGTTGGCGACCTCGGTAGCGGTCTTCATTCCGGTTTCTTTTTTCACCTTTTGTAGCCATTTTAGGCCCAAGGCACCTACGCCCTCAAAATTTCCGGGGCGGGTACGGGGTTTCCAGATACCGGCCCGGTAGTAATTGACATCGGTGTCTTTCAGGCTATTGGCGATGCCCATTACCTGTTCTTCGGTCTCCGCACTACACGGTCCGGCGATTACCAGTGGATGGTCTAGGTTCATATCATCTAACCATGACCTCATTTGTTTTGTGTTTTCCATACTATTTATCTCTTTTCCTCTTTTAACTCTTAACTTATTTATTCAAAGGTATCCCTTTCAAAATTTCCCTGATCCGGTTCGTATCGGTCATTTCGTTGTAAATACCCCCATAATCGTCGTTTTCTAGCAATTGTTTGAAATCCTGTAGGTTTTGAATGTACTCGCTTAGTGCATCCAAAACATTTTCTTTATTGTGCTTGAATATGGGCGTCCACATGGCGGGCGAACTCTTGGCAAGTCTCACGGTGCTTTCGAAACCGCTACCTGCCATGTCAAAAATATCGCGTTCGTTCTTCTCTTTTTCGATAACGGTCTTTCCCAACATAAAAGAGCTGATGTGTGACAAATGCGACACATAGGCAATGTGTTTGTCATGCGCTTCTGGGTTCATATAACAAATGCGCATGCCCATGTCATGAAATAGCTCCAACGCCTTTTCTTGTAGTTTGAAAGCTGTTTTTTCGACCTCACAAATAATGTTCGTCTTGCCGGCGTACAAATTTTCGATGGCAGCGGATGGTCCGGAAAATTCCGTTCCTGCAATGGGGTGCGCCGATAAATAGTTTCTTCGTTTCGGATGATCAGCCACCGTTTTACAGACCAGGCTTTTGGTCGATCCCCCATCGAAGACCACGCAATCATCGTTCACTGCATCCAATATTTTGGGAAGCTCCGCGACCATGGCATCCACTGGAACCATAACGATTACCATATCGGCGAGATGGAGTTCATCATAGCTCGATTTTAGGTCGATAATGCCCAAAGACAGCGCCTCTTCTTCATGCGCCGGCTTGGTATCTATACCATAAATCCGGGATTCCGGACGCAGACGTTTGATGTCCTTTGCAAAAGAACCTCCGATTAGGCCGATACCGATGATGAAAATGTTCATTTTTTGGGATGTTTGTTGTTTGGGGTTTATGGTTTTGTATGTAGTTTTTTCCGAATCACTGTTATCTTTTAGCTTTTTTCCTCCGTAATTAAATCACTCATAACTCCGAAAGCATAACTACCACCTAGCAAGTTATTCAATACATTGATATTCAGTAAATTGAATCTTTTTACACTCATAAACTTCTAAACTCATAAACTTGCCGATTTTTAGATAAAGTTCGTTATTCCGGACCATCGGTTCGGGTATGGGACACATAACTTAAATTCAAAACCTCTCGATCGCCTCCCGAATCGTATCCTCGGTAACACAAAGCGAAAACCGGATATAGCCTTCGCCATTGCTTCCGAATATCGTGCCGGGGGTGATAAAAATATTTTTGTCGTAGAGTATTTCATCGATAAATGCTTCGGCAGATTTGCTTCCTTCGGGCAGCTTGGCCCAAACGAACATTCCTACGGCATTTCTATCGTAGGTACAATTCAAAGTATCGGCGAGTTCAAAAATCAAATTCCTTCTATTCCTATATACTTTATTCAATCCGTCGAACCAATCCGAAGCACTTTTCAAGGCTGTAATCGCCCCTTTTTGAATGCCGTAGAACATGCCGGAATCCATATTACTTTTTACTTTCAGCACGGCATCGAGGTGTTCGGCACTGCCCAAGACCATGCCTACGCGCCATCCGGCCATGTTGAACGTCTTGCTCAATGAATTCAGTTCCAAGGCGACCTCTTTGGCGCCAGATACGGACAGTATACTCATCGGCGTTTCGTTCAGCACAAAACTATATGGGTTATCGTTCACCAAAAGAATGGAGTTCTTATTGGCAAAGGCCACCAAACGTTGAAACTGTTCGGCATCGGCAGAAGCCCCTGTAGGCATGTGCGGATAGCTGACCCACATAATTTTTACTTTGGATAGGTCTTGTTGTTGGATACTATCCAAATCAGGAAACCATCGATTTTCTTCGGACAAGTCATAGTAGTTAGGCACCGCGCCCACCAACTTAGTGACCGATGTATAGGTAGGATAGCCCGGATTAGGAATCAGTGCCTCATCCCCGGGATTCAGAAAGGCCAAGCTGATGTGCATGATACCTTCCTTGGATCCCATTAGCGGCAGTATTTCGTTGGTCGGATCGGCATCGACGCCAAACTTATCCTTATAAAATCCGGAAAAGGCTTCCCGTAATTCAGGAAGGCCCTGATAGCTTTGATACTGATGTGCGCCAGCATCCAATACGGCTTTCTGAATACTTTCCACAATTTCGTTTGAAGGTGCCAGATCAGGGCTGCCGATGCCCATATTGATAATCGGCCGGCCTTCCGCCATGAGACCGCGCACTTCACGCAACTTTTTTGAAAAGTAGTATTCTTCGACGGTCTGCAATCTATCCGCCGTTCTTATTTTACAAATGGTCATACCCTTACATTTTTATATTCGCCCAAAACCTTAAAGTCTTCCGACATGATGCCCAATAGGGCTTTTGCTTTCTCGAAATATTCATGTCCCGTAAAAGTAACATCCACAAAAAAGGCATATTTCCAAGGGGTCTCAATAATCGGAAGGGACTGTATCTTGGTCAAGTTCAGATTGCAATCACTCATTACATTGAGCACTGCGGCCAAACTACCGCGTTTATGATCCGTCACGAAACGCACCGAAGCCTTACTAATCTCGTGCTTCGGAATTACCTTGTTTTTAGTACTTACAATAATAAAACGTGTCGCATTATTTTTGATGGTCTGAATCTGCGGTGCTACGATGTCCAAATCATAGAGATTGGCGGCAACTTCGGGTGCGATGGCCGCTATATGTTCCAATTGCTGCTCTTGGATGCGCTTTGCCGTTTCTGCGGTATCAACATCCTCCACCATTTTAATATGGGGAAAATCACGGAAAAACTCCTTGCACTGCAATAAGGCCATTGGATGCGAACGTACCTCTTCGATATCGCCGATGGTCTGCCCCTTCAACACCATCAAATTATGGTTAATGTTCAAATAATGTTCCCCGATAATATGCAAATTGTTATGATACACCAATGCGTAGTTGGGAATGATGGAACCCGCAATTGAATTTTCAATGGCCATTACGCCGACGTCGGCAGTTTTGTCCAACAATCGGTCGACCAAGTAGTCGAAAGACATGCTTTCGACCAGATCCGTGTCGTCTCCAAAAAATTCTCGGGCCACTTGATGATGGTTAGAACCTCTTATTCCTTGTATGGCAATTTTTTGTTTCATTGTCCTCCCCCAACCCCCTCCGAGGGAGGGGGAGTTTGATTTTAGTTTTGTTGGAAATTATAGATACCGTTCTACCTATGGATGTAAGGATACCTTCAAAAAAAAGTCCCGCTTGAGGCGGGACTTCATTTGTCTATATGTTCAAATATATCACAACGGTCCCGCTTTTCTTTTAAAAAAGAAGTAAAAATAGAAACCGTTATAGAAATATTGTTTTGACATGGTACACTTAAACTTTTGCTAAAGTAGTAATTTTAATTAAAAATCAAATTATTTAGACTTATATTTTTCATTTTTAGCGATATATCCGGATTGAAACACATACCTTAACTTTGAACTATGGCGGATACACCTCAACATAAAAAATTCGAATTGATTCAATGGCTATCTACTTTCGATGACATTTCGATTATCGAAAAAATTATCCATTTGCGTAAAACTGAGACGTTAGTTTGGTGGAGAGAAATTTCGACAGCCGAAAAAGAATCTATCGAAAAAGGAATGGCAGATGCAAATGCAGGTCGATTAAAACCACACTCCGAAGCCAGAAAGTTGTATGGAAATTGCTTATTAAATCAGATGGACCGAGAATTCACTTTTAGGGCTTTCCGAAATGGTAGAACATCTCGAAAAAAAATGGACCGAAAAAGAACAGCACCGCTTTGCAACGGAATTGGATCACACTGTTGAACTGATTTCCAAAAACCCATATCTTTTTGCCGTTTCAAAAGAGAAGCCCGATGTAAGGGGCTGTTATTTTAAAACTGAATTCGCTATTTTAATGAATTAACGGTGATACAGTAGCCATACTTTCATTGTTTTTAAACCGAAAAGATTCCGCTAAAAAAAAGGATTTAATTTCCAATGTCCATAACCGTCAAAAACATCACCAAATCTTTCGGCAAACAAAAAGTACTTCACAATATCTCTTTTAAGCTCAACAAAGGAGAAATCGTCGGATTTTTAGGTCCGAAAGGCGCGGGCAAGTCTACCATGATGAAAATTCTGACCACCTATTATCAGGCGGATGAAGGTGCGGCATATGTCAATTCGTTCGATGTGGCCACAGAAAAAAAGAACGTACAAAAAAGTATCGGATACCTACCAGAGCACAATCCTTTGTATTTGGAGATGAACGTAAAGGAAATTTTGGCCACCATCGCCGAAGTACATAAAACCGACAAAAGCCGAATAGCCAAGGTCGTCGAACAAACGGGACTTACCACGGAAGTCCATGAAAAAATAGGACAGCTTTCCAAAGGTTATCGTCAACGGGTCGGATTGGCGGCAGCTCTATTGCACGACCCCGATGTGTTGATTCTTGACGAGCCTACTACGGGACTTGACCCCAACCAATTGCTGGAAATCAGAAAACTAATTCGCGAAATCGGAAAGGAAAAGACCATTCTGCTTTCGACCCAAATCACAAAAGAAGTAGAAGCCCTCTGCGACCGAGTACTGATCATTAGCAAAGGGATTTTGGTGGCGGACAAAAAGTTATCTGATCTATGCAATGAAGACAAGCAAATTATAGAAGTAGAATTTGACTACCGGGTTGAGGAAGCTTTTTTGAATCGGCTACCCCACGCGCAGCATGTAAAAAACACGGCCGGTTTCTTATATGAAATTACTTTCGACACTTCAAAAGACATGCGGCCTGCAGTTTTTGACTTTGCCCATGACAATAAGCTCAAAACACTACAGCTCAGCCGGAAGAACAAGAATTTGGAGCGTTTGTTTTCCGAACTAACATCTTAAGACTTTAAAAAAAGCCAAGTTTAAAATTTTAGGGCCAGACCTACTCCATCTTTTTTTCCAATCGGCATCAAATGAAGGGAAGTTCTATTTTCAAGTTCTTTATTATATCCTAAAATGGCTTTTCTTTTTGAGTTATTCGCCGAAACATAGAAAATAGCAGCAATTGTGGCAGAACCCAAGGTGCCGATTACAGGAACTGTACTATTTTTTCCTTGTGCCATCTCGGCACCTGCCCAAAATGCAAATCCAAATTCGGAAACCAAGGCAATTGATGCCAAGGTGCTTTGCATTTTCGATTTCTTCCAATATCCTTCCAAATCTTCGCTTTTTTTCATTAATGTTTCCAGTTGCTTTTTGGTTATCTCTTGGTCATCTTGATAATATTTTTGACCCCAGAAACCGGAAAACATAGTTATTTCCTGTCCACTAAGCCTTGTTGTAGAAATTGTAATTATAAAAAGTAAAACGATTGGCTTTAAAATTTTCATGGTAGAATTGATACGAATTGGCTACAAAAACGAAACAAAATTTCAAATAGTATGATTCAATTCTGAAAAATAACTTTCTATAAAAAAAAAGGATAGCGCTGTTTGAAATCAAACCGCACTATCCTTTGATCTTATTTAAATTAGCGTTTTCGGAGTCTAAAACTTCAATGCCAATCCCGTTCCGTTTTGGTTGCTTACAGGTACTAAGCGAAATGAAGTACCTCCACCAAGACCATCATTGTAGTTTAAAATTGCCCTCCTTTTGTTATCCGATGATGCCTTAAAGAAAATCATTGCGACAAGACCGGTACCGGCAGCGGCAATGATAGGGCCGGTCAAGGTCTTGTTTTGATCCAAGCTGGTTACCAACCAGATTGTGGAACCTAGGTTGGCCAATCCGAAGCCAAGTCCGCCTAGGGCAAGTTTTTTCGATTTTTTCCATTCTGCCTCTGCTACCGAACTTTCCATCATAATTGTGTTAACTTCTTTCCAAGTCAGTTTTTCCTTATCTTGATAGAACCTGTCTCTTATACACATCTGAC
>JAGXIC010000239.1 GCA_024635875.1 Pricia sp.
ATATACCATAGACCAAGCGGTAAAGGATGGTGCGGTACTTCCCCTGCTCTATGAAGGCCGTTCGGCAAAACTCAGCATTAATAAAAAACAGATCGACAAGGGCTTTGAACGTTTGGCCAAACCTTTGAGCGAAAAGGCGCAGAAAGATCTAAAGCGAAAGTTTTCTTCCATTACCAAAATTTATGAATCCGATAGTGTGGTCGAGGAAATCGCCTTTGATATTTCTCAACACTACACCAAAAACTGGAAAGGAACCGGTGCAAAAGCGCAGCTGGCAGTTCCTAAAATAGATGTGGCCATTAAATACCAAAAATACTTTGAAACCCAGACCGACCCATCCATCGGAATAAATACCAGGGTAGTTTTTACCCCGCCCGATAGCAGGAAGGACAACGATGATGTTTGGAGAGAATCCAGCTCGGAATCGCGGAAATATTGGAACGGTATCATGGAACAGTTCCGGGACCAAGAAACTTACGAAACCTACGTAACGGAAAAATTCAAAGATCCCGGGGATGCCGAAATCGAGAAGCTGATCGTGGTCAGTAAGTTGCTTACAGGCTTTGACGCTCCCGTAAATACCCTGTTATATTTGGCCAAACCTTTAAAGGGCCATAATCTGTTACAGGCTATAGCTAGGGTAAACCGCTTGTTCAAAGGGAAAGAATACGGCTATATCATAGATTATGTCGGCATTCTTGGCAAATTAGATGAAGCCTTAACGGAATATAGTGCTTTGGAAGACTTTGATGAAGAAGACCTGACCAATGCAGTATCCGATATGACCGAGACCATTCGCCAACTACCGAGCCATCATGCAGCCGTTTGGGATATTTTTAAAACCGTCAAGAACAAGGACGATATCGAGGCTTTGGAACGATGCATTGCCGATAAGGATGTTCGCGATGAATTCTATGAAGTGCTTTCCCAATTTGCACGAACCCTACAGTTATCCTTTGCATCCGATAGTTTTTATGAAGAATATACCGAGCAGCAAATCGGCTTTTACAAATCCGAACTTAAAAAGTTTCAGAGCCTGAGAGTCTCGGTACAAATCAGATATGCAGAAAAAATATCCTATAAAGAATATGAGCCCAGGGTCAGAAAATTGCTGAATACTTACGTGCATGCGGACAATGTTTATGAAATAACCAAGGACGTCAACATTTTCGACCAAAACATGGTGCAAGAGGCCTTGGCAACCTACGGTACTACTCCAGCTTCAAAAGCCGATTTCATTGCGCACCGAGTGAAAAAGGTCATTACCGAAAATATGGAAAAGGACGAGGCCTACTATAAAAAGTTCTCCGATATGATCGAGGATACCATTACCGCTTTTCAAGAAGGAAGACTGGACGAGAAGGGATATTTGGACCGCATCAATTCCATTCGGGATGATTTGGACAAAGGCCACCAAGAAGGCATTCCGGCATTAGTAAAGGATAAGCCGGAAGCCAGAGCAGTTTTTGGTGGAATAAAACAAGTATTACTAGAAACGCATGGCAAGCAGAAAGTAACAGCTATATCAGAAAAACTGGCCATAGCCGGAATCGATATCACCAAAATCATCGAAAACCTAACGATTCGCGATTGGAAGAAAAATGTGGATGTCCAAAACAGGATGGAAAATGAAATTGAGGACTACCTAATGGCACACCGCAAAGATTTGGGAGTGGAAATTAATTTTGATGACATTGACGCCATTTTGGTCAAATGTCTAAAAGTGGCCAAAAACAATTATTGATGCACCAGGTTACATACGGTACAAAAACCATCGATTTTCAAATTAACCGGACCGATCGCAAGACATTGGCGATAGAAGTGCATCCTGACAGCACGGTCCAGCTGATTGCTCCTCAAAATGCCACGTTACCAGATATCAAAGAAAAAGTAGTAAAGCGGGGAAGGTGGATCGTAAAGCAGCAATATTACTTTGGACAGTTTTTGCCCCATACGCCGGTGCGTGAATACGTTTCGGGGGAAACCCATTATTATTTGGGGAAACGTTATGTATTGAAAGTCGTTAAGGATACCGATAGATCGGTAAAATTAAAAGGAGGTCGACTTGTAGTAACTACCCCCGTTACTAACAATACCAAGGTCAAAGCCTTGATGGCCTCTTGGTATTACAGTCATGCTAAGCGTAAATTCCAATCTATCCTAGATGAAGCACTTCTAAAATTCACAAGGGAAAATATCATTCTCGAACGTATGGATATAAAGCGAATGAAAAATCGTTGGGGCAGTTGCACAAATAAAGGTGTAGTTACGCTAAATCCCGAATTGATCAAAGCCCCATCAAAATGTATCGAATACGTTATACTACATGAGCTTTGCCATCTATCGGTTCCAAACCACAAGAAGGAGTTCTATGCGTTATTGGAGAAAAAAATGCCCAATTGGAAGAAATGGAAGAACTACTTGGAGCGGACTTTGAAATGATAACAGCTGAAATTGTCGGAAGCATAAATTCCTAAGCTCCTTTGAAACTGCACTTATCCATAATACGTCACCCACCGCATTGGTTACCCAGAAAGCCCCATTTTGCAGGTTTGGAATGCTATTTCTGTTATATTCCTTTTTTCAGGATGATGGAGAAAAAGTTTGATAGGATGTAAAGAAGCCGTATTTTGTTATTGTCGAAAAGATGGAACGCCATGAGACTGTATCAACCATCCTTATGGGATAATGTAGCCCTGGAAAACGGATATATACTGTTTTCAGATCTAAATTTGAAGGAAGCCATCGTACAATTCAATGAAGCCTTGCTATCCCCGATAGCTGATCGGGAATCTACTCAGGCTGCAATTGATGCCTGTGTATATTGGCAAAAAATGCTCAACTCCGCTCCGGAACTACCGGCGAACGGAAGCCCTTCCGAGCGTGACAACCAATTCGTTTCAGAAGTTCTTGAAGCATATATGGAATACCCGTTTGATTCCAGAATGACCGGTTTCAAGAAAAAACTACTAGAAAACCTGGCCAGCATCTTTCAACATAAATGCGCATTGGATTTAAATACATTTGAAACCATTTTTGATCTGCTGCTTGATCTCAAAATGTTCCACAATTCCGAAAATCTGGCTTCGCATTATGTAGAGCAACTGCCAAAAGAGTATTTTTTACTTTACTTTTTGGCACAGGCACAATGGCTTAACAAAAATACGACCGAAGCTTGCTGTAACTATGCCCGGGCCTTATTGTATTTTCCTGACCGGACGCTAAAAAATAGAATCATGCATTGGCAACTGGAACAATTTGTCGATGCCCACGGATTGGAAATGGCACCCGTTTTTGGACGGCTTTACGAAATTTTGCCCGAAGTGCCCCTGAACGATGGAATACAACCCCTGAACAAATTACATCAAAATGCCATTCGAAGTTACTTGTTGTTGCAAAAATTATTCGAATCCAGAAACAATCACGACCATAAGGCCAACATTCAATACCGGAGGCAATTAAAAGAACAGGTCCCTATCCTGTTCGAAGCGTTTATGCGCCGTTTAAAGCAATGGGAATAAACGACTAATTCAAACTCTGACCATGGGCTCAACTTATCGCTAGTGTCAAGTCAAGCCTAAATTTTGAGTTACTTATTTTTTGATCGGAGAAGTTCATTGGCCCGATCGATAGCCATGCAACAAATGTTTCCGTAGGATTCTTCCCCGCTTTCTAGTAAGCGATAGGCATTCACAAAATTGTAATAGGCAATCACCGCCTTTTTGCTGTTCTTGGCCCGTTTTAGGAGATCGTAAGATGATTGGCGAAGGTCTTTGCGGATGATATCATCAACGTAACTTTGCAAAATTTCATCCGAAACGATGACCTCCGCATCCAATTTCTGACGGAATTCTTTTCGGTCCGCTTTACTTCTCCGCTCGAACAGATTCCTTAAAATGCCCTTTTTTAAAGCTCGATAATCCTCTTCCGATGTGGCCGGACGCGCCATTAATGAATTCCCGTTTTCGTCAGGCGGGTAGAGCCACATTCCTTTTTTCAGGAACTTCTTTGTCTTTCTGGGTAGTTTGAAACGGTTCATCCAATGATTTTAAATGGTCTAACGTAAAAATGAGTTAAGGGGAGTGGGGAATGAATCGAAGCCTTAAAATATTGATTACTCCAACTCCTTTTGCGGGTGCCCATCTGGCAAAAGGCCATAGACGTTTTTATATGCCTGTACGGTTTTAACCAATGGTTCGTACTTGGCCTTTGCAAAGGCTTCATCGTGAATCGCGTGAAGTTCATCCCGAAAGACTTGAATTTCCCGATTTTTTTTTGATACCTCCAAATCCCTAGCCACCCCACTTTCCGGATTGTAATCCTCCGGCCTATCCTCTTCGGTCTTTGCGATATTATTCTTGAAATTGATTATGGATAACTTTGGAAAATAGTATTCCCATGTACAACCTTTGTCTTTTAGTTTATTAAAAATGAACGTATAAAAAGGCAGCAAATCGGCTCTGGATTCAATCCAAATGCTTCCCATATAAAAATCAAGATAGCCATATTTTTCAGGAATCCTGTCGTCAGGATAGGAATTAAAATAATCTGCCATAAACCAACCACTGCCTCTAAAGGAACCCATGTCATACACGGCACCGCCGCGTTCCTTGACTTCATGGTTCATGGAGAAAATATCATAGACCGAAAGCCCTAAAACGTACAGGAATTCCCCGAATCCGTTTAGCCCGTCCAAATTATCTTGTTCGAAATAGGCCTCCTTCCCTTCGTATTCTTCAGGCTTTCCTTTTTTCGTCAAACTGTTGAGCCGTTCCGTGATACGTTTGTTTTCTTCAAACTGTTGCCGGGCGGTCGGATGAAAAAATCGTGCATATTCCGAGTTTTCCCAACCCTTTGGTGCCAACTTTTTATACAGATTTTCGGCATCCCGAAAAATGAAGTCCAGCAGCTTCTTTATTTCTTTATCCGATATCGGCACATTTATTTCCATGTTTGATGAATAAGCGGATGATTCTTCGTTAACCGAATTATTATAAAGTTATGCCATTTTTTCGATATGTATTCGTGTCATCACCGTCGTCACCGCATATAACCACATGGAGCGCGAAAAACCCCCATACCATTATCAGCCCACGCTTGATTAGCGATAAAATGGATTAAATTAGAGCAATTGATTTATTGCTATTTTTGCTACAATTAAGAAGTGATTGAAATAGCCTTGGAACCGCAAAACAAAGAACATATTCAATTATTCAAATCACTATTTCGCGGAAGGGACGATGTTTTTGCCATTCGTTGGGAGAAACCCGCCCGTCCGGCAGGCGGGAGAAGCAAAAATGGCTATATGCCCGCCTACTTTTACGACCCTTACCGATATAAGCTGCATAAAATCAATGGTGGAACATTTAAGGATTTTACCGAAAAATCTTTTTTGCCCTTAAAAGACGGTCAGGTTCTCAAACATTTAGAAGGCGAACAGCAAATAGGTATTTATCCTATGCTCCAAGACAATACATCTTGGTTTATAGCAGCGGATTTTGATAAGGAAAACTGGCAACAGGAATGCAAGGATTTTATACTGCTTTGTGAGTCCAAAAACATACCGGCCTATTTGGAGCGTTCCCGCTCTGGAAACGGCGGACACGTTTGGATATTTTTTGAAGCACCCTACCCCGCAGTGAAAAGCAGGGCGATTTTTAAACAACTTCTCGAAGAAAGCGGAACATTTTCCATATTCGATAAAACCTCAAGTTTTGACAGATTATTTCCCAATCAGGATTTTCTTTCGGGCAAGGGTCTGGGCAACCTTATAGCCCTACCCTTGCATAAACCAAATGTTGAAGAGGGCAATAGCTGCTTTATCGACCCCGAATCTTTCGTTCCGTATGAAAATCAATGGGATTTCTTAAAGCAGATCAAAAGACTAAAAACTGTCGAACTTGATATTTTGTATCATGCAATCGTTAAAAACGATGCGAACGAATTGAAGGAATCTTTGTCCGGCAATGCACTTGTCATCCGTTTGGATAACGAAATTCGAATCAATAAGACAGGCTTGTCCACGCCATTGGTCAATTTTATAAAGGATACATTCAATGTTGTCAATCCCGACTATTTCATAAAGAAGAAAATAGGTAGAAACACCTGGAACACCGATAGGTATTTCAATCTTGTTTCGGAAGCGAAAAATGAAGTCGTTCTCCCGAGAGGGACTATCGGACAGTTACTTCGATTTTGTAACAAACAAAAAATCGACTTTGAATTCCGGGACAAAAGAAAAAAATCGAAAGACATACCTTTTACTTTTTACACTCAGTTGCTGGACCACCAGAAAATCGTACTATCCGCTGTTCACAAAAAAGATTTTGGGGTAATTACCGCACCGCCGGGATCTGGTAAAACTATAATGGGACTGAAAATAATTGCCGACAAACGTCAGCCCGCGTTGATAATCGTTCATAGAAAACAGCTTTTGAACCAGTGGATGGAGCGTATCGAGGCTTTTTTGAAGATTCCCAAAACAGAAATCGGGAAAATAGGTCAAGGCAAAGCAAAAATAGGAAGGCAGGTTACTGTCGCCATGATTCAAAGTCTGTCCAAAAAATTGGATGACCCCGAAATTTCCAAAACATTCAAGACGATTATTATTGATGAATGTCACCATATTCCGGCTAAGTCCTATGCCTCTACCATTTCCAAACTTTACCCCTATTATCAATACGGACTTACAGCGACGCCCTTTAGAAAAAAAAGCAATGGCAAACTGATATTTGCGCATTTGGGCGAATGTATTGTCAACATCAAACCGCAGGATATAGAAACCTTCAAAAAAGCACGGGTTATCGTCAGAAACACAAATTTGGATGTTGCCTTTAATTCAAAAACGGACACGTTCGAGACCTTGTCCAAAGTATTGATACACGATTCGGCAAGGAACAAAAGCATAGTAGACGATATTACCTCAGAAGTGAATTCCGGTAAACGTGTTGTGGTAATCACGGAGCAAAAGGAGCATATTAAAACCCTATATCAGTTTTTAAAGCAAAAATTTGAGGTTATTGCTCTTAGTGGGGGTGATTCCGAAAGCGATAGAAATTTGAAATGGAAAATACTAAAAGAAGGAAACTATCAAATCCTGATCACTACCGGTCAATTCTTTGGGGAAGGTACGGATCTACAAAATGTGACTTGCCTGTTTTTGGTATATCCTTTTTCCTTCAAGGGAAAACTGATCCAATATATCGGAAGGGTACAGCGTACAGAAATCACTCCCTTGATTTACGATTATAGGGATTCCAAGATTGAATACCTTAATCGGCTTTTTCTCAAAAGAAACATCTATTATCGAAATCTGGATAGACAGGCTACCCTTTTTGAAGATGGACTTACTGAAAATTCAACTACACAAGATAATATTTCAATAGGCAAAAAGATAAAAGTAGCTATCGAGCAACTCGATTTTCGTTTCGGTACGATTGCATTTGTCCACATAAGCAGTAAGCTACCCGACGGGTTGGAATTCGAAATCGAGAATGATTATATCCGTCCCGAATTTGAGGTGCTAAAACCTTATTTTGCCAAAGTTTTGGGATCCAAGACCGTTGAAGTCAAAATTTCCGCTGAATTTGAGAACAATATCTTGGTGGCTCAGTCGGCAACCTCCAACGACTTGGAAAAGATAAATAGGGAAGTCTTGGAAAGTGTACGATTCACTTTTGTAGAGAAACGTTTTTTCTGGAAAAAGCCAACTACAGAAGAGGAATTCAATATAATACAAGAAGAGGAAATTCAAAAACTGTATTCATCCGAAGAAGAGCTATTGAAAGACATGCTTTCCAAAAAAAACTTAAGGCATTTTCGTCAATTGCGTTATTTGGCGGACAATCATGCCCGTTCAATTTTAAAGCTTCGATTTGTGCTTTATCCCTTTTCCTTTGTTTTCCTATTATCCGGAAACCAACAATGGCATATCGTTCTGGAAACTTTGGATACCGAAGAGGCGACTTATATTTGGCATTTCGATAAAAAAAGTTCGACCTTAAAAGAAAATCTGGTTTCGGTCGATTCTGCCTTGAATATGATTAGAAACCAGGGAAGGCAGGCTTATTTGGAAAGCCAACCGATAAATTTTAGCCGAATTATCCATGATTATTCCGAGGATAGAAAAGGGTTTGTTCAATGGAAGGATGCATTGGAAGAACGGCTATATTGATTGCGGATTGTCATATTATGATTGACGGAAGATTATCAATAGCCTCATCTTGCAGTTTGTTGATGAAGTTCAAATATTTTAGGGTACTTTTAGTGGAGCTATGCCCCATGGCATCGGCAACCGTTTTTAGGTTTGCTCCGTTCATAAGCAGTAAACAAGCAAAAGTATGTCGAGCGCAATAGAAGGTAATATGTTTGTTGATTTCTGCTCGTTTGACCCAGTAACCGATTGTTTTATTCAAACCATTAACACTAATGCCTTGCACATTAAAAATAAAATCGTCTTTACGCTGAGGTGTTCCAAGAATGGCTAAAGCTGTTTGATTTAATCGATTATTAATCAGCTCACCTGTCTTTTTTCTGTGTGCTATCAAACGACTTTTGTTAATGTTCCCCCACGTCAATTCCCTGATTTCGGCAAAGCCCAATGAAGTATAACAGGCAAATAAGAAGGCTTTCTTCACTTCTAGATTACCACACCGTGTATTGGCCAATTTCTGTAACTCTTCTCCATCGAGCACTTGTTTTCTTAATGTATCTTCTTTGTTAGGATTTGAAAACCGAATATCTTCTGTAGGCATCACTTTTAAGTATCCTTGGATTTTAG
>JAGXIC010000024.1 GCA_024635875.1 Pricia sp.
CATCCTACGCCCAAGATGTTGACAAGATAGAGTTACCGGGACTTCTCATGGAACTGAGCAAAAAATACTTCGGGCAACTGTACAACGAGGAAGAACAGGAAAAGCCCATCCAAACAGATTCCGGCCCTAAAAAGAGAATGGTACGCCAATGCCGGTCGTGCCTTAGCGTATACGATACCCTATACGGAGATGCAAAGGCCGATATTCCCGCGGGAACGCCCTTTGAAAATATTCCGGAAGACTACACGTGTCCGGTCTGTGAGGCACCAAAATCGGATTTTAAAAAGGTGTCACTTCAACTTTCTTGAAAAAGGAAGTGGTAAAGTATGCATTTGGATGCTTCCCTGATATCAAGGAGAAAGCTTTTCACTTTGCAAGGATTAGGTCTCCTTCGCAATGCTTTTATCCTCCGTTTTATAATTGATAGTGACCCGGGTTCCTTCACCCGGAACGGAGTTGATAAACAAGCGGCCATTGATGTAGTCGATCCTCTCCTTCATGAAAAAAAGCCCCATACCACCTTCACTGGTGTTTTTTGGAATTTTTCCTAAAATGGAATCGTCGAAGCCTTCGCCATCGTCATCTATCACTACGCTCAAGATGTCGTCCTTGAAATTGATAGTGACCAAAATATAGTTGGCCTTTGCATACTTGATCGCGTTGTTGACCGCTTCTTGGGTAACTCGATATATATTGGTCTCGGCCAAAGAATCGAATCGGATATTACCTTCCGACCTGTTTTCGAAAAGAATGGTCTTGCCTGTCAATTTAGTGAGCTCTCGCGTCATTTTTTGAAGGGCGGGAAAGATACCATGATCGCCCAGTTCTGGCGGCGTAAGATTAAAAGTGGCGGTTCTGACGCCTTTGATCAAATCGGCGGTCAAGCTTTTTAGATACGCTATTTTCTCGACCGTTTTTTGGGTATTACCCAAGTCGATGGATTCAATATTGAATTTCAGCGCGGTCAGCATCTGCCCTATTCCATCGTGTATGTCCTTGGCGATTCGCTTGCGTTCTTCTTCTTGACCTTCGACGATCTGACTCGCCTGTGCCTTTTTTTGAGACATCCGCTCCTCGAAGTTTTGTCGGGTAAGCTGCTCCACTTTCAAAAGGTTCCTTTTTCGTTCCGTAATATCGGAGCACAAAATCAAAATACTCTGCTGCCTACTCGACTGATGCATGGGCACGATAGACATATCCAGCCAGACATATTTTCCGTCTACAGTTGTAATCTTTATTTCTTCGGTGCGGATCACATTCTTTCGGTTTGCTTTTAAAATCTCCCTGAGATATTCCCTTTGACCCTGATCGGTAGTCAATATTTCCGCAAGTGACCGGTTCGTCAGCTTTTCGGAAATACCCAATAGATTCAGCAATTTTTTACTGATAAAAACGATACTACCGTCTTTTCGGGCACTGGCAAAAAGAGCGGCGTTGTCGATAACAAAATTAAGTTCCTGTAATTCTTGTAGCGATTTTTCTTTTTCCGTAAATAGGTGTTGGATTTCCTTGGCCCTTATTTCGGATTTTTCTTGATTGTGCATCAGGTCGGCAATGGTCTTTCGAATCTGTACCGATAGCGGCCTAAAGATGAACAGGATTTCCAAAAGCAAGATCAAAAGCGAAAAAGCCAATAATAACAGTTCTTTCCGTTTGAGGTCCTGCAGTTTCTCCATACTGTTTTGATCGTATTCGTTGACGATGGTGTCCATCAATTGCAAAAAGGACCGTTCATTTTTCAGGAGGACGGAAATATCGTTTTGCAGACGTTTTGAAGAGATGCCCTCTACTCCGGAAAAGGCCCTGAGGATATTCTCCACTGCGGTCGCCATAGCCGAATACCGGGGTTCGATGTCCTTAAAATGCGACAGTATAACCGCATCGTACTCCTTGGGTAGATCCAAGACCTCACTACCCGATTGCAGTCCCTCGTGGGATGCCTTCCATACCGAAAGGGTTTTTCGTATTTCCGGGATGATCTGTTCTTTTTCCTCTTCGGTATTGGCATCTCTCAACAGCAAGGCCTCCTTGACCAGTTTTTGGCTATAGGCGCGCTGTCGGCCGGCTACATTGATAATGCGCGAATCGCTGAGCTGCGAATCGAGATGCCACTGGATCAATACCTGTGCAACAATAATGGTGAGGGCAATTGCTGCCAACGCCAATAGATACCTCTTCCGGATCCTTACAAAGGTTTCGGAGTCAAGGGGCTTTTGCTGTTCGTTGTTGGACATAGGGTTTAACTGAAACTTATAATCAATGGCTCACGCCCCGACCGCCTTCGACACCAAAGCAAGCGTTTTCTTGGATAGTGGCAGCCCCATGGCGGCTTGATGCCCTTTTCCGGACATTTTTCGCCACGTTTTTTGAAGGATATCGATAATCTTATCCTCAGCGTGTTCGGCGGCAAAAGGTTCAAAATAATATTCCAAAAAAACAAGGCAGATAACATCTTCCAAGGTCTGGGTCTCCTCGTTCTTCTTCAAACCTTTCTTTTGCAATAGAAAGCCGACCTTTTCGATAATTTCTTTGGAATAACCGACCTCCCCTAAAATCTCGGCCGCTTTTCGGGCATGGAATTTTTTAAGGTCTTGACGCCATTTCAAATAGCCGGTGCGATTCATGTCGTAGGATTCCCTAGGGATTTCCCAACGACAGATATGCTGGCATCGGGCGGTCAACCGTAAGGCTTCGGAAGCCCCCGGTGCAAAATCGTTCAGCTTTTCGGTCATTCGAATGGCGTAAAGCACTTCCTTTGGGTAGCTATTGCCCAGATACATTTCAGTATTGGGATCTTCCCCGTTGGCAGCATCGAAGCGTTCGAAAGCCTGTAATAATTTGTCAGTGGTAGCCATGTAGTATATTTTGGACTAATATACGAAGAGAAGAAATACTATACCCGAAGGCCCTTAATCCGAAAATCCCACATAAACAAAACCATTCTCAACCTTGACGGGGTAGGTCGCAATAGCTTTTAAACTGCCATTTAGGTTCTCCCCCGTTTGTAAAGAAAACGTGTTTTTATGCAGCGGACAGGCAACTTTGGCCTCCATGTTTTCTTCACCGATCATTCCGCGAGACAGCACCATTTCCATTTTATGGGGACAAAGGTTCTGACAGGCGTACCAGGTGTCTTCCCTCGTGAAATTGAACACTGCGATTTGTTTGTCCTTATATTTAATGCAGGCTCCACCGTTTTTCGGAAATTTTGAGGTGGCAGCGGCCTTGAACCAAATTTTTACGTTTTCGGAGGCAACCGTTTCGTAGGTATTTAAATTTTCAATTGTCATGACTTTGATCTTTTATTGGTCATTGCGAGCCTAGCGCAGCAATCTGTTCGATTTTTTTTAAATTTTTAAAAAGTTTGCTTCGTCCCGAAGACGTTTTTATTAAACCTCATCATTCTTTTTCCGCACTTTAACCTTTTGCTCCGACTGTGCTCAGTATCACATTCTTTAGTCCTGCGGCTTATGTCTAGCAGCACCGAAACTTCGAGGGGCTTACGTCTTTCCTTAAGCCCATTCCTTTGGCATTTTCTGATCTCGGAGATCCACGAACTCAATGTTGTTATCCGTTTCATCGGAATTGACGAAATGGGTATAGCGTTCGCGTATCTCAGGGGTTTCGACCGCTTCTTTCCATTCACATTTGTAGGTATCGACGTATGCCTGCATTTCTGCATCCAACTCGGTCGCTATACCCAAAGAATCGTGAATGACCACATTTTGCAAATAGGTAATGCCACCTTCCAGTTTATCGAGCCAAGCAGCGGTTCGTTGCAAGGGTTGGGCCGTTTTAATGTAGAACATGATAAAGCGGTCTACATATTTTATGGCCGTCTCCTTATCCACCTTTTCAGCCAACAGCTCGGCGTGTTTGGGTTTGGCGCCTCCGTTACCGCCGACATATACGTTCCAACCTCCCTCAACGGCGATAAAGCCAAAATCTTTTCCTCGGGCTTCGGCACATTCCCGGATGCAGCCCGATACCCCGCCCTTGAATTTATGCGGGGAACGGATGCCTTTGTAGCGGTGCTCGATCTCAATGGCGAAACTTACGCTTTCATCCATTCCGTAACGGCACCAAGTTGATCCCACACAGCTTTTTACCGTACGTAAAGATTTGCCATAGGCCTGGCCCGTTTCAAAACCTTCGGCTATCAGTTCTTCCCAAATCAAGGGGAGTTCGTGTAGTTGCGCCCCGAACATATCGATACGCTGTCCGCCGGTAATCTTGGTGTAGAGATCATATTTTTTGGCAATGCGGCCCATAGCCATAAGCTGTTTGGGGGAAATTTCGCCACCCGCGACCCTCGGCACTACGGAATAGGTTCCGTTGCGTTGGATATTTGCCAAAAACCGATCATTGGTATCCTGTATCGTATCCTGCAGGTTGGCAGTTTCGTTGTAGATACTGGCAAAGATAGCGGCAACCGCAGGTTTGCAGATCTCGCAACCATGACCCGAACCAACGGTATCGATAAGTTCATTATAATTTTGGATACCCCTTGTCTTTACGATATCATACAATTCTTGTCTTGAATACTCAAAATGCTCGCAAATTCTGACTTTTACGGTCTTGCCGATGGACTTCAAACTCTCGGTGACCAAATCGGATATCATGGGCTTACAGCCACCACAACCGGTGCCGG
This sequence comes from Pricia sp., assembly GCA_024635875.1. Taxonomy (GTDB): domain Bacteria; phylum Bacteroidota; class Bacteroidia; order Flavobacteriales; family Flavobacteriaceae; genus Pricia. The sequence continues at coordinate 4,652 of JAGXIC010000024.1, forward strand.
CCTTTGTTGCTTTTGCGATGCCCTTTACGCTTTCATTGCCATCCTCTAGAACCGAACAGCAAATGGCTCCTTTGGTAACCGCCTCGCAAGAACAAATGACCGCCGCGTCCGGCAGATCCATAGCACTTCCGAAGGCCGATGCTCCTTCGCCCCGAGAACCTACGATCAATTCTTCCGCATTTTCCGGTAGGGGCATATTATTAAGGTACATTTGGTGGAGAATGCTGTAGTCCTCAGCATCACCCACCATAATACCCCCCAGAAGGGTCTTGCCATCATGGCTTACGTTGATACGTTTATAAATTCCCTTGGTCTTATTTTCATAAATAATGGAAAGTCCTTTGTCCGCCGGCATATAGGGTATCCCAAAACTTGCTACATCTACACCGATAAGCTTTAGCTTGGTGGACATATCGATTTCAGGACGCATCACCACATCATCCTTTTTCAGTATTTGGTTCACGGCCACCTCGGCCATTTCATAACCAGGAGCGACAAGTCCGTAAATCATCTGATTATAAAGGGCCACTTCCCCGATAGCGTAGATATCAGGGTCCGAGGTCTGCATCTTATCGTTTACTACGATTCCCCCACGAACGCCCATCTCTAGATTACAGGTTTTGCCCAGTTCGTCCCGCGGTCGAATACCGGCGGAAATGACCAACATATCTACCTCCAAAGTATCGTCTTCGCCAAAATCCATTCCGGTGATAGCACCGTTTCCAAGTATCTTATTGGTGGCCTTGCTCGCATGAATATGCAGGCCCATGGACTCCAAGGTCAATTGCATCACATTACTACTTCTGGCATCTAATTGCCGTGGCATAAGTTTGGGCGCGAACTCTACGACATGGGGTTCAAGGCCCATGTCCATGACCGCTTTTCCGGCTTCCAGACCCAGAAGTCCGCCTCCTAAAATGGCAGCTCTTGCCCCCGGTTTTACTTTTTTAATTTTATCGGCATAGGCCATCATGTCCTCTAGATCTTCAATGGTACGGTATACGAATACCCCCTGTTTTTCGACCCCTTGGATAGGGGGTACAAAGGGTGCTGATCCGGTGGCCAACACCAGATAATCATAATTATACTCCTTTTCACTGGCCGTCGTAATCGTTTTCTTGGTTCGATGGATATCGGTTACCCGCTCGCTCACGATCAAGTCAATATCGTTATCGGAGTACCAGTCCAGAGGGGCCAACTCCAAGGCTTGGGCGTCCCTGTTTTCAAAATACACGCTCAGATGTACCCGATCGTACGCGGCCCGGGGCTCTTCTCCGAATACTATCAATTTATACTTCTTGCTTTCAGCGCGGGCTACGAATTTTTCGCAAAATTTATAGCCGACCATTCCGTTTCCTACTATAAGGATAGTTTGCATGTACCTATAATTTTATAACTAGAGCAATATTAAGTATTAATACGTATTTATCTGGTGATTTTATGAAAATAATTACGTATTCTTGTTGCGGAATACGTAAAACAAACTGGTTAAAATGAAAGGTATGACATCCACGAAAAATTCTAGAGTTACTTTAGTTGGCGCAGGCCCGGGCGGTCCGGACCTCATAACAGTAAGAGGTCTTAACGCCTTAGAGACGGCAGACGTCGTACTCTACGACGCACTAATCAGTCCGGCTCTACTTTCCTGCATCGCTGATAACATACCCATAATATACGTAGGTAAACGTTGTAACCAACACGCTTTCACCCAAGACAATATCAATATTCTAATCGTGGAAAAAGCCTTTGAATACGGGCATGTTGTGCGTTTGAAGGGGGGAGATCCCTTTGTATTCGGACGGGCAAACGAAGAAATAGATTATGTGGAATCGTTTGGTATTCCGGTAAGCGTAGTACCGGGAGTTTCGAGCGCCATTGCGGTACCGTCAGGTCAAGGCATACCCATGACCCGAAGGGGCGTAAGTAGCAGTTTTTGGGTCATGACCGCCACCAAAAGGGATGGTTCCTTTTCGGAAGACCTACAACATGCCTCCCTATCTTCGGCCACAATGGTTATTTTGATGGGGGTGCGCAAATTACGGGAAATCGTCTTAGAGGTCAGCAAGTATAGGGGCTCCAATACCCCAATCGCCATGATTCAAAACGGGACTATGGAAAATGAAAGCTGCATTACGGCCACTTTGGCAGACATTGACAAAATACTTTTGAATATTGATAAGACCAAACCAGGCATCATTGTTATCGGCGATGTCGTTGCCGAACACCCGTCTTTCTTTCAGGAGCAAGTGCAGCGCGTTCTTCACTCCGGACTATAGTTCATCTTTCTTTCTGCCTTGAGCTTGTAGGCGTAATATAAGTATCGTTTCTGGGATAGCTTCGCTCACAATCTAAATCGATTTCCTAAAATTGGATATCTGACAAAGTGATCTGTGCATTTTTTTCAATCCTAAAATTTTCGACATCTCTAATTGCCATCCCCATAAAAATACGTATCAAATCAACATTTCATCTATAATTACGTATTTATACGTATTTTAATACTTAGTTTTGAACATCTCAAAATTCTAAAACATACCCTTTATGGAAACAAAATCGAAAAAAGCGACCACGCTCAAACTGACCGACCTCAAAAGCATGCCTATCCGTACCTTTTGGATTACTTCGATAGCATTTTTTATCTGCTTCTTTGCATGGTTCGGTATCGTGCCCTTTATGCCCGACGTGGTTAAAGATCTGGGTTTGACACCTGACCAAAAATGGAACTCCATTATTCTAGCCGTAACAGGTACTGTCTTCGCCCGCCTATTGATTGGTAAACTCTGTGACAAATACGGGCCGCGATTGTGCTATACCTATTTATTGATATTGGGTGCCATTCCCGTTATCCTCATCGGTTTTGTCCAGACCCCGATGCAATTTTTAATCTGCCGTCTTTTTATAGGTTTTATCGGTGCCTCTTTCGTAATTACCCAATTCCATACCTCTATCATGTTCGCGCCCAATATAGTGGGTACGGCCAACGCTACCTCGGCGGGCTGGGGGAACCTGGGCGGGGGCGCCAACCGGTTGGGTATGCCATTGATTGCGGCGGCCGTAGTCAGTTTCGGCGTTGCAGACGAGGTCGCTTGGCGCTATTCGATGATTATCGCGGGTATCATCACCATGCTCATGGGGCTTGTCTATTACTTTTTTACCCAAGATACCCCGGTAGGCAATTTTGCCGAATTGAAGAAAAAAGGTGAAATGCTCAGCCTTAAAAAAGACGAAGAGCCTTTTTTAAAGGTACTTAGAGATTATCGGGTATGGATTCTTTTTATCGTCTACGCCGCGTGCTTTGGTATGGAACTGACCGTATATGGCACGATGGACGATTATTTACAAAATAACTTCGGCCTTACCCGTACGACCGCTGGAAATCTTGTACTATCGTTCGCTTTGATGAACATTTTTGCCCGTACCCTGGGCGGTTTTTTCGGGGATCGTTTTGGCAAGCTCAAAGGCCTTCGCGGGCGGGTTCTTTTTCTGACCGTTATCCTGGCCGTGGAAGGTTTTATGCTTTCCATTTTTTCAATGACCACTAGTCTGGTCGTCGGTATGGTATTCCTGATAGCCTTTAGCCTGACGGTTCAGATGGCGGAGGGCGCCACATTTTCAGTAGTGCCGTTTATCAACAAGAAAGCCATTGGATCCATTTCGGGTATCGTAGGTGCCGGGGGTAATGTCGGCGCTTTTCTGGCAGCCCTCTTTTTAAAATCCAAATCCGCCATGGCCGAAACCAAGGCCTTGGCCGCTACTTCCTCCTTAGGCGAGGAAGCCATGAAAGCGGCACAATCGGCAGCAGCAGCTTCTGCGGTTTCCAGCGGCTATTTTGTAATCGGCGGATGCGTTGTGATCAGTGCCTTGACTACATTGGCCATTAAATTTTCAACGGCCGATGAAAAAGCGGTAGAAACCGAAATGAAGGGTGAACTGGCTATGTCGGGGTCCGATAAATGATGTGCGTATCCTAAAACCCCTAAAACAAATCCCTAGATGAAAAAGCATTCTTTTCTTTGTATACTAACGCTGACCCTATCCACATCGGCCTGGTCACAATTTACGCTCGATGGCCAATTCAGGCCCCGCACCGAATACCGGCACGGGTTCGGAAGCATCATTCCCGATGAAGCCGATGCCGGCTACGCAATTTCAACACGAATTCGTTTGAATACAGGCTATACCTTTGATTCTTACGCGTTTTTTATCAGCCTTCAAGACGTCATGGTTTGGGGAGAGAACCGGCAGTTGCTTCCCGATGACGAAAACAATTCCTTTGCCGTTTTCGAGGCATGGGCAAATTTGAAATTGGGCAAGGGATGGTCGACCAAATTAGGAAGACAGGTAATTTCGTATGACGACCAACGTATTTTCGGGGGTCTGGATTGGGCACAGCAAGGCAGAAACCATGATGCAGGCCTCTTGAAATACAAAAGCGAAAAGTTCATGATGATGTCGGCCTGGCCTTCAGTCAAGATTTCGACGACCCGACCGGGTTTCAATCCATTGGTACCGCATACAATACTACCGGTTTTTTCAGCTACAAGACCATGCAATACCTGTATGCGAAACAAGAATGGGACGGTTTTTCGGGAAGCCTTTTGCTATTGAACAACGGTTTTCAAAACTTTACGGGCGAGGGCGATGCCCGAATCGCAGACGGTGTTAGCAACCTACAGACTTTTGGGACGCATCTTGAATACAATTCGGATGCTTTCGGAGCCGCTTTAAACGCGTTTCTACAGACCGGCGAACGCCAAAATAACCTTGATGTCGGCGGTACTTATTTATTAGGATTGGATTTTAGCTTTAAGGCCACTGACATCATCGGACTAGGAATCGGAACAGAACTGATAAGCGGTAACAAGGCTGACACCGCCGATACAACGGAAGCCTTCTTTCCACTCTACGGCACCAATCATAAGTTCAACGGATTTATGGATTATTTCTACGTAGGCAACCACGCAAATTCCATCGGACTTTTCGATATTCACGCCAGTGCCAATTTCAAGTTGGGCGAAACATCGAATCTGTTGGTAAAAGTGTTGAATTTCAGCGGGGAACAGGAATTGCCCAGTGGCGAAAAGTCGTTAGGAACCGAAATCGACCTCGTGTTCTCAAAGGCCTTTAAAGGCTATGGATTGGCTATCGGCTATTCACAGCTATTCGCCGGCGAGGGCATGTATGAACTGAAAGGGGTTACCAAAGATGCCGCGGCCAGTAGCCAGAATTGGGCCTGGGTACAACTGACCCTTAAACCCAAATTTGTTGACCCGAGAAAAGGAAAGTAAACGGTCAAGACGATGCTTCGATAAGAGCCGTTATCACCCTTGTTTTTTGGTGGTGGCGGTTCTTTTTTTTCAAGGGGTGCCAATCTAAATCTACCTTCCCAAATTTCAAGTATATTTGTAAGTATACATACTGATATTTTGGGCCAAAACACACGAATAATTTTAGCGGACGACCATTCCCTGGTACGAGACGGTATCAAAGCTTTATTGGAAAGCGAATCCGATTTGGAAGTCATCGGCGAGGCATCCGATGGAAGGGAGGCTATTGCGTTGGTGCATGAAAAAAATCCGGAGGTGCTTATCATAGACATCCGCATGCCCGAAATGAACGGTATAGCGGCGGTAGAAGAGCTGAAAGCCCAAAATTCCCCGGTAAAATCCATCATACTTTCCATGCACGATTCCGAGGAGTATATACTGCAGTCCGTCAGCGCCGGTGCGAAAGGCTATCTTCTTAAAGATACTGGAAAAGCCGAATTTATAAAGGCTATTCACGTGGTACGTGACGGCGGTAAATACTACAGCGGAGATATCTCGAACGTACTGGTAAACAACCTTTTAAAACCGAACAAAACGCCCTCAGAAAATCCAAAAAAAAACAGCCCGACCAATACCCCTTTCGACCTGACCAACAAGGAACTTCAAGTTTTAGAACTCGTGTTATCCGGATTGACCAATAAACAGATTTCCGAAAAGTTGGAAAATAGCAAGCGTACCGTTGAGACCCATCGTTTCAACCTCATGCGCAAAATGGAGGTCAAGAATCTTATGGAGCTTTCCAAAAAGGCCAGGGCATATAATTTGTTATAAAAATCAAGACTTCCTTACGTAGATAGGATGCTTCAGCCCTTCATTTATTTTCCCAAATTTGTATAATCCCAAGACCAGTATCGGACTAGTGAACTATTAGGGTTTGGCTTCCTAAGGTACATTGATGGCTTTACGAACTACGCTATCCGATAACTAAGGTTCATTTCGCATTTAAACATTTAGAAGTCCATTTGACTTACGGTGTAAGAAGCGGTATTCCCTTTAAGAAAATCCTTCAAAACATCGGACGCTACATTCGTATAAAACCGATGCCCACCCGGTTTTTGGGAAGGATTTATCAAATCGTTTTTCTCCAAAACCGCTTTGACTTGCTTTGCTACGGCCGCTCCCGAATCGATAATTTGTACCTTCTCTGGAAGCAATTCTCTTAAAACGGGCAGCAAATACGGATAGTGCGTACAGCCCAGGACCAAATAATCGATGTCTTCATCGAGCATAGGGCCGAGATAGGTCTGCAATAGATAGCGGATTTCCTCGGAAGCGATTTTACCCTGCTCGATAAGGGGTACCAAGCCCGCACCCTCCCGTTCGATAATTTTTATGCCCTTGGCGTGCATTTCAGCGGTGCTGTGAAAGAGTCGGCTGGACAAGGTGCCTTTGGTGGCCAAGATGCCTACCTTCTTGGATCTTGATTGCAGCGCTGCCGGTTTAATGGCCGGTTCAATACCTATAAAGGGTACCCGATACTTTTCACGTAGATAATCAATGGCATTGGTGGTGGCGGTATTGCAGGCTACAACAATAATTTTGCATCCTTCATCCATCAAAAAATCAGTGTTCTTGATGCTTAATTGAATAATCTGTTCAGGCGTTTTTTCCCCGTACGGCGCATTTTTACTATCCGCCAAATAGATAGTATCTTCTTTTGGCAGTAGTTTCTTGATTTCCTTCCAAATGGAAGTCCCGCCTACTCCGGAATCAAAAATACCTATGGATCTGTCATTCATTTATTTGAAGGTTCTTGGAATAGTTCGTGTAAAAACATACCTACCTTTCCAACACTTCCACAATCGGCTTTCCGGTTACTCCACTAGGGAACGCAATGCCCAATAGCGATGCCATTGTAGCCGCGATATCTGGAATTTCGGTGCGGGTTACGGTACTGCCCTGGTGTATTCCCTTTCCATAAAACAATAAAGGGGTATGGGTGTCGTAACTGAAGGGAGACCCGTGGGTAGAACCTGTATCGGAATACGATACATAGTCAGGTTTCAAAACCACGATGACGTCGCCAGAACGTTTTTGATTATACCCATTTTGTATCAAATGGGCCACGCCTTCGGTATATTCGTTCTGCCACAATTGGTTTGCGGTGTAGACGTGCTCAACACCTTCATAGTTCAAAACTTCAACGGCAATGGCCTCCTGTACTTCCTTGAGAGACATATCGAGCTTCTTTACAACGTCTTGTTCCAAGAAAAATTGATAGTTCGAAAAAGTCTTGACTACGTCCGTCGTTCCGAAAGTGTACTTTAGAAACTCGTCGAATTTTGGCTTGCTATCGTCCCATTTTATACTTCCTGCCGGAATTTTTGAGTCCATCAGATATGCGGCATTATCCATCCCAGCGTGATCTGCGGTAAGAAAAACGGTGTATTCTCCTTGGCCTACTTTTTTGTCTAATGCCTTGAAAAATCGAGCTAGATCTTCGTCCAATCTCAAATAGACATCTTCTACCTCCTTAGAGTTTACTCCGTATTTATGCCCCACGTAATCGGTACTCGAAAAGCTGACGGCCAAAAAATCGGGAATGTCATCGGTACCCAGCTTCTCTCCATCCAATGCGGCAATGGCGAAATCAGCGGTCAAACTATTACCGTATGGCGTTGCACTTAGCAAACTGTATTTTCCGTTATCATCCCATAGTTTAGTCAAATCATGCGGGAAAACAGGTGATTTCTCCCCCTTGAACAAGCCTTCGTAGGCATTATCATCAGTGCCGCTTTCTAGATAAGAATCTATGGGTTTTAAGGTAGTCCAAGGTTTTTTATATTTCTCAGCCGCATTAGAGCTGTTGAAATCATCGATCCATTTGGGCAGCTTGGACATGTAGAAAGAGCTGGTAATAAATTTGCCCTCGTCACTGCCGTGATACCAATAGGCCGCGTTGGCGGTATGGCCGCCCGGGAGTACCGCTCCCCTATCCTTAATGGCAATGGCAATGGTTTTGCCCCGCATCTGTGTGGCCAAACGCAGTTGATCGGTAATTGTAGTTACCACCATACGGTGCGGAGACATTTTTCCGGCGTCGGATTCGGTGCCCACGGATTCGTAACTATCATCACCGGCACAGTACACATCTTCCCCGGTGGTCTTGTCGTACCAACTGTTAGCAATGACCCCATGGCTTGCAGGGGTGGCACCGGTGTATATCGAAGCGTGCCCGGGGCCGGTGGTGGTAGGGGCGTAATTGTAATGGTTGTTCTTGCAATTGAATCCCTTGTCGACCAAACGTTTAAAACCATCATCGCCGTACTGGTGATAAAACCGTGTTATATAATCGTAGCGCATCTGGTCAACAACAATGCCCACTACCAATTTAGGGTTTGTCTTTAGCTGCTCGTTTCCCGCTTTTGATTTTTGTTGCCCAAAACCTTGGGAAGTACAAAGAACGATTGAAGCAACCGTTAAAAACGAGGAAAGTATTCTTTTGGTCATAGTGGATTTGTTTTGGTAGCCATAATTTTTTGTAAGAATCAAAAGTAAATAATTTCTTCCTTAAAAGTTAGCAAGCAGTCCGCCAAATCAATTGCTTATTGCTATTTTTACGCCACGAAACCCAACTACATGAGCTATCTTGCATCGATTGGCAGCTATGCTATTATGATTAAGGAGGTCTTTAAGAAGCCGGTCAAATGGCGGATCATGAAATCGTTGATCTTAAAGGAAATCGATGAGCTTATGTTCGGCTCGCTGGGCATCATTATTTTTATTTCCTTTTTTATCGGAGCGGTGGTGACCATACAGACGGCCCTAAACTTGACCAATCCGATCATTCCTAAATATCTCATCGGTTTTACGACCCGTCAATCCCTCATCCTCGAATTTTCACCGACCTTCGTTTCCATTATAATGGCCGGTAAAGTGGGTTCGTACATCACCTCCAGTATTGGTACCATGCGGGTCACTGAGCAAATTGATGCGCTTGAAGTTATGGGCGTGAATGCACTTAACTATCTGGTGTTCCCAAAGATTGTCGCCATGTTATTATATCCATTTGCGATAGCTATCTCCATGTACGTGGGTATATTAGGGGGCTGGATAGCCGGTGTTTTCGGTGGATTTCTCACCAGCGCAGAGTTTACCGAAGGCCTACAGATCGATTTTATCCCCTTTCAAGTGTTCTACGCTTTTGTCAAAACCTTAGTTTTTGCATGGATTTTGGCTACAGTGCCCTCTTATCACGGTTTTTACATGAAGGGTGGAGCCTTGGAGGTCGGTAAAGCCAGTACAACGGCCTTTGTCTGGACAAGCGTGGTTATTATCATAATGAACTATATACTCACTCAACTTTTATTGGGCTAATGATCGAAGTTAATGACATACATAAATCTTTTGGCGATACACAAGTCTTAAAAGGAATCAGCACAAGCTTTAGCAAGGGAAAAACCAATCTGATCATCGGCCAAAGTGGTTCGGGGAAAACCGTTTTCCTGAAATGCCTCCTCGGACTTTTTAGTCCCGAGGAAGGTAGTATAGTCTACGATGGAAGGGATTATTCGAATCTTTCGGGGGACGAACGCCGCGACTTACGCCAAGAGATGGGGATGGTTTTTCAGGGAAGCGCCCTATTCGACTCTATGACCGTGGAAGGCAATGTCAGGTTTCCGTTGGACATGTTTACCAAACAATCGAAATCGGAGAAACAGGATAGGGTCGACTTCGTGCTGAAACGGGTCAACCTCACGGAAGCCTACGATCGATTTCCTTCCGAGATATCGGGAGGCATGCAAAAACGGGTCGCCATTGCAAGGGCCATAGTTATGAACCCAAAATATCTTTTTTGCGATGAGCCCAATTCGGGACTAGATCCTAAAACCGCAACCCTGATCGATAATCTCATCCAAGAGATAACCGAAGAATATGATATTACGACGGTTATTAATACCCACGATATGAATTCGGTCATGGAAATCGGCGAAAAAATTATTTTTTTAAAGGATGGGATAAAGGAATGGGAAGGCACAAAACACGAAATCTTCAAGACCGATAACGAGGCTGTTACCAGCTTTGTGTATTCATCGGAACTCTTCGAAAAGGTCCGGCAAATGTATATTGAGGAGCGGAACTGAAAATAAATCTTGACTCTATTGCCGAAGTTGAACCGTACTATCCTTCAAACGAATCTTCAGCCACTGATACAACCTTTTGTTTTCAGCGGATACTCTCCCTTCCCCTGAGCCCTTTGCCCAGCTTACTTGAAAAATGGTCAGGGTGTCAACTTTTTTAAAGTCCGTAATTAATGCATTATCATACTCCAAGGATACCAAATTTTCATAGTTCGCCTTGGCCTCTGCACTAATATCATAAAAAGGAATCTGTTTGGATGCGGCTTTTTTCAATCGGGTCAATTCTGTTTCCAGAAATACGATTTTATCGTCCTTGCTTATAATCTGGTTCTTTTGTGATTCGTAAAGTTCGTGTACATATCGCAACTGGACGACCTGCTCGTTCTTAGCACCTTGTACAATATGTAACTTGGTATCCTGCAACTTCGGAAACTCCTTGTTTTTTTGACTCTCTCAAGTAGCAATAATATTATCGGGAATCACCTCATCTCCCATAAAAACAAGTTCAATATACGAATCGACACCATCGTTATAATGAATGTCGGTAAAATTATCCATAAAACGCCCTCCTTCCGAAAATTGGTACGGTGCCACTTTTTGATTGATAAATTGCTGGGCCTGATTACTGAAACTTGAGGCTTTTAGAGCCTTGAAAAAGGTAATCCCGGCAGGTATCATGACCAGCACGGCAATGACCGATGCGATTCGGGCGGTCATTCTCCGTTTCTGCGAATTGGCATACCGAACCATGGGAAAACGTAAAACTTTAATCACCAAAAATGTGGCGAGGGCAATAAATATCGTGTTGATGGTGAACAGGTACAAGGCGCCCCAGGCATAATCCCAATTACCGATAGCAATACCAAAACCTACGGTACACAAGGGCGGCATCAATGCCGTAGCGATGGCAACCCCGAAAATAACACTGGCAATCGTACCTTTTTTGGTACGGGCGATGACAAGTGCCAAGCCGCCAAAAAATGCGATAAGTACATCCTGTATATCCGGGGCCGTGCGGGCCAATAGTTCGGAGGACTCATCCCGTATGGGGAACACCGCAAAAAACAGATCGGCGGTCAGCACGCTCAGAACGACCATTATGGCAAAGTTTTTCAATGAGCGTCGCAACGTATCGACATCATTGGTGGCCAATGACATGCCCAATCCTAAAATCGGGCCCATGAGCGGGGAAATCAACATCGCCCCGATGACCACCGCGGTTGAGTTGGCATTAAGACCAATGGAGGCTATAAAATATAGAGCATATCAGAATCCATGAGGTATGGCCCCTAAAGGGAATATCGGCAACAATGGCTTCTTTAGTGGCTTGTTGATCGGTATTGGGGCGAATATCAAGGAGTTCGTGCAGAAAGGCTTTGGTACTTGCCAGTAGACCCTTAAAATCTTTTTTAACTTCTTCCCTGCTGCCTGAAGGATCTTCGGTCGGGGTGATAGTATCTTGGTTAAGATTTTCACTCATGTTTTAAATCGGTCTCTAAGTGTAACTGTCCCCGAATATATCTTTTACCTTTTTCAGCACTTTTTTGATGTCCTGCTCCTTTGATTTGGGATAGATCAAAAGCACATCGTCGTTATCAACTATAATATAATCCCTAAGGCCATCGACAACTACTATCTTATTTTTTGGGGAACGGATCATATTGCCGGATGCATCTTCCGAAATCACTTTGGCATTGACTACGGCATGGTTGCTTTCGTCTTTATCCAATTTGTCGTACAAAGAGCCCCAAGTGCCCAAATCGTTCCAATCGAAGCTCGCCGGAAGCACATAGATCGATTTCGAATTTTCTAAAATGGCGTAATCGATCGATATGTTTTCCGCTAAGGGATAATGCTCTTGAATAAACGTAGATTCCTTCGAAGTATTGTAGTCACCTATGCCAGATTCGAACAGCGCATACTGAGCAGGTTGGTATTTTTTAAATGCCTTGATAATGGTAGTAACGCTCCACATAAAAATACCGGCATTCCATAAAAAATTACCTTGCGCCAAGAATTCCTTTGCGGTGTCATAATCCGGTTTTTCCCGAAATTGGCGAACTTTCTTGAGTCCCGAACGTTTCGGGCCGTCATTTTTCTCGTACTCGATATACCCAAAACCAGTATTGGGAAAAGAGGGTTTGATACCCAAGGTACAGAGCACTTCTTCGTTTTCACACTTTTCGAAGCAAGCAGTGACATCTTTGGCAAAAGCGGCTTCGTCTTCGATCCAATGATCACTCGGGGCAACGATCATCACTGCGTCAGGATTCATTTTCTGGATTTTCAATGCTGCGTACAGAATACAAGGCGCCGTATTTCGCATGGCCGGTTCTAATACCACTTGATCCTGCTTTACCACCGGTAATTGTTCTAACACCAAATCGTTGTACCGTTCATTGGTCAAAATGAGGATGTTTTCCGTCGGTACGAAAATATTTAATCGCTTAAAAGTCTTCTGTATCAAGGTATCGCCTGTACCCAACATATCGTGGAATTGTTTGGGATAAGAGGAGGTACTAACCGGCCAGAATCGAGATCCGACCCCTCCGGCCATTAAAACGGCATAATAATTATTTTTCATTTTCCTTGTCATTGATTTATCAATTCTACTTCCGCATTCGGTTGAAAAAGGTATACCCTACCCGTCGCCACCTCGACGCATTCGTAACGTTTTACCCGCCTATTGCCTTTCTTGAATATTTTACCATTATAGATACGGAATACACTACCGTTCGGTACTTCAAAAATGTAGGTGTTATCGGCCGCTGCTTGATCAAAGGTCTTTAAAGCTATAGATAATTTAGCATCGGTGCTGCTGCTGGCCTTCGGATTTCGAAAATGCTTGGCCAATAGCGGCAATAGCTGCGAAGGGAATATCTCGGGACGGATAAAAGGGAGCATCATAAATTGAAAGGTCTGCTTCCACTCCCGTCCGTGTGGCTTGATACGTCGGCCGAATTTTTTAAAAGCCACCAAATGGGCGATTTCATGCACCAACGTAATCAAAAACCGGTATTTATTCAAATTGGCGTTTACGGTAATCTGATGGGCACCGCTGGGCATACGCCGATAATCGCCGTGTCGGGTAACCCGTTCATTAACTATTTTAAGATGGACATTATTCTGCTTGATAAGCCCTGAACAGGGGGCCACCGCTCTTTCGGGGAGGTATTTTTGTAAGGTGTTGTCCATTCCCACAAAAATAAGGATTTAGGGGGTCAAAAACATTTAATTAGAGATTTTAAGGAATTTCGAAACCCTAGGTAAGCAGATTTAAATAGCAAGCTGATGCTGCTGGCCTTTTGGTCGACATGAGATTATATCTGTATAAATCAGCAAAATCAGTCTTATCAAAATCCGATTTATGAATGCTCTAAATTAGGGCGTGCTACTAGAAACCTGCAACAGCTTCCCATTATAAAATCGCTGTCCGGTCTGGGCGAATTCCATAATATATTCGGCCATTTCCAAGGCGGAGTTCGGGGCTTCATAACCGGGAAAAGCCTCCTCCAGCATTTCGGTCTGCACGGCACCTAAGGCCAAGACGTTAAAGGAAGGTCCGGTTTCCTTGAACTCTTCTGCCCAAAGCTCGGTCAAGGTAATGACCGCTGCCTTGCTTGAGCTGTACGCTGCAAGTCCGGGGAATTTCATACTGCCCTGCACCCCACCCATAGAGCTTATGGTCAACACATGTCCGTTTTCGGACATTTTTGGGAGTACCGCTTTGGTGATAGCTGCTACTCCGAATACGTTTACCTTATAAACTTCCTCAAATTCTTGTGCAGAAGTTTCCAAAAAAGGTTTGTTCAGCAGTTTTCCCGCATTATTGATTAAAATATCGACGGATTCCCAATTTTGATTTACAAAATCGTTCATCTTTTTTAAATCTTCCGATTGTGAGATATCAAATGGGAAGGATGAAATATGTTTATGGTACAGTTCGGAAATCGGGATATCATTCCGGGAGAGGGCCAAAACCTCGTGCCCATTATCCGCAAAAAGACGTGCCAGTTCGAAGCCGATGCCCCTACTGGTACCTGTAATAATAACGTTTGCCATTAGTTGTACTTGATTTCTTTTGAGGCCGCATTCGCAATGCCCTCTATTACGGGAATGCTTTTGTTGACTATGTTCGCCATATGGCTATAGTCCATTTCCGAAGTTTCGTCGCCGACCTTGTGGTAATAATCAAAATTGGTGAAATCGAAAGTAAAGAAAGTCTGGGAAGGCACATTGAACACCTGGTGGAAAGGATAGTTATCAGACCTTTTGAACAGATTAAATTCCTTGGCATTTGGAAAAAAACCGGCGTATGTTTCATCGGAATAGCTGTTGGCAACCTCTGCTAAATTGGACATTTCATAACCGGTGAGACACATCAGGTACGCTGCATCGACCAAAGGAACTCCGACCATTTCATAATTCAAGACCGTGTAGAGATCTAGATTCTGCTTCTTAAGTTTTTGCGCTAGGTGTTTTGAGCCCACGAGTCCCTTTTCCTCCGCGCTGAAAAGCGCGAATATAATACTGCGCCTATTAGATTTAGAAGTACCGAAATATCGGGCCAGTTCCAAGACTGTAGTAGTGCCTGAGGCGTTATCATTAGCCCCATTGGCAATTTCATCACCGTTTTCAGCGGCTATAAGGCCTATATGATCGTAATGGGCACCGACTATGATATATTCATCTTTAAGCGCCGGATCGTTGCCTTCAACTACACCTACTACGTTATAAGCGGGGCCTTTAAAATCGGAAATCGTATCGCGATAGCTTTCAAGATTGGAATCGGAAATCGTATCCCGATAGCTTTTAAAATAAGGTGATACTCCATTTTTGACAAAAGAGATTTCGATAAAATCGGCGGCCTTTTCGATACCTTTACTTCCGGTGTCCCTCCCCTGTAGCTCGTCGGAAGCTAAAAAATCCATTATAAATCCAACTTTGATCCGATTGGTAAACTGGGCGGCTTTGGCTCTGACGATTTCGTCGATGCCCTCTATATCACTCGGCTTTTTATAGAGCTTTTTAGGTTTGTAGTTAGCACCTACCGGCTCTCTGTTCGTAAATATAACCGATTCCTCTATTTTAGAGGATCCGCAACCGTAGGCAATGGCAGACAGGATAACTAGCGTAAGGATTCTATTTTTCATTTTCAGCTTTTTTAAAATTTATAGAGATGGCTCAAACCAATTTCGCAACAAAGTAACTATAAAAAAAGGCATCCCAAAATTATAAGGGATGCCTTTTTTATTTTTTAAAGATTCGTTTTATGCCAACATAGTCACTGGATTCTCTAAATACGTCTTTAAGGTCAATAAGTATTGTGACCCTGTAGCCCCATCTACCGTACGGTGGTCACAGGCCAAGGTAACCTTCATGATATTTCCGACCACGATTTCACCATTTTTGACAACCGGCTTTTCTACGATTGCCCCAACGGACAGGATAGCGGAATTAGGCGGATTTATTATCGAGGTGAATTCCGATATCCCGAACATCCCTAGATTAGATACCGTAAAGGTGCTTCCTTCCATCTCGGCGGGCGTCAATTTTTTGTTCCTTGCCTTTCCCGCCAGTTCTTTAACGGAACCCCCTATTTGGGACAAACCCATTTGATCGGCAAATCTAAGCACCGGCACCACTAGGCCATCCGGTACAGCAACCGCAACCCCAATATGGATGTGACGGTGGTACAACATGGCATCATCGCTCCAAGACGTATTGACCTGGGGATGCTTTCTCAGTGCCATCGCACATGCCTTGACCACCATATCGTTGAAAGATACTTTGGTTTCGGGCATGTCATTGATCTGTTTCCGTGAGGTTATGGCATTATCCATATCTACCTCAATCGTCAAATAATAATGTGGCGCAGTGAATTTCGATTTGCTCAAGGTAGTGGCAATGGCCTTGCGCATCTGTGAATTTTTCACCTCTTCGGTGCTTTCCTCGCCCGCCGGCAGGTTCATTGGAGCCATAGCCGTGGTAGCACCCGATTCTTCCGCAGGTGCTTTTACTTGTTCTTGCGGTTGCGTTTTGGCCGCCGGCTTGAAACTTTCGATATCCTTTTTAACAATCCTTCCATTATCGCCGGATCCGGAAACGTTCGCTAGATCGATACCTTTGTCCTCGGCCATTTTTTTAGCGAGGGGAGACACAAATATGCGCTGCCCATCATGGGCCGCTTTTGAACCGGAATCCGATTTCTCCGATGCTTCCGAATCTTGTTTTGAGGTTTCGGATGTCGATTCATCCTTTTTATCGGCTGAACTACTTTCTTTTTTACCGCTGGATGCTTTAGCGTTCAATACAGCATCGACATCAGTACCTTCCGGGCCAATTACCGCCAATACGGCGTCAACGGGAGAAGATTCCCCTTCCTGTATTCCAATATATAATAGCGTGCCGGAGTAAAAGGATTCGAATTCCATCGTGGCCTTGTCCGTTTCGATTTCGGCTAGAATATCCCCTTCCTCTACCTTGTCACCAACCTTCTTCAACCAAGAGGCGACCGTGCCTTCTTCCATGGTATCGCTAAGACGTGGCATTTTCACTACCTCAACACCTTCCGGAATTTCGGTTGAACCGCCATTCGAATCGGTATCCTCGGTACCGGAATCTTTAGTATCTTTTCCTTCGGATGCCTTACCATCCTTTTCCTTTGCATCGGTTTCTTCGTTTTTATCCTCATCCTCCGAAGAATCCGCTTTTTTTTCATCCTCGGAACCGCCTTCATTACCGTTCAACAGCCCTGAAATATCCTCTCCTTCTTCCCCGATAATGGCCAAAAGGGAATCGACAGGCGCACCATCGCCTTCATCGATACCG
>JAGXIC010000240.1 GCA_024635875.1 Pricia sp.
CGTCATCACCGATCATCGGGGAGACATCAGCGGCAAGGTACTTGCCGGGATGATGACTCAGGACGGCAAGCAAGCCGCCGCAAGCAGACCCATCCCGAGGAGAAAATCCATGAAATAAAAAGGAGTAGAAAAACGCTAATTTCCATGATTACGGTTCTCGTCTTAAGTCGATATTGGTCGTATTTCGGTTTATTCCAATATACCGTGATACCTAACAATATTTAAAGGGACCTATTTTTGAGGCGGTCTTGTTTTTATTGAGCGAAGCCTCTATTTTTTTAGCGGTTTTCGTAATGGCGAGCCCACCAAGGCCCGTGCAGCGAAGGGTATGCGGAATGGCATCGCCCACCCGTTTCATGGTTTCGATTACTTCATCTAAGGGAATTACCTGGTCGTAGTCGGATAAGGCCATATTGGCAGATGAAATAGCTGTAGAGGCAGCCATGACGTTTCGATTCAAACAAGGGGCCTCGACTCGGTCCGCAATGGTGTCACAGATGAGGCCGAGTGAACTTTGCAGTGCCATGGAGGCGGCTGCTAAAGCTTGCTTCAGCGTTCCGTCCTGCAATACGACCACGCCGGCCGCGGCCATACCGGATGCCGAGCCACATTCCCCCATGCATCCGCCTACTTCTGCCGAAAAAGTGGCGTGTTCCGTAATGAAAACACCGATAAGGCCTGCGGCGAGTAGGGCACGTACAATTTTTTCCTTTGGCTGTTTTAGGGTTGTAGCGGTTCCGATCAGCGTGCCTGGCAAGGCGCCACATGAGCCTGCCGTTGGTGCCGCGACAATGACCCCCATGGAACTTTTGATTTCCATCATGGCCGAGGTAAAAAGTACCGCATTGTTGAGCACATCTCCGGGTACGAGCTTTTTCTGCTCCATCTTCTTTTTGAATACCAAAGATTGGCTGCCAAGAATCCGGTCTTGATAGTGGGTACCCTTGAGGCCCAAGTCTATGGCATTTTGCATAATATCAACAATCACTTCCATTCGGCTGATTACTTCCGTTTTCGATATATTGCCGCGTTCGCTTTCGTAGGCAATCGCAAGTTCCCAGAGGTTCAGATCCTTCCCTTTATTGAATTCCAGCATTTCGGCTACGGTAATAAAGGGCACCTTGAGGTTTTTTCGGGATGTAATAGGAAGTATGGGGGAGACATTCCTCACGTAGTCGATTTGGTCGAGACCGGTAATTTTATCCAATAATTTTTGATGGTCCGCCTGATTGGATTGAATGGCGATGAACTGCTGCGAACCTTTATGAAGGGATGCTTCACCAAAGTCTAATTTTTTAATATACTTTAGGGTCTCGGCAGCGGAGGAATTGAAATAGATCAGACTGACGTAGAAGTCGCCCAACATGGAAACCGGGGATGCATCAATTTCGATGATTTCTATCATTCCACCACCTGTGGATAGCCCGACGACCTGATGGGTCTCCGTTTCGTTTTTTAAGGTGATTTTGTAGGTGTTCGGGTGGGTGGCCCCTATAGGGTGTATGTCTATTTTGATATCAATTCCGGCTTCCTCAATATGCCTTTCGTAATCTTTAAGGCGTTCATCATCGGCCTCCCATCCGAGAAGGCCGCCAAAAAGCCCCATGTCCGACCCTTGGCCTGAATGCGTCGTGGCCAGCGACCCGTTGGGGTCAAATTCGATATAGACTTCGGTAATGTTTTTGTTCATTAGGTCTCTACAGAACCTTCCCATACGAAGGGCGGCCGCGCAGTGTGAACTGGAGGGCCCTCTCATTACAGGGCCGATGACATCGTTGAAAATACTAGGATAGGTTTTCATGGAAATGTGATGTTAGTTTTATTATTTTGATTTTCAGGATGCGATGGTTACCTAATCAAACGGGATGGCATTGCTTCGAACTAAAGCTACTGCTTTTTTTGTAATTTGATGCTTTAATATAATACTTGTTAAGTATCTCTATGAGTTCTGATATTTAGAATTCGAATATGAATAAAATCACAACGCCCACCCGTATCAATAACGACCAAAATAGTATGAGAAAAGAAATTTTAAGCAGCCTATCACTTTTGTTTTTGTTTATAACCTATGTTCAGGCACAAGAGCAATCGCCATTGCAACTGAAGGATATTTATAAAGAAAATCTTTTCAAACAAAAAGGCTTCGGCCCTGTTCGATGGATGAAAGACAATAATGGATATTCGACCTTGGAAAGTAATACAGAAATTGGCGGTAAGGACATCGTACGTTACGAAGCTAAATCGGGGCATAGGTCTATCGTCGTATCGGCATCGGACCTTGTGCCAAAAGGGGAAAGCGAGCCGCTGAATATCTCCGATTATGTGTGGTCCGACGATAATACTAAGCTGTTGGTTTTTACGAATACCCGAAAAGTATGGCGGTATAATACCCGAGGCGATTATTGGGTATTGGATTTAAGAACTAAGGTTTTATCCCAATTGGGAAAATCCTTGCCCGAAGCTACCTTGATGTTCGCCAAGTTTTCTCCAGATGCCTCTAAAGTGGCCTATGTAAGCGAGCTTAATATTTACGTTGAAGACCTCGGTGCCCAGAAAATAAAACAGATTACTACCGATGGAGGCGATAACATCACAAACGGAACCTTCGACTGGGTCTATGAAGAGGAATTAAACTGCAGGGATGGCTTTAGATGGAGTCCCGATGGAAAGAACATCGCCTATTGGCAATCCGATACGAAAGCCGTGGGAACTTTCTATATGATCAATAATGTAGATTCAATCTATTCAAAACCTATCCCGTTGCCCTATCCTAAGGTGGGTACGGAACTTTCCGCGGTTAAGGTGGGTGTGATTCCCGCAACGGGCGGGGAAACCAAATGGTTCGAGATTCCCGGTGACCCTCAGAACAATTATTTGGCCCGAATGGATTTTATCCCAAATTCAAACGAGGTAATGGTTCAACAGTTAAACCGCCGTCAGAACACCAATAAAATATGGATAGGGGATATCAAGACCATGGGCCTCGATAATATACTGACCGAAACGGACGAAGCGTTTTTAGACGTGCACGATGATATCCGTTGGTTAGAGAACGAGCAGTATTTTACATGGTCTAGCGAACGCGATGGCTGGTTTCACCTTTTTAAGGTTTCTAGGGACGGTAAAACTGTAGCGCCTATTACAAAGGGTGATTTTGATGTTGTCAATATCAACTGCATCGATCCCAAAGGGGGCTATGTTTACTATATAGCATCTCCGGACAATTTCACGCAACGCTATCTGTATCGAAGTCCCATCAATGGCAAGGGCGAAGCAGAACGCATCACACCTTCCTCACAATCCGGCCAGAGTTCGTATCAAATTTCCGCTGACGCCAAATGGGGCATCCAGGTTTTTGAGAACGCGACCACTCCACCAAAATATAGCCTTGTCAGCTTGCCTAAACATAAGGAAATTCGAATTCTTGAAGATAATAAAGGGCTGAACGAAAAGTACGAAGCACTTGGTCTCTCCCCAAAGGAGTTTCTCAAAGTAGATATAGGCGATGCCGTTTTGGATGCGTGGATGATCAAACCACCGGATTTTGATGCTTCCAAAAAGTATCCACTTTTGTTCTATGTGTACGGAGAACCTGCGGGATCTACCGTCCAAGATAATTGGGGCGGGGGCAGTCTTTGGGACCAGTATATGGCACAGCAAGGTTACGTGGTCATGAGCGTGGATAATCGCGGCACCAAAACCCCACGGGGCAACGCATGGCGCAAATCCATTTATGGGCAAATCGGTATACTGGCTTCTGAGGATCAGAGCAAAGCAGCGACTAAAATACTAAGTACCTATGATTTTTTGGATTCGGATAGGGTCGGTATATGGGGATGGAGCGGTGGTGGCCAGATGACCCTGAACTGCATGTTCAGATACCCCGATATCTATAAGACAGGATTGGCGGTTTCCTTTGTATCCGATCAACGGCTTTACGACGCCACCTACCAAGAACGATATATGGGATTGTTGGAAGATAATGCCAAAGGATATCATGAGGGTTCACCCATCAATTTTGCCCAGAATCTGGAAGGTAACTTAATGATCATACACGGCACGGCAGATGATAATGTGCATTATCAGAGTTACGAAATGTTGGTCAATAGGTTGATCGAGCACAATAAGCTGTTCAGTATGATGTCGTATCCCATGCGGGCACATGGAATTAATGAGCGTGAGAATACCTCGTATCACTTGCGTGAAACGATGGAGAAGTTCTGGAAGGAAAAATTGCCATCAGGAGAGCGTGTTCGTTGATAATCGTTTACCAATTTTAGGACTCTTTGTGTAAAAAGAAGGCGCAAAGCTATGGGTCGGTATCGAAAGACTACTGGGACTATCTATTGACTTGTTCAAATCTATAGGTTAACTCAAAGATAGCTATGGATGTAAATGCGATATATCTTTTGACTTCTTTTTAATCATCTGAATTTAATCCAATTTGACAGATTCCCTAGCTCTAAAATTCTATGGACTGACTATTTATTTGTTTTAAAAAACCAAGAAAAATTAATGGGTATCAATCCGATATGTTTTTTTATCTGGACCAACACCTTTTACAGTTAGTGATTTCCACGCTTTAGGCAGTATCGGGTTTTTTTGAACGATTCCTTCATCCGAAAAGTCCAATCCTGCAAAGCCGAATAGAACGGTCTGCAACATACCGCCCGCACCGGTAGCAAAATAGGAAAAGTTACTTGTAGCCACTTCGGATAAAGCTCCAAAAGGTGCTTGTTGATTGGGAACATAACTTTCCTTGAATAAGCGATACGCATTAGCTACATCGCCTTGTCTGGCATAAAGTACCGCGAAAATCGATTTTCCCATAGCCGGACCTTCCTTGGAAAGTTTTGGTTCGTAGTATTCCAAATCCTTTAGGATATCCTGTTTTTCATTTACAATAGTAAGCGGATAGGACAACAGATTCACATCGGCCTGTTTGATAATTTCCCCGTTGTAGTCGCTATGCTCTTTCGTGGTTCCATCAGGAAAATGGAGTATTCTGATGTTACTGGCCACCTTCCTCCACTCGGGATTAGGTTCGATCTCTAAGGCTTCGGAAGCCTTGATAGCATAGTTTAGTGAAGTAATCGCCGCACCATTGGTAAAGGCATTGTCATTTACATTTGGAGCAAACTCATTGGCACCGACGACATTGTTAATGGAATAACTCCCATCTTCGTTTAGGCTTACGCGACTGACCCAGAAATCCGCAATTTCCTTAATGACCTGATATCCCTTTTCTTTGAGCCATTTTTCATTCTTGGTTACACGATAATAATTCCAAAATGCGATGGCGATATCTGCCGTGATGTGATGTTCAAAAGGACCGGTAAGCGCAAACGGTGGTGTAGCCTCCTCCCCGGTATCGTCACTTTCCCAAGGGAACATGGCGCCATCGTATCCATAATTGATAGCACGCTGTTTCGCCTGTGGTAATCGGTCAGACCGATAGTTGACCAACGAACGGGCAATATCTTGATTGAACACTAGTAAGGGTGGAAACATCCATAATTCCGTATCCCAAAAAATATGTCCGTTGTATGGGGTCTGCAAAGAAAGCCCCATAGGCGCGATACTCAAATCCGAATCTCCACGGCCAAAAGCGTATAAATGATAAAGCGCCAGCCGTACATCCTGTTGTGAGGTCAAATCTCCTTCGATTTCGATATCGCCTTCCCATAGTTCCGACCATAATTTTCTGTGCTGCTTCAATAACACCTCTTTACTATTGAGCAAATTGTAAATAACCATACGCTCTGATTCGGACTTCGGGTCCGAAAAATCCTTACTGGTACATTGCGCTCCTGTCCAAGCAAATTCCAATACCTCGTCTTTAGCTATTTTTTTATCAAAGGAAAGGGTGTTTTCATAGTCGTTGATAATCGTATGCGTCAACTCAGGCCTTTGGCTTTCTCTGGATGAGTTGATGGCATGCCAAACAAATGTTCCTGAAGTACTCACTACATGTTTTCCAAAAGGGCTCATTGCCTTTGACTGTAAAATGGGCATCGTGGTTTCCACATCTTTAAGAACTTGATACGTATTTGTCGGTTTTTGGTAGTTTTCAGGCGTGATAATTTTTCCTGCGACTTTTAAATCCAACGCTTTCTGAGCCTCTACTTTTACATCGATGTAGCCCGTATATTGCACATTGCGCAAGGCGTAAATCGTACAGGAAATTTTTGCTATGTCCTTAAAATCAAAAGAAGTAGTAAAAGAAGCTTCTTGCATATGCATGGTCTGGGTCCAATTACTGATGTTGTTTTCAGTAACTTTCTCGCCATCGATATACATATCAAGATTTCCAAAATTCATTCCGTGTAGAATCTGGCTTACCATGAGATTTGGGTCGATGTCGTACACATTGTTGAGAACAATATGCTGGATTTCTAATGGTTTGGGCGAAGTCAACATCCCTATTCGACCGTTGGAAATAGCAATACCTGTATAGTCGGAATTCTCCTTGACCTCGATGTTCCATCCATCGTTTTGTGCCGCTAAAAAGGTACTGAGGAATACGAACAGTATAACGACTAATGTTTTCATTTTAGTGGAATTGATTGTTCCCACAATGTAATGATATGCTGTAGAAAAGCCTACATACTTGCGAATTACTTTATTTTACCAGGCGGTAGCGCCTGTCTCTCTTCGGAATCCAAAACCAATACCCAATCATTGCCCTTTCCGGAAGTAGGAGGTTGGACGGATATGGATTTCAATTTTCGCAAAGGTTCTCCTTTAAAGGAATTCCCGGTACGGGGGTCATACCACCAAACCCTAAATGCCGTACCCTTTAAATCTGCTACCGACAATTTACGTTCTTGACCCGTAGGAAAGTAAAACATAGCATAGGAGCCCTCAAGGTCTCTTGTAGCAATCACATAATTTTCGTCATCTTGCTGTTCGTCTAAAACCATGGCATCATCGGGGATTCTAGTAAGGAACGGGCGCGATAAAAATAGGTTTTTTAGGTGTTTTACCTGATTTGCCATGGGCAGGTCCAAAGCCTGTTGCCAAAGTCGGAGTGGCCCGTTGATGCCATCTTTGTCCAACGTATACATTTGCCAGACATCATGACAACCGTAGGTCTGGCCAAAGGCGCCTGCAAAAACGTTCCAATACATAATTCTTCTAATATCCTCTGCTAAGCTATAGCCAAGTTCTTTGGCGTTGAAGCAATTTGGGTGGTCTTCATATAAGGGTTCGCCATCTAAAACGGGTTTTACGGTTTTAAGTTCGTAATCCTTTTTTATAAGTCGATATGTGGGTTGATTGGCACAATGCCCTGTCTGATGCATATTGAAATCCAGCCAAGCCTCTTTGTGGAACCATTGAGACGACCCACCGTCTTTGCTAGGCTGCGGATGATAAGTCATTAATGTGTTTTTGTAGCCTCCAGCGGCTTCTGCAATTCCTTCTGCCATTTCGTTCCAGATGGCTACGTCGTCACTTTCATCCCTTGGATTTCTATCGCCACCGATTACCCAGATGATATTCTCTTTATCTTTGTAACGGTTTCCTATCCATTTTCCAAAAAGCCTTGAATTTTCCATATGGAAAACCTCAGGTCCGGTGCCCCAACTATTCCTATACAGTTTATCTCCCCACGTGGGCAAAAGGGCGATATACATTCCTAAACTATCCGCTTTGTCAATTACATAATCAACATGTTCGAAGTACGTTGGATTTGGCGTGGTTGGATCATTATCGATTAGAGGAGTCTCCCCATAGCGATTGGGGTCGTTAAGTCCGTCTAGTTCTGCTAAGGTGACTGCCTGAATAACGTTGAACCCCTGTGATTTTCTTTTGGCCAAGTACATATCGACTTCTTCTCGGGAACATCTATGAAAAAGTTCCCAAGCGGTATCTGCCATCCAGAAAAAAGGTTCGTTGTTTTCTGTTACTAGAAACCTACCGTTTTCCGATACTTTTAGTTTTTGTGCATGGCAAGACAACGAAAAACCGAAAATAAATAGGATGAGAAGTGTTTTATGCATTCCAAAAACCTTTTTTCTAAAGTAGATCAATTTTTACGATATCAAGAAACTAAACCCCGTAATTTAAATCCTTTATCTGAACTTTCAATGAGAGTGTGCGTAAACTTTGCGTTGTGGAAAAATAAAAAGGGGCAGTCTCTCGACTGCCTTTATTTATTTTGATGGCACCCTGGAAAAATTAGGTATAATCGCCGACCGTTTCGTCAGTATTCCATAAATACCTATTCCGCCTGTTCAATTGGAAGTATGACATGGAACGTGGCCCCACCGCCTTTCCCCGACACCGCATGGACCGCACCGTTGTGGTTCTCCGTTATTCTTTTGACCAGCGAAAGGCCCATACCCGTGCCCTTATGTCCCCTCGATTCTCTTAGGCGCTGGAAGATGATGAATATATGCTCCCCGTATCTCTGGTCGAAGCCGATGCCGTTGTCCTTTACGATGATCTCTTGGTACCGTGTTCCCGCCTTTAGCGAAGGGTGCTTTTTGATGTCTTCCTCCGGAAATGGACGCGAGGATACTACCACGATCGGCGCAACGCCCTCGCTCGAGAATTTCAGCGCGTTGCCGATAAGGTTGGTCATAAGCTGGAAGATCTGAACGGGGATGGCCTCCAGGACGGGGAGCGCCCCGATGTCCATCCTTGCGTTCTTCTGTTCGATGAGCAGTTCGAAATCGGAAAGGATATCGGTCATGATCCCGTTCAGGTCTGTCGGCTCGAACAGGTCGCCGTGGTTCGCCAGTCGGGAATACTCCAAAAGGCCCTTGATAAGGCCCGACATCCTTTCCGCGGAGGAGGCTATCTTATTGAGCATTTCCTTTTTCCCTGCGGGCAACGGTTCCCCGTTCCCGATCAAACGGTCGGAGAAGACCATTATTTTTCGCAGCGGCTCCTGCAGGTCGTGGCTGGCCACATGTACGTACCGGTCCAATTGTTCATTGGTCTTTTTGAGTTCCGCTATCGTGTCCAGATAGTCCTGGGTCTTCTTTTTTTCGGTAATGTCCTCCATCGACAGCAATATCAACCTATGGGATTCCTTCTCCCTAACGATCTCTTTGGCATTGAACATGAACGAGCATTGTTTTCCGGAAGGATGCCTTATAACGATCTCCTCGTCCATGATACGCTGTTTTTTCGGTAGGACTTTCTTCAATAACGAACGCAGTTCTTTATTGTCCCATAGCCCGTCCTGTATTTCAAGGAAGGGCCAGCCCTCGGTCTTGCTCTTGTCCGTATCGAATTTTTTGTAGTAGGCGGCATTGGCCATCTGTACCCGCAGGTCTTTTTCCAGCACTACGAAAGGTTCACGATGGGTGGCGTGCACCGCGTCCATAAGTTCCAGGGTACGGTCTTGTTCTTCACGTTTTTCCGTTAGTTCGCGGTTGGTGATGACCAGTTCCTCGTTGGTGGACTGTACCTCTTCCTTCGAGGTTTCCAGTTCCTCGTTGAGGCTCCGCATCTCCTCGTTGCTGCTGAGCAGTTCCTCATTGGAGCTCTGCAGCTCCTCCCCGTAGGCCTCCTGTTCGTCGCTGATGCTGCGCATGTCCTCGCGCGACTGTGCCAGTTCCCTTTCCAGGGCCGCAACGCCACTGCCCCTGTGGGACTGTTCCGATGGCGCAAAGGCCGAAGCCAAGTTTCTCCGGATCTTTGCCAAAAACGGCGTGTTCCGTGGATCTTTCCGGAAGAGGACCAGATAGTGAGGGTCAAGGGTATCGGTCAACGGTACGATCTCGATGGTGGCCAGGAACTGTTCCCCTTCGTGTTTCAGGGGGATACCCTCCTTGACGACCTTCCTTTGGGACTCCCTCGCCTTGTGCAGGGCATTGCGCAGTTCGAAGGCCAGTTCCTTGCGGGCCATCTTCATCAGTTCCCGGGTGGGCCTGCCGGACCACGGCCCCAAAAAGGCGGCAGCGTTGCCGTTGATCTGTACAATATCCATACGTTCGTCGACGATCAGGCTTACCGGGGTGTAGTGCGAGATCAGTACGTTTTCGGCACTTTTCCTGAAATCCGTCCGGCCGCGCCTAGGCGGGATCGTTTGTTTCCTTAAAGGTGTTACGCCTGGTATCTTATGCCCAGGGGAAACCTCGGCGAGACGGCCCCTACCGGCTTTGCGTGTATAGATTTTTCCCTGTTTGGAAAACGGCACGAACCGGTCCGAGTCCGTTCCCGGGGTCTCGGATTTGCCGAGCAACAAAAACCCGTTTTCCCTCAGTGCATATTGGAAAGTGGAGAGTATGTTCTTTTGGACTACCGGATCCAGATAGATCATCACGTTGCGGCAGCTTATTAGGTCCAGGTTCCCGAAGGGCGGGTCTTGGAGAAAATTATGGTGGGCGAACACAATGGTATCGCGAACGGACTTTATCACTTTGTAGCTGCCATTGGTCTTGGTAAAGTAGGTATCGAGCCGTTCCTGCGAGAGCGGCTGTACCTCGCCAGGGCTATAAACGCCGCTGCGCCCCCTGTTTATGGCGCCCTCCGAAATGTCGGTGGCGAATATCTGAATTCTCTTCCTTTGCTGGTCGTCCAGTTCGTCGGGGCCGCCCATC
The DNA here is from genome assembly GCA_024635875.1 of Pricia sp. GTDB lineage: Bacteria > Bacteroidota > Bacteroidia > Flavobacteriales > Flavobacteriaceae > Pricia. The sequence continues at coordinate 10,557 of JAGXIC010000240.1, forward strand.
GCATCGAAAAGGGCAATGGCCAACGAGTAGGCTTCTTCTCCCGTGGCACAGGCGCAGACCCAGATGCGGATCGTCTCGTCGCCGTTCTCCAAAAGCCGGGGAAGCACCGTTTTGCCAAGTTCCTCGAAAACCTCGGGGTCCCTGAAAAACGAGGTAACCTTTATCAGCAGGTCCTGGAAAAGGGATTCCTGTTCGGTCCGGTCCCTGACAAGCAACCCCAGATAGTCCCGATGGTCCCCGATCTGGTTGATCGCCATCCTTCGGTCGATACGCCGCAGCATAGTGGGCTTTTTGTAATTGCTGAAATCGACCCCGTTTTGCTGTTGTACCACCGCAAGGATCCTATTTATCCTGCTCTCATCGACCTGTGATGTTGTTCCTGTATCCCAGAGGGCACCGTCTTGGTAAACGGCATGAACGTTGATAAGTTTGGAGGGGATTTCCGCGGCGGGCAAAACAAAATCTACCACCCCGGCGGCTATGGCGCTCTTCGGCATGCCGTCCCAAGCCGCGGAGCCGGGATCCTCGGCAAAGGTAATGCCCCCGTGCTCCTTGATGTCCCCTAGTCCCGCAGTACCGTCATGTGCGGTACCAGAGAGTATTACCCCTACCGCAAGTGGCCCGTGTACCCGTGCGAGCGAACTGAAGAAAACGTCTATGGGCATATTGGCGTTTCCCGGTTCGCGGGGCGTGAGTTTCAGCGAAAGGTCGGTCACTTCGAGCATTCTGTTTTCGGGGATGACATAGATATGATCCGCCTCGATAACGCAATCGTCGGTAATTTCATTGACCGGTATGGTGGTCGCACGGGAAAGTATTTCGGGCAGGATGCTCTCGTGCGTGGGGGAGAGGTGCTGCACGATGATGCAGGCCATACCGGAATTGACGGGAACGGCCTTCAGGAATTTTTCAAAGGAATCAAGGCCCCCGGCGGATGCACCGATTCCGACCAAAGGGAATTTTACCGGTTTTGGGGAGTCTGCCATAACCAAGGTTTTAACATTTACGGATTTTTTAAAGATAAGCAATAGTTTCGTCGGATGGGCGGTAGGCTTTTTTTATTCTAATCCCATTATTTTTTCCTAGCTTGTTCGGGAACCAACCTCCGAACGGAATGGCGACCGACCAAATTTTCCTGATCGTGGACGATGACAGCGACGATATCGAACTCTTCCGTGAGGCCATAGGGGAGATCGATCACCGTGTCGTATGCCAAGCCGCTAAAGACTGCGGGGAGGCCCTCGAAAAATTGCGGAACGTTTCGGATGTGCTGCCCGATCTTATTTTTTTGGATCTCAATATGCCCGGGATGGACGGCAGGGCCTGTCTTGCGGAACTGAAAAAGGACGCCAGGTTGAAGAACATACCGGTAATCATCTACACGACATCCTCACATGTTAGGGACAAGGTCGATACCCTGGAGCTCGGTGCCGCCTACTTTCTTACCAAGGCCAACTCCTTCGGGAAGATGCGGTAAGGCATCGCCGATGCCATCGAAACCGTTATGGCCCAGGGATAAAAGCGGGCGTTTCAGCAAAAAAGATGTAAAATTTCCCAGTCTCTAACGGTTTCCGTCGGCGTCCTTTAGCACCCTGCCGGAACTTTCCCGTTCCATAGATTTTCGCAGTTTTAGGATGCCGTTCCTATTCAGTGTCTTTACAGTGCCCAACGGAATGTTCAATCGGCCGTAAATTTCCCTTTGGGAATATCCCCATAAATAGAACATGACAACCACTGGTGTCCATCCTTCCATTCAGATCATAGCCCAGGAAGTAGAACACGTCCATTCGCAAAGCAAATTTTAAAAGTTCAGCCATCTTTTCAAATAAATCCGAACCTGTCGGAAAGCTTTTATTTATACTATTTTAGACACGGCTTATGGGCTGAGCCTTGGTTAATTTCCTTTATTTTTTTTAATTTCTTCTTCCGATAATTCAAGAAATCTTGCGGCATTATTGTAAAAAATATTTGCCTTTTGATCAACGTCCAAAAAATCTGCTGTTTGAACGGCTTCGATACTATCGGAAATCGTATCTACCCACATCATTTGATCCGTACCGAACATAATTCGATTACCAAATCCTGAATCGACCAACCCTTTCAAATAGTTATGAAATTCTTTTTTAGGCAAAACCCAGGCAATTGCACCAAGTCCAACATAAACTTGGGGATGAGCATACATTAAGGCTTTCATGTCTTCAAGATAGGGCCACGCAGCATGCATAATGTAAATTTTTAGATTAGGCCGTTCAAACAAAATTTCTTCAAACTGCAATGGCTTACCTTGAAAAGCTCTTGTTTTCGGATAGGCAAAATACGCACCGCCCGGCGGTCCACCGGGATATAGGTGATATCCAATGGGAATATCCAGTTCTACAGCTAAATCAAAATATTTGACCAAGCTTTCATCCGTCGGTACTATACCATCATAATTTGGAGCAATTTCACCAATCACCTTGAGCATTCCACAATTGAACTTTTCCCTAAGTTCTTCGACCGAGTTATGATGGTTATTCCCAATAATGATCTTATCCGGAGCATAATTGTACCATAGATCACCTTGACTTACCATTGCCTTTACAACATTGTGCTCATTGTATTTAGCTAAAGTTTCAATTCTCAATGAATCTATAGAGGAGGAAGCTTTATATATTTTACCCGTTAAAGGATTAGTATAGTCTTGACCACCAAAGAATATTTTATCAAATGCATGACAATGCATATCTATTATGGGGCCCAAATAAGTTGTCGATTTTTTTTCCTCATTCACGGTACTAACTTTATGGTCTTGAGGCCAACATGAAGTTGTAATGAGAACCAAAAAACCAAAAATCATCGATCGCGTATTCATGTTTTTCAATTTTATATTGAAATTATTTAAATCCAACATATAAATTTCCGAGTTCTTAACCACAAATTCCACTTTTTTAAGTACGGTAATACCATTAAGGGCAAAATCAAGAGGGCATGTTTCGTTTGGATTGATTCCCAGAGTTGGTGGAAAAACTAGCCAAGCCTCTTAAAGTTAAAGATTTGACTTGCTGCATTTCTTAATAATTTATAAATGGTTGTTAAAAGTGTGTGAATGGCCTTTTTTTTGAATTTAAATGATATACATGACTATTTGCCAATCTATTATAGACCGCCTGCTTAGAAGGCGAAAAATTCTAAACCATCTAAAAACAGTAACGTATACAATCAGTTGATAACGTGCAATTTAATAGAATTTGAATTCAATTGATACCGTTTGCCACTAAAAAAAAGCGTGCGTAAAGTGTGCGTAATTTTAGCTACATTTATGTGATAAATATAGTAAAAGATGGCACGACCAAGATTAATTTTGGACACAAGAAAGAAGTCAAAAAGTGTAAATGAGGGGTTGTTCCAATCGCTGTTAGAGCGTTCCATAAAAAACCGAGAATGATACATCTCTCTTATAGCACTTCTAAAGCTGGATGGGATGCGAAAAATATGATGCTTAAGAAATCAGCTTCCGCAAATAAGGATACTGATTGTGATGAAGTCAACAAAGCAATTTACGAAAAGCTTCACACCGCTAAAAGTATTATCAACAAACTTGGTGATGCTCTAAATTCGATATCTGCTGATACCCTAGTAGACAACATTAAGAAATCCTGGGACGATAAACTGGATTCTAAGGTCAAAAAAGACCTGTCTAACGAAATTACCCTTGCTGAATGGGGAAAGGTTTTAATGGACCGAAAGTTAAAGGCTAACAAACCGGCTACAGCCAAATGGTACAAAGATTCAATTACAGCTTTTACACAGTTCAATGATGACAAATCTGTTAAGCTTCATCAGATTACGGTTTCCTTTTTGAAGGATTTCGAAATGGAACATATTTCCAGAGGAAATTCCAAAAATGGAATCAGTGCTTACATTAGGGCAATCCGAGCCATTTATAATAGTGCTTTAAAGGAAGATAGATTTCTGCCCATTAAAAACCCTTTTCTTCACTATAAAATCCCATCAACCGTAAGAACAAAGAAAAAAGCGTTATCTAAGGAAAAAATTATTGCTATTAGAAATTTAGAATTTAAGGAAAACTCCAATTTATGGCACACCAAAAATTACCTTCTAAGTATGTTCAATTGTAGGGGAATGAATCTAATAGATTTGGCAAAATTAAGAGTGAAGGATATTAGTGGTAGTAGGATAATCTATGGTCGTAGTAAGACAGGTGACCCTTTATCGGTCAGAATAACAGATGAGTTTGCCCGAATTCTTGACTTTTACGTCGCGGGTAAAGATGAGAATGATTTCATTTTCCCAATTGGCTATGATGGTTCAGTAGAAACTTTTACGAAATATAGGTCAGATAGAAGATTGGTCAATAAGCTGTTCAAACGCATCCCGAGAGATGCCGGAATTGAAGAAAAGATTACATCTTACTATATTCGGCATTCTTGGGCTACCATAGCCAAGAATATGGGCATATCTACTGAAATAATTAGCGAGGGTTTAGGGCACCATTCATTAAAAACTACTGAAATCTATCTTAAAAGTTTCGATAATTCTGTTCTGGACGTTGCTAATGAATTGATAGTTGCTTAAATATAATTCGCAATTATTTGGACATCTTACCATAACACTTTTGCAACACAGTTACATACAATTATTACTATCTTAGTAATGTGAGATTTTATAGGAATTTTTTTGTCTACCTTACTTCTTGGCACTGAATTTTGTGCCTTGTAACGATGCGGGGAGTACGAAAGATAATTCTCAATTGGTCTCGGCAATTGATTATGATGGTGATCACGACCAAGACCACAGGTTATGCTCGCCCGTTAGACATGTCATTTCTGCCAATTCACACTATAGATTTCGGGCTTGTCGTATTTGATCCGTTAAAACCCGCGATTTCACGTAAAAACTTTACCCATGTTGATAGTCTTGGTAAAGAAATTTCGCACTCCCTTTTCCAGCCCCCTTTGGTTTAATTGAGTTTTTAAAGAATAACTATTTCCTGTTTAAATGTATTCCGTCTTTAGGAACAGCAATATCCTGTGCTTCCCATTGACGGGTGCACAACATTCTTTAAAATGAAATTGCCGAAGCGGGTTCTACAAACAAGTGAATGAGGGGGGGCATTGATCGATATCTGAAATTATTTAAAGTTCATCCCCTTATTATAATCAGGGTATATTTTTTAACTTTCAAATTTTCTATAAAAATAGGTGGCTGTCCTTTCGTGAACAAATATAGATAAACAACACTTTGAGCAATAAATTGTTTACCAGTTTTTGTTTAAATCGAACTGAATAATGACAAAGTATAATAAGCTAAAATTAGGTCTGAGTAACTAGCAGGAATAGTATCGATAATACGGTTTGCTGTAATTATGACCATCTTTAAAACACGATAAACATTAACTTATAATTGTAAATCAAGACGAAATAATTTATAATTTTACACTACATTTTTCAAGTCGGCGCAGCTTCATTTTTAAATACCTCGATAAAGTTTTCATCAATGGAAATGCCCCTCAACGATTTGAAAAATTGCTGTTGTGAAAATTCCGAGGATAGCATGTCCTGTTGTGGCAACAGTAAAAATGATCAAGACAATAATGGGTGTGGTGATCGATCATCTTGCCATATCTTCCCACCGATCGTAGTATCCTTTATCCATGATGAAGCTTTGGAGAATAACAATAGATTTATTTTTTCTCCAGCAACGAACACCTGGCGTTACAGTTTGCCCCTACCACACATGGTGTATTTTCCAATTTGGTCTCCTCCACAATTAAGCTAGTCTATTCCTTGACAGCCATAAAACTGTCCTCTAGCGAGGGTATTCCTTGCATGTTTATTATCTACAATAATTTTTTAAAACATAAAATGAAATCTATAAGCAAAATATTGATAGCTACTATTTCAGTGCTATCCCTTAGGGTGGGCAACGCCCAAATAAAAAATGCAAAGACGGAAAATTTGAAGATCTATGGAAACTGTGATCAATGTAAAATCGAAATAGAGAAGGCGGGGAACGTTAAAAATGTTTCCAATGTTGATTTCAACAAAGAGACTGAAATGGCAGTGCTTACTTACGACAGCACCAAAACCGATGCAGAAGATATTCTAAAGGGCATTGCACTGGCAGGATACGACAATGAAAAATACTATGCCCCGGACGAAACCTATGCCAAACTTGGGAAATGCTGCCAGTATAAACGGCCGAAACCGGATACTCGTGAAAACGAAACAATGGCTGTAGCATCGAAAGAAAACACCAATATGGCCATGGAGCACCAAAGGGCCAGAGCAACGGAGAATACTACGTCCCTTGCGCAAGTGTAGGATCCCGATATGCTCAAAAAGGCCTTTACGGCTTATTTTGGCGTCAAGGATGCCTTGGTAAAAACGGATATTGAAACCGCTTCGGTAGAGGCCGGTGAATTAGTGGCAGCCTTGGAATCGCTTAAGATGGAATCGCTGGAAATGAAAGTGCATATGGCATTAATGAAGGTGTTGAAGCCCTTGACGGCCGATGCAAAGGGTATTTTTGAAAGGAAGGATATCACCGAACAAAGGGAGCTGTTCAAATCCCTATCAAAGAACATGTACGAAGTCATAAAAGTTTCGGGATACGATACAACCATTTATTACCAGTATTGCCCTATGCAGGATGCGAACTGGTTAAGTATGGATAG
>JAGXIC010000025.1 GCA_024635875.1 Pricia sp.
ATTTTGTGTATATGAAAACTATCCGCGGGGCCGAGAAAGTCGATGTCATCTATCGAAGGATAGATGATGCCTTTATCGACCCCCTGGAATTCAAACCGGATTCGGCAATCGGGGTACCGGGACTTTTCGCCGCCTACAAAAAGGGAAATGTGACCTTGGCCAATGCGCCTGGAACAGGAGTAGCCGATGATAAGGCCGTGTATACCTATATGCCGGAAATTATCAAGTATTATTTAGATGAAGAACCCATCCTTAATAATGTATACACCTATCATTGTAGCCGCCCCGATGAACTGAAGTACGTGTTGGAGCATGTGCACGAACTGGTCATTAAACCGGTGGACGAGGCCGGGGGATACGGTATATCCATAGGCAATAAACTGACCAAGGAAGAAATCGAAACAGTGAAAAGACAGTTGAAGGAAAGTCCCAGAAAATATGTGGCGCAACCGATATTATCCCTTTCCGTACATCCGACCTATATCGACGAAACCGAATCGTTCGAACAGCGACACGTCGATTTGAGAACCTTCACCGTCTTGGGGAAGGACCGGGAATTCGTACTCAAAGGCGGACTGACCCGCGTCGCCCTGAAAAAAGGAAATCTTATCGTGAATTCATCGCAAGGCGGGGGGTCTAAGGATACTTGGGTTTTGAAGGAGTAGTAAGTACATGCAAAAACTTTCTTTATCTAAACTCCAAAACGAATAAACTCATAAACTTTTTTTGAACTTGAACTTAATAAACCAATATGCTATCAAGAGTTGCCAATAACCTTTTCTGGATGGGGCGTTATATCGAACGTTCGGAACATATAGCGCGCTATTTGAACGTGAACTATTTTTCATCGCTAGACGCGCCCAACCAATTATCGCAGTCCCGACAATTCGTATTGCGTTCCATGCTTTTTATGGTCGGGGATCCCGAAAAAGAAGAGTCCGTTCAATTGGACGAAGAAAAGGTGCTGTATAAAATCGGCCTTGACCCGGAATTTCCCTTTTCCATCATCAACAACGTAAAAAATGCTCGGGAAAACGCCAACAGCGGCCGTGACCTTATCTCTACCGAACTCTACGAAGCCATCAATAAGTTCTATCATTTCGTATTGAATTATAATGCGGATAGTTTTGTAAAAAGCGGCTTGCATGATTTTACCGTAAACGTGGCCGAAATGACCGCTGTTTTACGCGGTAAGATGCGGGGTACCTTATTGCACGATGATATTTATTCCATTATTATGATGGGCGTCAACATCGAAAGGGCCACCCAGATCATTCGCATGATTAATGCCAAACATCACGACGCCGAGAAATCAAGGGGCAGTTACGGCAATACCTTCGGCAATAGCTTTGAGTGGACCACCTTGTTAAAATGTGCGGAATCGTACGATATGATGCGGCGTTTTTATAAAAAGACCCCGACCAGTATTTCTACATTGGAGTTTTTGATTCTCAATCCTAATTGTCCCCGTTCGGTCATGAACAGCCTCAATCAGGTATACGATCATATAAAAGTCTTGGATCCAAGCAAGAACTACAACAAAACGTCCACGGCCTTTTTGGTAGGCAGGGTACGGTCTGAATTCGCGTACAAATACATTCACGAAATCGAGGAAGATATTCAATCCTTTATCGAAGTTATTCTGGAAAACCTTTCGGAAATAGGCCAGAAAATGGAAAAGGAATTTTTCAAGTATTGAGCCGTCCGATTCATACCAAACCCCTTACGCCGAGCGCGTTACGACAAGGGCACAATGCCTGACGCATCCTTAATAGATTTGTGTAGGGCGGTAAGCCTTAGCCGACAGGCATACGGCATTTAAAATCACAGGGTTTGCCCCAAAAATAGTAAGTTTGCCATAGCTATCAGATATCCATGTCCCTAGAATATTCCATTACCTATACCGCAGAAAACACCTATGAAAATTGGGTGAAAGATGCCCATTGGCAGTTTTTGATCATTCCGCAAAAAAATGAAAATCAAGAATTTATTGATGTTCAATTCAACAACTCGCTCAATACTACCAACGAATTTTCGGTCAACGGATACGGATTTCGAACCATACGGGTACATCCCAAGAAAAAATTCAAACAGATTTCGTTCGAGGCCCAGTTTAAACTGATCAAAAGGGAGGTAAATCCGTTTGATTTTATAGAGGAGGAAGATATTTCCCAAGCCTTCGCCCAAATTGAAAAACTGGATTTCAAGATAGATTTTGAGGCTTTTTTGAGAAACACCCGTTTAACCACCCTTCCCGAAAAAAATAGGAACGCTTTTGTTTTCGATAAAAATACATCCCTTTTCGAGAATCTTCAAGCCCTTAACGAATGGACCTTTACCCATATTTATTTTAAGACAGATGTGACCGATGTCAACACCGTTTTAAACGAAGTTATCGATAAGCGGCACGGGGTCTGTCAAGATTTTTCCCATCTGTTCTGTGCTTTGGCACGCCGAAACGGGATTCCCACAAGATACGTTTCCGGTTATCTGCATCAGGGAAACGGTTTTTTTGGCGATTCGCAGATGCACGCCTGGGCCGAGGCCTACCTGCCAAGAATCGGATGGATCGGCTTCGACCCCACCAATAACCTGCTGGCCAATACCAACCATATTAAGATAGCCCACGGCAAGGACTATACCGATTGCTCCCCACTCATAGGCGTGGTCTACACCACGGGTCGGAACGAGACCAGCCATACTGTGCAAGTGTCTTCAAGTCAACAGCAGCAATAATAAATTACGAAGTATGGTGTACTCTATGAAAGTGGCTACTTCTCGGAAAAGTTTTGTTTGATTGGAAATTCCATTTATCCCATAATCTTAGATCATATACTGTACATCGAACATCCGACACCCAGGCTCCTTTTATTTTGCTTTTCCCATATCTCGTTGTTTAAATCTAAAATCTCATATCTAAAATCTCCCATCTCAAGTCTAAATAGTACTTTTGCCCAAAATTCGGACGAATATGACAATTACGACAGACCTGTTCAAAGGTCTACAGGACCGCCTTGGTGCACTAAGACGATATCTTTGACGTCGATGCGAAACGTATCGAAATAGAGAACGAGCAAGAGAAAACGCTCGCTCCCGATTTTTGGGACAACCCTCAGGAAGCACAGGCACATATGAAGTTCATCCAATCCAAAAAACAATGGGTAGATGACTATACTAGTGCCCAAAACGCTGTGGGCGACCTCGAAGTACTGCTCGAATTTCAGGAAGAGGGTGAAATCAAAGAGGAAGAGGTTGAAGGCCAGTACGAAAAAACGCTGAATCAGATCGAGAAACTGGAGTTCAAGAACATGCTTTCGGAAGAAGGCGATGAACTATCGGCTGTTTTACAGATTACTGCAGGTGCCGGAGGTACTGAAAGCTGTGATTGGGCGTCAATGCTCATGCGCATGTATATGATGTGGGCGGAAAAGAACGGTTATAAAGTCAAAGAACTCAACTATCAGGAAGGTGACGTGGCGGGCATCAAGACCGTGACCTTAGAAATTGATGGCGATTATGGCTTCGGATGGCTTAAGGGCGAAAACGGGGTGCACCGCTTAGTGCGCATCTCCCCTTTCGACAGTAATGCCAAACGGCACACTTCCTTTGTTTCGGTCTATGTCTACCCATTAGTGGACGATAGTATTGAGGTGGATATCAATCCCGCCGACATTACCATTACTACGGCAAGGTCAAGCGGTGCAGGGGGACAGAATGTAAACAAGGTAGAAACCAAGGTGCAATTGACGCACCATCCGACCGGCATCCAGATTTCCTGTTCCGATTCCCGAAGTCAGCACGATAACCGAGCGACAGCTATGAAGATGCTAAAATCACAGCTGTACGAAATCGAGCTACGTAAAAAGATGGAGGCGCGTGAAGAAATCGAATCCTCAAAAATGAAAATCGAATGGGGCTCCCAAATCCGAAATTACGTCATGCATCCCTATAAATTGGTGAAGGATGTACGCACCGCACACGAAACCGGAAATGTAGATGCCGTAATGGACGGCGAAATCGATGCGTTTCTAAAGGCCTTTCTGATGATGAAGGGTCAAGAGGAAGAGTAGGCAGCAGTCAGGACTCCCTTCATCCTTTAACAAACCTTTAACCAACACGGGTTAAACCTTACTTTAATTTCACAATCACACTAAAGACGCTTATTATGAAAATCAACGGTACACACCTAATCATTCTTTTTATTGTTTTGCTTGCTGGCAGCGAGTTACAGGCCCAATATGGTCGTGGATACGGCGGTGGTGGCTACGGATACGGAGGTTATGGAGGTGGAGGCTACGGCCGACAGCGCAGCGCCATTCCACAAGTCCAGGAAACCCCGAAAGAGCCAGAACCCAAAACGGCGGACGAAATCGTGGATGGCGAAATGCCAGGCATCACCGAAGCCTTGGAACTGAACCCTTTCGAAGAAGCTGTACTGAGTTCCACCTTAAAGAAGTACCTGCAGAAACGTATCGAAATGCAGATTTTAGAATTATCCCCGGAGCAAATGCGCGAGGGTATGGAAAAAATTACAGAATCACAGGATGCGGAATTAAAGGCCGGTCTTCCGATCGAAAAATATGACGCCTTTGTAGAAATGCAAAAAAAAGGTATCCAAAAGACCAAGAAAGAAAAGAAAAAAGAAAAGAAGCGTAAAAAGAAAAAGAAAGATAAATCGTAATCCTTGCTATGAAGAAATGTTTCCCATTATTGCTATCCCTACTTATATCATCTACCGTTTTTGCCCAAAGTCCACCGGAGAATCTCCCAAATACTGCCCAAAGTCCGCCGGCTATTGAAGAAAGAACTATCGCAATCACCGGAACGGTCATTGACCAAGAAACCGGATAACCTCTAGAATACGCTACACTAGTATTGCAAAGTATTGCCAATCCGGATAAGGTCACTGGAGGTATTACCGATATCGACGGAAAATTCGAGGTGGAAACCGCCCCGGGCGAATATAATGCCAGCATTGAATATATTGGTTATAAGACCTATAGGGCCTCCCAAAAAACATTTCAGGAATCTACGGATTTGGGTACTATTTCGCTGTCCATCGCCGCCTCCGAACTTGAAGGTGTCGAGGTAGTCGGGGAAAAGACCACGGTCGAAATACGGCTCGATAAAAAAATCTACAACATCGGCAAAGATCTTACGACAAGCGGTGCAACGATTAGCGATGCCCTTGGCAACGTGCCCTCGGTGAGCGTAGATGTCGAAGGAGCTATCAGCCTACGCGGTAATGAGAACGTACGCATTCTTATCAATGGAAGACCATCTGCACTGGCAGGTTTCGGGTCTACAGAAGCCTTACGCCAACTGCCCGCCGATGCCATTGACAAGGTAGAGGTTATTACCAGTCCCTCTGCCAGATACGATGCCGAAGGTACAGCGGGCATTCTGAACATCATCCTCAAAAAAGAAAAAACACTAGGATTTAACGGCTCGGTCCAGACCAATATCGGGTATCCGGCCAACAGCGGAATCACCGTAAATGGGAATCTGCGGACCGACAAGTTCAATATTTTCAACACCACCGCATATAGCTATCGCGATGCTCCGGGCAATGCATTTTTCGATAATACTTATACTTCCGGACGATTCGACAGAGTTATTGAAGATCGAATTTATAACCGTTTGGGCAAAAGTTTTAACACCAATCTAGGTGCAGAATATTTCATCACGGATGAAAGCTCCATTACCGGAAGTATTTTCTACCGAACGTCTACTGGGGATGACCTTACGGAAAATTCCAACCGCCGTTTCGACGATGACCAATTGAGCAGTAGAACCTTTCGGGAAGAAGAGGAAAACGAAGACGATGAAAGTTATCAGTTTTCCTTGAACTACATCAATAATCTCGATGACGATGGCCAAAAGCTGACCGCTGACTTTCAATATTCCATTCAAGATGAAATCAAAAATTCCATTATCGAAGAGCGCAGAACGCTGCCCGACGATGATTTGATCGTACTCGAAGACGTGTTCGAAAATGAAAAAGAAGAGGAGTACCTGATACAGGCCGATTACGTGCTGCCCATAGGAGATGCCCAATTCGAAGCAGGCTATCGGGGCACACTCGAAGAAGAGATTACCGATTACCGATTGGATTCATTAGATCAACAACTGGGCCGCTTCGTACTAAACGAAAATCTTACCAACAAATTCACCTATAACGAAAATGTACACGCCGTTTACAGCCAATATGGCAATAAGTTCGGCAAGTTTTCCTTTTTACTCGGATTGCGCCTGGAACACACCCAATTGAAGGGACAATTGGATACGGAGTTCGATGACAGCACTTTCGAAGAAGAACTAGGTGTCGATGTGGAAGCCAATTTCGATAAGAAATACCTCGGCCTTTTCCCGACCCTCAACTTGATTTTTGAATTTGATGAAGAAGGCAAGGAAAATATTTCATTAGGTTATAACCGCCGCATCAATAGACCAGGAGGTTGGTATATCAATCCCTTTCCCTCCCGATCGAGCAGGACGA
>JAGXIC010000241.1 GCA_024635875.1 Pricia sp.
CAATAATCCAGTCGCTGAAGTGGGCGATGGCGTTTACGTTTTTCAGGGAAAGCATAGGGCCCTCGAAAGTGGCCATTCCGTAGCCCGTGATCGCGACGACCATAAATTTCAGTACAGGATCGGTTCGTACCTTGTCCCAAGCCCCACGTAGGGTCAACAGCCCGTTGATCATACCGCCCCAAGAGGGAGCGATCAACATGATGGAAAAGGCAACGCCCAGGTTCTGCGCCCAATCCGGCAGTGACGAGTACAGCAAGTGGTGCGGCCCCGCCCAGATGTAGATAAATATGAGGGACCAAAAGTGGATGATGGACAGTTTATAGGAATATACCGGCCTGTTCGCCGCCTTGGGCACAAAATAGTACATCAGCCCCAAAAAGGGAGTGGTCAAAAAGAACGCCACCGCATTGTGGCCGTACCACCATTGTACCAAGGCATCTTGCACGCCCGCATACACCGAATAGCTTTTTAGGGCACCGACCGGAATGGCCAGACTATTGAAAATATGCAGTACGGCAACGGTTACGAATGTAGCCAGATAGAACCAAAGGGCCACGTATAGATGGCGTTGACGCCGGCGTAGCATGGTGCCGATAAGGTTGGCCCCAAAAGCAACCCAGACCAAGGTAATGGCGATATCGATCGGCCATTCCAGTTCAGCGTATTCCTTGGTACTTGTGTAGCCCAAAGGCAAGGTGATCGCTGCGGCTACGATAATCGCCTGCCAGCCCCAGAAATTAAAGTTGCTCAGCCCATCACTGAACATCCGCGCCTTGAGCAAACGTTGGGTGGAGTAGTAGACCCCGGCAAAAATAGCATTGCCCACAAAGGCAAAGATGACCGCGTTGGTATGCAGGGGCCGCAAACGGCCAAAACTCAACCACGATATGCCGTCGGTCAAATTGGGGAACATGAACATAAAGGCCAGCATAAGGCCGACGGACATCCCCACAATGCCCCAGAACATTGTTGCATAGAGAAACTTTTTTACGACTTTGTTATCGTAGTAAAACTGCTGTACTTCCATAATTTACTATTATTTAGTTGGATTTTTTTCGGTTGGGATTTCCGTAGGCGTCTCCTTGGTAACCAGTTCATCCTCGAACAGCATACGCACAGATGGTGTGTACGAATCATCGTACTGACCGCTTCTGACGGATACAATAAAGGCTATGAAAAAGAAGACCGCAACGAGAATGCTGATGGTCAATAACACATAAATAACACTCATACCTACCTGAATTCTGATGTAAAACTATAGCCGATAACCGGCTCTGAATATGACAACGGTCATATACGCATTTATAAATTGACCCTCATTCCAGTTCTCTTCCTAAAATAGTGGTCATCAGCGTTGTAAACGCCACGATGCTAATGGAACTCAAGGGCATCAAAATGGCCGCTATCACAGGCTGTAACTGTCCCGTTACGGCAAAATAAAGACCCACGACATTGTATAGTAGGGATAGGGCGAAACTCCATTTGATAATGCGCATCGCCTTTCTTGAGGCCTGGATATAGCTATATAATCGTTTAAATTTCGAGGCGTCCAATATGGCATCACAGGCGGGGGAAAACACGTTGATGTTTTCGGAAATGGCAATGCCGACATCACTTTGTGCCAAGGCCCCGGCATCGTTCAGGCCGTCGCCGACCATCAATACTTTTTTATGCCGGTTTTGTAGTGATTTGATGAACTCCAGCTTGTTCTCCGGTTTTTGATTGAAATAGAGCGGAACGTGTTTAGGCAGCAATTTTCCCAATCTAAATTTTTCGCCGGCGTTATCTCCTGAAAGAACAGCCAAGGATATCGTTTTTGACATGTCCGTAAACACCTCTGAAATCCCTTCCCTATATTGATTATGAAAGATGTATTTACCCTTGTAGATATCATTGCTGTTTATGTGTACGAAGGTACCTAGGGTATCGTTCGGAACGTGGTCGCCCACAAAATCAGCGGAACCTATTTTGATATGTTCTTGTCCCTTGCAGCCTTCAAGGCCTTGTCCCAAATACTCCTCATATTCATCTAAAGTGACTATATTATGTTCGGCGAGCATATCGTACAAGGTCCGACTGAGCGGATGGTTCGAGGCGCGTAATGTATTTTTCAGCAGTGATTCTTCGGCCGCGGTCAATGGCATACCCTCATAGGTGGCCGTACTTTTTTGGGATGTGGTAATCGTACCGGTCTTATCGAAAATCGCGGTGTCAATTTGCGCTAATTGCTCAATGGTCTGGGTGTTTTTGAGGTAGAATTTCTTCCGTCCGAAAATACGGAGCATATTGCCCAAGGTAAATGGGGATGCCAGGGCAATGGCACAGGGACAAGCGATAATGAGTACGGCCGTAAAAACGTTCAGCGCCTTACTCGGTTCGTAAAACAGCCAAAAAACCGTTGCTATCGTCGCGATGGACAGCACGGAGACGGTAAAGCGTTTTCCAATGCTGTCGGTCAGCGTCCGGAACTTTGTAGATTTATCCTCCTGAAAAACGGAATTGCCCCATAGCTGGGTCAAATAGGATTGGGAGACCGATTTCAGTGCCTCCATATCGATGACCCCGTTCATTTGTTTCCCGCCGGCAAAAAGTTTATCGCCCGATTTTTTCCGTACCGCTTCAGATTCTCCGGTTACGAAACTGTAGTCGATATGGGCATTTCCGGTGATGAGGATACCATCCACCGGAATAAGTTCCTCGTTGCGGATCAAAAGTCGATCCCCTCGCTTAATATCGTTTACTTGAATGGACTCTTCTTTTCCCTCTAAAGTCATCCGCGTAACCGCAATAGGGAAATAGGACTTATAGTCCCGCTCGAACGATAAAAAGGAATAGGTTTTTTGTTGGAAAAATTTCCCTAGTAGAAGAAAGAAAATCAGTCCTGTAAGGGAATCGAAAAAACCGGAGCCGTAATCAAAGGCAATATCGACGGTACTTCTAACGAAAAGCGTGAAAATTCCCAAGGCGATGGGGACATCAGTATTCAAAAGTTGGCTCCGAAGTCCCTTAAAGGCGGATATAAAATAATCCCGGCCCGAATAAAAAACGACGGGTAGCGAAAAAGTAAACATCAACCAACGGAAAAGCGTCTGGTATCGGTTCAACCAGAATTCCCCCCCGGAGGTATCGCTCGAAGCCAAATCAAAATATTCCGGAAAGGACAGGAACATGACGTTTCCAAAAGCGAATCCGGCGACCCCTATCTTATAGATGAGACTACGGTCGACCGGTTTCTTTTTGGTATCTATATCATCCAAGGAAATATAGGGTTCATAGCCGATTCTTGCTAGTAACAACACCAGTTCCCTTAAAGTGATTTTAGTGCTGTTATACGTTATTCTGACGGTCTTTTTTGGAAAATCGACCTGCGACCCGTTTATGAACGGATCGAGCTTGTTCAAATTTTCGAGTATCCAGATACAGGAACTGCAATGCACATGCGGAATGTACAGGTTGACGATCTGCATTCGGTCGTCATCGAATTCCACTAGCTTTTCTACGATGGCGGCGGTATCTAAAAAATCATACTTTCCCTCTATAGCTGTAGGAGTGGAACCTGCAGCCGATTGTAAATCGTAGTAATAGGATAGGTCGTTGGTAGAAAAAATCTCATAAACGGTCTTACACCCGTGGCAACAGAACATCTTCTCATCAAATTTAACCGTTTTTTTTCTGCAATCGTCACCGCAGTGGTAACAGTCGTTATGCTCCATACCTACATTTGCTTTGAACCCTTGAGCGGGTCATCATACCTTCTGCAAAGATGAAGTAGAACGGCGTTTTAAAATATGACGGATGTCATAGTACAGGATTTTCAATCACGCTTACTTTGCTAAAATTCCGTAATCATGAAACATATTATCCTTCCCACCGATTTTTCGAAAAATGCCATGAACGCCTTTAGGTATGCCCAGAAGCTTTTTGAGAAGGACCCATGCACCTTCCATGTCGTAAATTGTTATGTCTCGTTGGAATCACACAAGAGTATTTATGCGACCGCATTAGATTGGGACGCACCCGATACTAATAACCGGTTAAGCTCGGAGCAAGGGCTACTGCAATTTGTTGCCAAAGTGAAGGGGGCCACCCATAAACCCTGGCATTCTTTTAAGACGGTTTCGTCCGCAAGAATGCTGACCAATGAAATCAAAGATCTGATACAGGAGACCGACGCGGAACTGGTCATTATGGGGACAAAAGGAGCATCAGGGCTAAAGGAAATCTTTATGGGAACTACTACAGTGCAGGTCATCAAGTCGATAAAAAGCTGCCCCGTACTGGCAATTCCCGAAAACTTCAATTTTAAGGAACCCTTGGAAATCGCTTTTGCTACAGATCTGTACCGATTCTATTCACAGTCAGAACTACAGCCTATTATGGATTTCGCAAACACTTTTAAATCCACTGTACGGATTGTGAACGTAACGGCAGGAACCGAGTCTTTAACGGATATTCAAAAGTTCAATTTGTACACGATTCAAAAACATTTTGGCGCTATACCGAACTATCTCCATTCGGCCTCCCTGACCAATTCCATTTCAAAAACCTTGGAACTGCTTACCGAAGAACTGGACGTGCACCTTCTGGCCCTATTGAATTATCCGCATAGCTATTTGGAAAAGGCAAGTCGGGAGCCAGTAGTCAAGAAAACTGCTTTCCATACCCGGATACCACTCTTGGTCATCCCTGAAATGAGTATGGCCACAACCTCAAAAAGGAAAAGGGAAGATATACTAGCGACGGTTTAGCGGTATTTACCAATGGGATTGTCCTCATAGAAATCCTCAAAAGTCTTGTCAGTCGTGTAATCGTCCGTCAATACTTTATAGACCATGTAAACTACGGCAATCTGTCCTAGGACGGTAATGTAGAATACCCAGTTGAACGGAAAGTTCATGGCCGCCACAATAGTTACCGTTAGTAGTATCAAGGTGGTTATACCCACCCAGAATAATGCTGTCGATTTCATAATCTTTTATTTAGTTATTTGGTTCCGATACAAATACCGACCCCTTTCCTTGAGCAGTTTTGTTCCCGCCCCGGACCCATGTCAATATTACATTTTGCCTGATTGAACCACATCTTGTAAAATATCCGGATGACTTATAAAAGTATAAATTTTGGGGATAGATTCCAAGTAGGTTGAAATCCTAAAGTATTTGGAGTCAATGGGTCGCTTCTATTTTAAAGTGCTCCCATCAGAACCCTATGAAAGCTAAAAATCCCATATGGGGTGTGAATATTCTTTACCTCAAAAAGGGAAGACTTCAATGGCGGCCAGCACTTATGGACACCTTAAAGCTTTACATAAACTGTTTTTCGATTGACAAACTCCATTATCCCATCTTTTGCGAGTTCACGGCCGTATCCGGATTTTTTGGTACCTCCAAAGGGCAATCTTGGATCTGATTTCACCAATTCATTGATAAAATAGGCCCCATCACTTACCCTATCCGCATATTTCAATGCCTTCTCTGTATTTTTGGTACATACCGTTACCCCAAGCCCATAGTTCGATTTTTCAGACAGTTCAAAAGCATCATCTATATTCTTTGCTTTGATCATCGCGGCCAAAGGCCCAAAAGTTTCCTGATCAAACGCGGCCATCCCAGGTATAACATCTCCCAAAATGGTCGGTTCGTGATAGCAGCCATTTTGATGGCCTCCCAGTAAAAGTTTGGCACCTTTCTTTATCGACTCGTTTACCTGCTTGTTCAACTGATCGGCAAGATCAACCCGCGCTAGCGGTCCAATATTTGTGCCATCTTCTAATGGGTCTCCGGATTTCAATTGTTTTACGGCATCTATAAATTTCATTACGAATTCGTCGTAGATACCTTCCATTAAAATAAAGCGTTTGGCCGCAATACAACTTTGCCCACAGTTCAACATACGGGCAGTTATTGCAGTTTTCACAGCTTGATCGATATCCGCATCCTCCCAAACGATAAAAGCATTGTTACCACCGAGTTCCAAAACGGTTTTTTTGATATGGCGACCTGCTATTTCGGCGACGGCCGAACCTGCCTTTTCACTTCCTGTTAGTGTTACGGCCTTTACACCTTTGTGTGCAATTACAAATTCTGTTTGATCTTGATGGACTATCAGGTTTTGGAAAACATATGAGGGATATCCTGCTTTAACAAATACGTCTTCAATTTGTTGGGCACATCCAAAAACATTCGGAGCGTGCTTTAACAATCCTGTATTTCCTGCGGTCAAGGTCGGCGCTGCATATCTAAAAACTTGCCAAAACGGGAAATTCCACGGCATAATCGCCAAGACACCTCCAATAGGGTCATGCCGAACAAAACTTTGGCTAGCGTCCGTAGTTATGGATTCGTCCGAAAGGAATGTAGGGGCATTTTCGGCATAGTAGTCGCACACCCATGCGCATTTATTAACTTCCGACTTGGATTCTGAAATGGGTTTGCCCATTTCCAGCGTAATCATTTTGGCATATTCTTCCTCATTATCCCGCAATACTTGTCCTGCTTTTTTAAGAAGACGACAACGTTCGGCAAGCGGGATTTTTCTCCAAGATTCGAAAGCGGATTGACTTCTATTCAGTTTTTCAGTTAATGCTTCTTGCGTAAGTGCCGTATATGATCCAACTTGCTCTCCATTATAAGGGTTGATACTTTTGAATTCCATTTTCATCTATAATTTATTAATACTCGACGGGCTCATTCCAATAATCTATCAATACTTCCCAAGCTATTTCGCCATCGGGCATTAGGCGATCCCGAAGTTCCTGTTGTTTCTGTTTTGTTTTTTTCCCGGCCATTCCCTTCACCAATGAATCCACAACGGCTTCCTGCCATCGGTATTCATTACGTGCTACAGGCGCTGTCTCTTCAGTATCATCAGGAATAATGAACCGTTCTGCGGCATTGTAGTCTATGAGAATATTTTCTTCCGCAAAATTATCAAAACTCCTTTTTATGGTCTCATTGGGCCATAGCACTTTCATAATCAAGTTTTTAGGTTGATATACTGAGGTATACAAGGTTCCGAATCCCTCCGTAAACTTCGTATTGTACAACGGAGAATGCAAGAAAGCCTTGGCTAATTCACTTGCTTTGATATTTTTCGATTTCAAGTAGTTTTTAATAAAATTGTACCGCTTTATCGTTTGATTGAATCGAGCATTTTCCGGCCAATCTACAATTCCCTGATGATTGGTAGCGAATGCATCGTTCGTAACCAATGTTGCCTTATCAGGGGCTAACATGACCGTTTTTGA
>JAGXIC010000242.1 GCA_024635875.1 Pricia sp.
CATCCAAATAGAACATATCCTTAAATCCTATGCTTGCTAAACCATATAAGCTATTTACCTCTTTTTTCTGTATGTTGGAACTGAAGTCCAGATTGGTCGGCGCAATATTGGTCAAGGTGAACAAATTGGGAGTCAAAAGGCCTTGCCCCCTGTTTTTGGTAGCATTGCTTACGGTGGAAGCCTCAAATTTTCGTTGGTTGCCACCAACCGATACGCTGAAATCCCAATCGTCGAATTTCTTTTCATAGGTCAGTAAAAAATCGACATTGATTTCTTTACGGAACAAATCGGTGATGCCATAGGCCCCGTTGATTTCGTTGGTGTAGCCATTCGAAATTTTGGTTTCCCGTTGTTCGTTGATTTCGTCAAAATTGTAGCGTAACATAGCCGAAAAATCGTCGGTAATCTTCCAATCGCCCCTAACATTGCCATAAAAGCGATTTCTTACGAACCCGTTGTTCACTTCATTGGCCAGGTAATAGTGATTGTTCCATTCAGTCTCGGTTGGATCATCCCCAAACTCAAAGGGCGAGTTCTGAAAAAGGCCCTCGAAACCCGGTAGCCAATATTGTTTAAGATCTCGCACATCGATATGGGGTGCCAGTTCGTACATCGCCTGAATGGGGTTGGCACCGCGGTTTCCGGCGGGGCGGTTGTCGGCATAGGTCTTGGTATAGTTCAGACTGGAACTCACCGAGATAGCGCTGTTCAGGTTTATCGATGAGTTCAGATTGATGCTATGCTTGTTCAGATCGGTATTCGGGATAAAACCCTTGTTCTTCAGATTATTGTACGAAAGCCGATAGTTGATTTTTTCGGTATTGTCCTGTATCGATATATTATTGGCTGTGGTAATGGCCGTGTTAAAAAAATTCCGTGCATTGTTATGGGAGCGCAGTTCCCTCGCCACGGGGATACCACTTTCCAATTCTTGGGCAGTATAGGGCCAATGTATGGCGTTGATGCCTTGATCCAGGGCAGGTCCGGCCCAAGCAGATGCGGTCTCGCTGATTTGAATTGCACCGTAGGGGTTTGTAGGAAAGTTATCCGGGGTGTAGGGCCGCGAACCGGCAGCATATTTGGTGTGGGTGTCCAAATAAAGAAAAGGAATATCAAAGACCGTACTGGAATTTACGGTTACGCCCAATCCTTTTCTCGATTTACCGGATTTGGTGGTTATAAGAACGACCCCGTTACCTGCCCGGGATCCATAAAGAGCTGCGGCGCTTGCCCCTTTCAACACCGTCATGCTTGCGATATCATCGGTATTGATGTCCGAAATGGCGTTTCCATAATCGACGCGGTTGTCACGTCCAACGCCTCCTACATTATTAAGGGTATTAAAAACAGGCACCCCATCGATAACGAACAGCGGTTGATTATCTCCGGAGAGCGATGTAGATCCCCTAATAACCATACTTACGGAAGAACCGGGAGCTCCCGTGGAGTTAATGGCTACGCCCGACACTTTCCCGGAAAGGGCGTTCAAGGCGTTTTCTTGAGGCACATTATCGCTGGCATCACCACCCACTTCGCTCACCGCATAACCCAATGATTTCTTTTCCCGTGAAATACCAAGTGCCGTTACCACGACTTCATCCAATTCTTGGGATGAGCTTTCTAAGGTCACGTCAACGGTCGATCGATTGCCGACCGTTACTTCTTGGGTCGACATCCCCAAGTATGAAAACACCAGTACGGCTGTGTCGTTTGGCACTGAAATACGGTAGTTTCCATCGAAATCGGAAGTTACCCCTATAACGGTACCTTTTAAAACGACCGTTACCCCGGGTAATAGCTCCCCTGTTTTGTCTGTAATCACTCCGGTAACTTCTTGTTGGGCAGACACAGTGCCTATGAAGATACTGAAGAAAAGGAGCGTCAAAAATGATAAGTTTCTTTGTTTCATAAGGCTGCTAGTTTTGGTTGAGCAGTTAGTGCTTTTCAAAGCTATGTTAAAAATTTTGGCAAAACATACAGTATATTATTAGTTATTGGTGATATTTTATCCCTAAACTGATATTTTGGTTTTAAATGTAATTTTAAGGTCAAAATAGTGTTAGCACGGTATGACGTTGAACACATAACATTCCCTGTTGTCGCAAAAAATTCCAACTTTAAGTGGATATGATTTCTTGCAACCGATGAATTTTTACCTTAATTATAGAGTAACGGATGGTAATGCAATATTTGGGTTGATATTCCATGCAAAGACAATAAGATTTACTATACAATTTTGTGGTAATTCGGTTTAATTTGTATTGTTCAGTGAAAAGTGAAAAGTTGAGAGTGGAGAGTGGGGAATGAAAAGTGAGAGAAATTCAGTTTTGCTACTTTATACAACTGCGACCAAATAAAAACCATGCTTTCAGGAATTGATTATTTTATAGTTATAGCGTATATCGTCGGAATGCTTTTGCTAGGGCTTTATTTTAAAAAATTCGTCAGCAGTTCCGAAGATTATTTTCTAGGTGGTAAAAGCTTGCCTTTTTGGGCCATCGGGATGTCGATCGTGGTTTCCGATATCGGTGCCTTGGATTTCGTGGGGGTCTCGGGACAAGCGTATCGCTACGGTATTGCGGTCGGTAATTTTGATTGGGTAGGTTCCGTTCCGGCGATGTTGCTAGCGGCGTTTATCTTTATTCCCTATTTCTGGCGTGGCGGCATGTATACCATCCCCGAATACTTGGGAAGAAGGTATAACAAATCGGTACGCACCATCGCATCGGCAACCTGGATCTTGTTCTTTGCCCTTGACCTCGGCGTGCTTTTTTGGGCCAGTGCCGTTCTTTTGAACGTATTGATGGGATGGCCTATTTGGATTTCGATTTTGTCAACTGCAGGCGTGGTAGGCCTATACACCTATTTCGGGGGTATTACAGCGGTGATTATGACCGATGTCGTTCAAATGATTATCATGTTCATCGGTGGGTTTGCCCTCGTATTCCTTAGCTTGGATGCCGTAGGTGGATGGGAGAACATGGTGGAAAAAATTGGCGCCATGGGTCCGGAATACCAAAGCCATTTCGACATTATTAGACCTATTGATACCAAATCGCCCTTTCCGTGGACCGGAATTCTGTTCGGACTCACCTTCGTCATGGCCAACGCTTACATGATCGGCAACCAGTCCATCGTGCAACGTTGCCTCACGGCCAAAAATGAATGGCACGCCAAGGCCAGTATGATTTTTGGTTCGGCCCTGAAAATGTTTATTCCAATTTTGGTCCTGTTTCCCGGGTTAATGGCCGTTGTGGTGCACCCCAATCTTGCCGATGGAGATCAAGCCCTGCCGATGATGATCAAAACCATATTACCGCCCGGTTTGGTAGGCCTGATGTTCGCCGCCTTTTTTGCCGGCCTGATGTCGAGTGTCGATTCTTTGTTGAATTCCACGGCCACTTTATTTACCAAGGATATCTATGAGCCTTTCATTAAAAAGAATGCCGATGACCAACATTATTTGAAGGTGGGACAAATAACCACTTTGGTATTGTTGGGTCTTGGGGTGGCAACAGCACCGATGAGCAGTGATTTCCCGGGTATCTATGTGGCCATACAGACCTTTATGTCGTATTTTCAAGGGCCTTTGTTTGCCATTCTTTTATTGGGAATTTTTTGGAAACGCAGTACCCAATGGGGCGGACTTTCGGCTTTGGTCATCGGTATCGGTTTTGCCATTTTCCTCAATGTGTTCAAAGCGGGGTTCTTTACTATAGAAGATCCCTTCCTCTATATTTCGTGGTGGTCCTTTCTTTTGGCCTTTATCATTAACGTCGTTGTAAGTCTAATGACCAAAAAACACACGAAGGCCGAGCTGGATGGCTTGGTGTTCAGTTCAAAAATTTTGACCCAGACAAGTTCCATAAATAAAACGTTGTGATATGTTGAATTTCGATTGGCTTTCGGGAATTTCACAGGAAACGGCAAAACTGATATTTTTCGGCCTCTATTTTCTTATAGGCGCATTGGTGCTGATGCTACCAAACGACTATGTCTACGAAGGCATTGCCAAAGAGGACCGCCACTGGTGGAACAATTTGAAACTTTGGTCACTGGCCGTATTGGCTGTCTTGGCAAGTGTGTATTACCAATTTTGATTTAAAGGATTATGAACGAAGCGTATCGAACGACTAAAATTAAAACGGCGCAAATAAATCAAGCCTTGGGGGTTTTTATCTTCACATTTGGAATTATCATAACCATTGCCATGGTCTTTACCGAAACATTCGTGCAGCAAATGACAGATCTGTTTGCAGGTCTGGTCTTAATGGGCATCGGCGGGGGCATGCTATGGAAGTCGAAACAGACCCTAAAAAAGTACAAAGAAGCAAACTAATCGTACAGGTATGAAGAAGAGCTTCAAGATGCGTCTATCGGATCATTGGAAAATACAGACCTCAAAGTTAATCCGAGAAAAAGGGGCAATTATTTCTACTATTGACCATGAGAAAATAACTTGGATTCCTGCAAAGGTTCCGGAAACTGTTGTTGGCGCTTTAGTCGGTAATAAAATATACAAGGACCCTTATTTTGGGGATAACCTGAAAGCGATTCCCACTGAATATTTTAAGGTGCCCTGGTGGTATGCGACCCATTTCACGCTTGAGGATCTGGAATCCTATCAATCGGTTAGAGTATATTTTGAGGGCATAAACTACAAAGCGAACGTTTGGCTAAACGGAAGCCAAATAGCAGATGTCAAAACAATCAACGGTGCCTATCGCCGCACGTCGTTCGACGTCAGCGAGCATGTTGTTTCAGGGAAAAATATGTTGGCGGTGGAAGTTATTCCGCCAAAACCCGGTGATTTTAGCACAGGATTTGTCGATTGGAATCCCGCTCCGCCCGATGGAAATATGGGAATCTTTAGACCTGTTACCATAGCACTTCATAATGGGGTACAAATTGAAAATCCCTTTGTACGGACCAAGGTAGATCTAAAAACTTTGAAACGCGCAGACCTGACTATTTCCGCCGAATTGAAAAATGATACCCCTGACCTTATTTCAGGGACTTTAAAGGGACAGATAGAATCCCTAGTGTTTGAAAAGAAAATAACTATTCAGCCAAAGGGAGAAACAAACGTTGAGTTTACGGCAGATGAATTCCCGCAATTAACATTTGAAAACCCGAAACTTTGGTGGCCGGCCCATTTGGGAAGCCCCGTTCTCTACGAACTGGAATTGGAGCTTACCATCGACGGGCAAGTTTCAAGTTCCGAAAAAACAAAGTTTGGTATCCGTGAAGTAGAAGAGTATTGGCTCAACGATATCCATCGTGGGTTTAAGATTAACGGAAAAAAAGTGTTGATCAAAGGTGCTGGCTGGACCGATGACCTGTTTTTAATGGATTCGGATAAAAATCTCGAAGCACAGGTAAAATACGTCAAACAGATGAACCTCAACTGCATCCGTCTGGAAGGTATTTGGGGGAAGGACCAAAAACTCTATGATCTGTGTGATGAGTACGGAATTTTATTGATGGTCGGATGGAGCTGTCATTGGGAACATGAGATCCACATGGGCGTACCGGTCGACGAACGCTTCGGCGGGGTGTATAAATCAGAAGACATCGAACACGTGGCGCAAGCTTGGGAAGACCAGGTGATTTGGTTGCGCAACCATCCCAGTATCTTTGTTTGGACGGTCGCGAGCGACAAAGTACCGATAACCGCCTTGGAGCAAAAATATATTGAAACCTTCGCCAAATACGACCCGACGCGACCTTATCTGAATTCGACAGGAGGAGTCGGTAGCGACCGGCACGTGATCGGTAGCGAAGATGTGATCAGCAAAATCAGCGGTTCATCGGGAGTGAAAATGTTGGGTCCCTATGCCTACACCGCCCCCGTGTACTGGTTTACGGACACTAATTTTGGCGGCGCCTACGGATTTAATACCGAAACAGGTCCCGGCGCGCAAGTCCCCCAATTGGATAGTTTGAAAAAATTCATTCCCGAAGATAAGTTATGGCCCATAAACGAAATATGGCAATACCATTGTGGTCGCTATGAGTTCTCCGATTTTAGCCGTTTTACAGAAGCTATTGATAAACGCTACAGTAAACCTGATTCCATAGAGGAGTTCGATAAAAAGGCACAGGCCATGAACTACGAGCTGATGCGGCCGATGTTCGAGGCTTTTCAGGTCCATAAAAAGAAATGCACGGGTATCATCCAATGGATGTTAAATGCGGCCTGGCCCAAAATGTACTGGCAGCTCTACGATTATTATTTGATGCCCACTGGAGCATTTTACGCGACACAAAAAGCCTGTTCGCCCCTACATTTAGTCTATAGCTATGGCGACCATCACATTTATGCCATCAATGACCATCTCCATGAGGTAAAAGATTTGAAAGCACATATCCGTATTTACGATATCGATTCGAAACTGTTATTGGAAGAAAATCGGTCTTTGGATGCACCTGCCGACAGTTCCTGTTCCCTATTCAAAATCGAGCCTTTGGAAACCTTCTCGACCACATATTTCCTAGATCTCCGTTTGTTGGATGCTCAAAATGAAGAAATAAGCACTAATTTCTATTGGCTGTCGACCCAAGAGGAAACGCTGGATTATGAAGCAGATCTGGGTGAATTCGCCTATCATACCCCGAGCAAACAGTATGCGGATTTAAACTTGCTCAACGCCTTACCCAAAGTGGATGTAGAAGTGTCCTATAATCTTGAAAAGGCGGGAGAAGAACAAATCATGACCGCTATAGTAAAGAATACAGGCGATACCATCGCTTTTCTGATCAACCTTAAAGTAATCGAAAAAGATACCGGAGAAATAATTCTTCCTGTTTTTTGGGAAGATAATTTTATCAGCCTGTTGCCTGGCGAAAAAAGAATTTTGCGAACGACCTTTGCAAGTGCCGCTGTACCAGAATTAAAAGTGGAAGGCTGGAATTTAAATACAATCAATTATGCAACAATTAGCGATTCAAGGCGGGAAGCCCTGTCGTAATACGACTACAAGTCCGTGGCCGAAATGGCCGGTTTGGGGTAAGGAAGAAGAACGGGCGTTAATCGAGGTCTTGAACAGCGGCGTATGGTCTTACAATGGCCCAAAGGAAATGGATTTCAATCGGCTTTTTGCCGAGTTTACGGGCACGAAATATGCCATTTGCACGGTTAACGGTACATTGACCATGCAACTCGCCTTGGAGGCAATGGGTATAGGTCTCGGCGATGAGGTTATCGTGCCCGGTCTGACTTGGCAGGCCACAGCCGCAACGGTCATCGATGTTAATGCGACGCCTATCTTGGTCGATGTGCTCGAGGATACTTGGTGCATCGACCCGGCAGCTATCGAAAAGGCGATTACCCCAAGAACAAAGGCGATTATTCCCGTACACCTGTACGGAGCCTTTGCCAATATGGATGCCGTTATGGAAATCGCCAAAAAGCATAGTTTGTATGTCATAGAGGATTGCGCCCATAAGCACGGGGGCGAGTGGAAGGGTAAAAAAGCGGGCAGCATCGGCGATGTCGGTAGTTTTAGCTTTCAATTGTCGAAACACCTTACTGCGGGTGAAGGTGGTTCCATGACCACGAACAATCCAGATTTGGCGGAAAAACTGGATGCCTTACGAAACTGCGGCCGAAGACCTGAGGGCGATTCCCTAATTGGAGTTGACAAAGGTATCGGCGACTACGGTGACGACGGGAATTTCATTCAGTCGGGCAACCTTAGGATTACCGAATTTCAAGCGGCCATTCTGGTCGAGGGTCTAAAACGGCTGCCCGAACAGAATGCCGTTCGTGACGCCAACGGAACCTATCTGAACGAGCTTTTAAACGAAATCCCCGGTATTATCCCTCTAAAAAGGGATGTTAGGGAAACCAAAAAGGCGTATTTCAATTTTGCCTTCCGTTACGATAAAAAGCAATTTAATGACCTGCCCATCGAGAAATTCCGAAGCGCGCTGGAAGCCGAATTGGGTATTATGGTAGATGCCTGCTATGAACCTTTGAATAGGTGTCCGCTATATGTGCCACATACCAAACCTGCACGGCATATGCTGAACGATGCGTATTGGGCGGCCATCGATCCCACCCGGTTTTCTTTACCTGTCTGCGAACGTATTTTTAAGGAAGAATCCGTCTATTTACACCATAAAATGTTACTAGGAAACCGTTTGGATATTGAACTTATTGCTACGGCTATAAAGAAGATATACGATAGTGCAGAAAGTTTGACGTAAGCCCGTTTACCTTTTTACGAAAACACCCCTTTCCACTTGATTTCCTAAAATGAGCCCATTATCTACCCTAGAAAGAATTACATTTTAGAAAGTGGCAATGCCCAAAATAGCAGCAGATATTTCTGTGAATAAAATGTACAGGTATTAATGGCTTTTCGCATGCTATCGATTAAATTTCTATTTTTATGGGAATTGAATTTTTACTCAAATATTAGCTTTCAACCCATTACGGCTATATCACGAATTGCAAAAACATACGTAGTTTTGAGAGGTTGTAAAACACGTTTCATCCAAAATAGATTCCAACGGGCCAAAATGAAAAATTACCGGCTACTTAATACGGTATCCACCGTACTCCTTCTCGTATCATTTTTCAGCGCTTGTCGGTCTGAGAAAAAGAGCGAATCGGCGCAGCGCCAGGCACGCGACTCAACACGTATTGATCGTGAATATGCACTTCAAGCGAGCATGCTGGGCTATTTTGCCCCTGATGGAACCCGAAACCCTACCCTGCGTGCCAACAAAGGAGATCGCGTTCGTATTACCATAACCAATGGGGAGACCATGACACATGATGTTGCCCTTGAAAAACTGGGCATTAAAAGCAACACCCTGCTTGAAGAGGGGTCAACTACCAGCATTACCTTTTGGGCAGAGGGCGATGACACGTATTATTGCACGGTGCCAGGCCATCGCGCCGCCGGAATGGTGGGCGAGTTTAAGATTGTCGAAGGCGATATTTCCGCTCCCTTAATTGCCGGGATAGTACCCATGAAAGATGGCAAACCTTTGAACGTGGGTTTTGAAAGGGGCAACCTGAGCGATTGGAAGGTTGAGGGCAATGCATTTAAAGACCCCCTTTTCAACAGACTTTCATCGGTTTACAAAGTGTACACTCAAATGAACTTTGACGGCGATTTCTTTTTGAGCAGCGGTGGAAGCGCTAATTACAGATTAAAGGGGACCTTGACCTCGGTGCCTTTTGAGGTTACCCACCCGTTCGCTTCCTTTAGGGTTTCGGGAGGTGCATTGGCCGATACCCGCGTCGAGATTTTGGAGGTAAAAACGAATAAGGTAATTTTCAAATCCACTGGACAGGGCCGTCCCACTATGCAACCGATAGTGGTCGATCTGAAAGATCATTTGAACGAGGATATTTTTATACGTATCATCGATAACGAGACCGGCACATCACCTATCCCTTACATTCAAGATGATACTTGGGCGCATATCAACTTTGACGATTTTCTTTTTTATCCTACGCGACCCAGCTTCCCGAATGAACTCTTTCAAAAGGATATCAGTGTTCTACCTCCATTGGATCCCGTCCTAAATTCCGGTCTATCCGGAAAGGAGGCGGCAAAGGCCATGACCCTTCCCGATGGTTTTAAGATTACGCTAGCGGCCGCGGAACCCGATATTGTCCGTCCCATCAGCTTTACCATCGATGCACGGGGAAGGTTGTGGGTCGTAGAGGGCCATACCTATCCCGTTCCCGCAGAAGAGGGCAAGGGCCGGGACCGTATTTTAATTTTTGAGGATACCGATGGTGATGGCACCTTGGACAAAAGAAAGGTCTTCATCGAGGGCCTGAGTATGGCCAGTGGTATCGAAGTGGGCATGGGCGGTGTTTGGGTCGGGGCGTCCCCTTATCTTTTGTTTATTCCCTTGGATAAAGAAAACGACAAACCCGTGGGCGCGACTGAAATAGTGCTCGACGGTTGGGGACTCAATGATACGCATGAGGTGCTGAACAACCTCAGGTGGGGGCCGGATGGTTGGCTGTATGGGGTACATGGCGTGTTTAACCATTCCAATGTCGGTAAGCCCGGCGCCGCGGACGATGAGCGGACAAAATTGAACGCCGCGGTATGGCGGTACCATCCGACACGGCAAGAGTTCGAAGTCTTTTCGGAAGGCACCAGTAATCCCTGGGGATTGGATTTCAACGATTACGGACACCCGTTTACTACCGTTTGCGTCATTCCGCATATGTTCCACATCGTTCAAGGTGCCAGATACCAACGCCAAGGAGGCCAACATTTTAATCCGTATACCTATGACGACATCAAAACCATCGGCGATCACGTGCATTGGTTGGGGGATCGCGGTCCTCATGCCGGTAATTTCAGGTCGGCCGCGGCCGGGGGCGGTCATGCCCATGCCGGTGCAATGATTTATCTGGGTGGGGATTCCTGGCCAAAGGAATACCACAATACCATCTTTATGAACAATATAAACGGATCAAAACTTAACAACGATACCTTGGCCCGTTCGGGATCTGGTTACGTAGCTTCACATAAAAATGACTTTTTGGAAATGAACGACTCTTGGTCGCAATGGCTCAATTTCAAGTATGACCCGAGCGGTTCGGTGTTCGCCATAGATTGGTATGATCAGAACCAGTGCCATAGTCCAAACCCAGAGGTACATGACAAGACCTTGGGACGCATCTTTAAAATTACACACAAAAATGATACATGGGTCCAAGTAGATCTGTATAAAGCTTCCGATATGGAGCTGGTCAACTATCAACTACATGAAAATGAATGGTATGTGCGACAGGCCCGGACTATTTTGCAAGAGCGGGGCGGAAGTCCCGAAATACACGAGGGCCTGAAAAAGATTCTGACCGAACATCCCGATGTGACCCGAAAACTGAGGGCTTTGTGGACACTCCATGTGACAAAGGGACTTTCAGAAGAGGAGCTAAGGGATTTGTTGAAAAATTCGGACGAATACATCAGGAGCTGGGCCGTTCAACTATTGATGGAGGATAAAAACGTTTCGCCGGCAACCATGGAACAATTTGTACATCTGGCAAAAAATGACGCTTCCGCCTTGGTGCGGCTTTATCTGACTTCCGCTATGC
This sequence comes from Pricia sp., assembly GCA_024635875.1. Classification (GTDB taxonomy): domain Bacteria; phylum Bacteroidota; class Bacteroidia; order Flavobacteriales; family Flavobacteriaceae; genus Pricia. The sequence continues at coordinate 11,084 of JAGXIC010000242.1, forward strand.
TGCGATTGGAACCGGAACACCGCTGGGAGGTATTGGAGGCACTCGTTCAAAGACCGGAAGACGGCAACGACCACAATCTGCCCCTGATGCTTTGGTATGCATCGGAGCCTCTATCCGTTTTGGATGCCGACCGCGCCCTGAAAATGGCGGAAAGTGCCCAAATATCAAAACTTTTGCCCTATATGGTTCAAAGGGTACATGCCATAAATACTGCCAATTCCTTAAAATCAGTAAGGAATTTGAAGGAGCGATTGATAAAATCAAGTTCCGCCGAAAAAGATAGCGTTAAAATGCTGATCGACTCCTTCTTGAAATAAACTAGGAAAAATGAAAACTTCGAATTCTACCATATTTAGTCAGTGCTTGGGAAAGATTGCGACAATTTTATGCTTCATACAGATCGCCTACGGCCAAACCGATCGGTCTACGGAGTTTAAAAAAACCACGATTACCCGGGATTTTATTTCGGAAGGCGTGGCCGTTGCCGATCTGAACAAAGATGGCCAATTGGATATTGTCGCCGGCTATTATTGGTTTGAAGCCCCCACTTGGGTGCGGCATGAAATGGCCCCGTCACGCATATTCGATCCGTACAAGGAATACAGCGAGTCTTTTTTGAATTTGGGGATAGATGTAAATTTGGATGGTTGGGACGACGTCGTTATTATCGATTATCCCGGAAAGGCGGGTTTTTGGTTCGAAAACCCTAAATATGAATCCGGAGTATGGCAAAAACATATGATTGCGGATGCTATGGGAATCTCCAACGAATCGCCCGGCTTTATCGATATTGATGGTGATGGCAGGCTTGATATTCTTTGCGGCGATGTCGACAAAAAACAGATTGTCTGGTTACAGGCGCCCTTAAAACCGGGACAAACCCAATGGAGCCGTTTTGCGCTGAGCGGAGAAAATGCTCCAGGAACTGAACAGTACTCGCACGGTATCGGATATGGCGATGTCAATAATGACGGTATCGAAGACGTGGTCGTAACGGAAGGATGGTTTGAAGGAAAAGCCGATAAAAGTTCCGGGGATTGGAAATTTCATCCCGGTAATCTCGGGGAACCCTGTTCGCACATGCAGGTACTGGATGTAAATGGAGACGGTAACAACGATGTCGTAAGCGCATCCGCC
>JAGXIC010000243.1 GCA_024635875.1 Pricia sp.
CGGTCGTGATCGTCCCAATTCTGCACCGCCATTACGGTAGGCACAGCCAAAAAACAGACCACGGTAACCGCCGGCGCCAATATTTTAGGTGATAGCAATTTTCTGAACTCGTCGAAGAGGCCATATACACCGAGACCTATCCAAAGTGCAAAGACATAGAAAGAGCCCACGAGGGAATAATCGCGCTCACGGGGCTGAAAAATATAGGGGTTGGTGTAGAATTGGATGGCAATCCCCGTAAACAAGAAAAACACCAGCAGCACCCAGAATTGTTTTGGATTTTTCGATACCTGAAAAAGGATGCCTATTATGCCCAAAATCAGGGGAAGGAAAAAATAGGTATTCCGCGCTTTATCGTTTTCGACCGCATCCGGGAGATTTTCTTGACTCCCGAGCCGCATACTATCTATAAAGTTCAATCCACTGATCCATTCCCCGTTGCCATTGTACCTGCCTTGAACGTCGTTGTTCTTTCCGGAGAAATTCCACATGAAATAGCGCCAGTACATGTAGCCGAACTGAAATTGGGTCATGTAAACAATGTTCTGCCATACCGATGGCGGCTCTACTTCGATGTATTCACTAAAACGCCTTAAAAAGCCAATGTACTGCTCGGCGTCTATTTCTCCCTTGGCATAGCCTTCTTTTACTTGTTTAACGGCGGCACGCAGTTCTTCATTGGTCTGCTTCATCTTGAAATCGAGGGGACCGAAATAGCGCATATAGTTCTCGGCGTGCTGCGTACTCCACATTCGGGGTAAAATACCGAGGTGTTTCGGGTCATCGCCCGGTACGGCATCCTTATAATAATTTACGATGATGTATTTACCAGTCTTTTCATCCTTTTCATACTTGGGAGCCTCGTCTTCATCCTCTCCACCACTACCAAAAGTGCTGGAGTAGTAAGCACCATAAACGGGACTGTCGACACCTGGATATTGCTCCCTATTGTAATACGCCAAAAGGGCACGCGCATCTTCGGGGTTATTCTCGTTGATGACCACTTGGGCGTTCGCACGAATGGGCAACATAAGCCAAGACGAAAAGCCGAGAAATACGAACATCATACAAAGCACAATGGTATTGGCCGTTTTGTAATTGTTCTTTCGGGTATAATCGAGACCGAAATTAAAGGCAGCCGCAAAAACAAGCACCATAATTATGGTGCCCGAATTAAAGGGCAGCCCGATACTGTTGATAAAGAAAACCTCGCTCCATCCGAAAAGCTCGAGCACGTAGGTCAGCGAAAATTTATAGACCAGCATCAGTATGGCAATGACCGCGACATTGGCTATCAAAAAATTCTTGACCGTAGTCTTTTTATAGGTCTGGAAATAGTACAAAAGTCCGATAGAGGGAATGGCCAAAAAGCCCATAAACTGAATACCGAAGGTTAGGCCCACCACGTAAGAAATCAGTACTAGCCATCGATTTCCGCGCGGGTTGTCAAGGTCGTCCGTCCATTTAAGTCCTAGCCAAAGCAGCAATGCCATGATCATACTGGCACTGGCATAGACTTCGGTCTCAACGGCATTGAACCAAAAACTATCGGAGAAGGTAAAGGCCATTGAGCCCACTAGGCCGCTGCCTAAGACCGCGATGGCCTTGCTGTTGGTCATTACCTCATCTTTCTTGTAAACGAGTTTTTGGGCGAGGTTGGTAATCGTCCAAAACATAAATAGAATGGTGAAGGCACTGGATACACCCGAAACATAATTGACCATTCGGGCCACTTCGGTACTGTCAATGGCGAACATGGCGAAAAAAGCGCCCAACATCTGCAACAATGGCGCCCCCGGAGGATGGCCTACCTGCAATTTGGCCGAGGTAGCAATGTATTCACCGGCATCCCAAAAGCTATTGGTCGGCTCGACGGTGATGGCATAAATGATAAGTGCTATAAAAAAAACACCCCATCCGGTGAGGGTGTCCCATTTTTCGAAGTTCTTTGAAAACATGTATCCGTATTGTGTTTTCCCGATTAGTGGGGCAAACCTATTTGCTCTTAGTGCCAAGGCGCGACCGTAACAGCCGTAACTTCGCACAGTGCGGTGAAATTACTAATTTTAATAGATATGCCGTCGAAATTTTGATAAAGGTTTAACAAGGGAGTAGCTTCCCTTACACCGATGGGTTTCAAATGCCCAAAACCACTAATGTGCTAAGTTGGTACTAGTACTCAATTCATATAGAACTAGCACTCCAACAATTTTTGCATTTGGTTTTCAGGCATCGGATTATATCCGTGATTTCACAATATTGATCGGATAGACCAGCGTAGCAGATGCTTTACGCCATATTTTAAATAGGATTATTGTAACCTAAAATATTTGTACAAACCAAACTTTGTTTTAAATTTGCACGCTCTTAGGCTAAACAAGTTTTAGCATCGATTACCATAGTGGCCTATGGTGTAATTGGCAACACAGCTGGTTTTGGTCCAGTCGTTCTAGGTTCGAGTCCTAGTAGGCCAACTCGTAAATCCCCTGTTTTCATTGAAATCAGGGGATTTTTGTTTTTCAGGTACAACATAGGTACAACAAATCGGGTTTCTTCGAGAAAAAAATAAATAACCTTTGGACTGACTATTTGGTTACAACCCCCAAGGCTTATAGAATATTGAGTTTTTAGTTTTGTATCATTTCCAATAAGGTTATACATCATTAGCGGGCATTTAAAATCCGTTGATTTTCAATTGTTTAGAATCTGGTTCTTTATCATCTCTGTAATCGTAATCCGTAAGTATCTCACAGGTGTTTTGTCGAGCAGCGATATGCTCAATATCTGTATTATTTCGTAAATACTGCGCCCAGATCTGAGTTTGTTGCCTACTATCGCCCAAGACAATAGGCGATTATGGCACCTTCGATCTGCATCTGGACCGCGTTGATGGTGGTTCCCCAAAACGTTCCTTAAGAAATATCATGTAAGAACCGACCTGATATACGCATTGTTCAACAGATAGCTTTCGAACATATCGGCATTTTCGGGTACGGCACCTTCGATCTGAATCCACCCTTCATATCCGATAGCGTCCATGGCCTTGCGGACTTCCTCAAAATCGACTTTGCCTTCACCGAGAAGGTATCCGTTCTCCTTGGCATGGAATTCACATATATGCTCCTTGCCCAACCAACGGATTTCCTCATAAATATCATATCCCATTTTGTGAGAGTTCGCCACATCATAATATACTTTCACATTGGGGGAATCGACCGCGTCTATAATTCCCATATGCTCTTCGGCACTCAACCAAGACTCAATACCCAAGATAACGCCATGTTCCTCCGCTTTCGGGGCTACTTTTTTTAGTCTGCGGATCGTTTCTTTTGTGCCATCAGGGTCATTTTTTAAGTCGCCGTTGGCAAAGAAAGCCATCAAAACCACCTTTACCCCCATAGCTTTGGCAACATCGATACTGTCGGAAACCCATTGTTCCGCCCGAGGGTCGGATTTGTAGGGAATGTTGTTCATCTCACCAATAGCAATGCCGCCGATGGCCACACCAAATTTTTCACAGGCCTCCTTGTATTGTTGCTGTATTTTCGGTTGTCTTAGGTGCATGTGGTTGTCCAAAGTGCCCAAGCTGATCTGAACCCCGTCAAGGCCTATTTTTTTGCCTACTTCTATGGCTTCCACCTTTGCCATTTGATCGATGGACCAATCACAGGCCCCAATTTTAAACCGGTTTGAGGGCCGGTAGCCCAAAATGTCGCTTGAGGGTAAGAAGCTCAGGCCGAGTATGCCGATCGACGATTTGAGTACTTCCCTTCTTGAGATGGTATTTTTCATCATTATATGGTTATTGAGATAGGTCTAGAGATCATTTTTCAAGGTCAATAGGTAAGTGCCAAGGTCCGCCAGGTCTTGGTCGCTAAGATTCAGTAGTGCCGCACTGGGCATAATACCAGTTTTCATTCGCTCTTTACATTCAATATTTTCGGGTGCGATTACAATTCGCTGCCCAATCGGGTCTTTCAATACCGTGGTCTCTCCTTCGGATAATAGAAAACCGAAAAAAACCTGCCCCTCCTTCGTTTTGACCATCATCGGTTCATATCCAAAAACAAGGGACGCATTCGGGTCTATAATTGCAGCAAGAAGGGCGGCCTTATCGAACTTTTCCCCGATGGACGATAAATCAGGCCCGATATCGTTGCCGCCCTTACCGTTCTTATGGCAGGTGGCACATTTATAGGAGAACAATGCCTCACCGTTTGAAACTTTTCCTTTGAGGGCCAATAGCTCTGGGATGGGTTTTTGTCTGACGTTCTTGGTATCAAAATAGGCAGTGGCCAGGGTACGTATCTCCAACATCGGATTTTCGAACAGTGCCTCAGAAACCCCTTTAAGTACATCATTGGTCAGCTCGTTCCGGGCGGCCAAGTACAGTAAGAGACGCCCCCCTATCTCCGTGCCGGCCATGGTATTGCCGGCATCGATTCTATCCTTCATCGGTTTGGCGGTATCTAGAAGTATTTCCTTTAGGCCTGCAATTTCCGCGGGAACCTCAAAAGTCACCCCATCCTCGGATTGCCAGTCCCAGAGCGCGTACCAATCGTTGGTCATCCGAAAATCGATCCACCAATTTGCCAATTCGTTTACATTGGGGTTTCCTTGCCTATTTTTAAGTTCCAACATTGCGGCGACGGCATCTTTATCCTTAATAAAGGCCAGGGCATCGACCGCTTTTATTTTAGAATCATCCGGTACCTGTTCGGACAGTGCCCTTTCTTTAAGAGCGGCTATTGCCGATTTCGGATGCAGTCTCCAGACCAAGGAAGCAAATTCATCGGACCAATCAGCCGGATTTTCCGGTTGTTCAGAAAGTAATTCGGTATAGACCTCTTCTTGTTTCCCGTCCATGGCGATTCCTAAGGACTCAAGGTACCAAGGATCTTTTCCATCATATCCGTGAAATAGTATTTCAAGCAGTTCTGCACTTCTATCCCAAGGAACGTCCCTGAGCGATAGGGCGACCTCCCTGCGAACATCGGCAGAGGGATCCTTAGCCGCTATTGCGGCATACCTTAAAGGTGCCTCGGTATCATCTTTGAGTGCCCTGTAGGCAACCACCCTTAACCTTGGATCGGGTTCGCGCTTCAAAATAGTTTCGACAATGTCGGTCCCCTTCGGCCCCAGTTTTGACAATAGCCATATTGCCCGGGCTTTGTGTACTACATTGTCGGATTCTAAAACCCGTTCAATATCGGCAACAACCTTTTCTCCTTGAGCTGCCAACTTTTCGAAACCTAAATTACGCACATTGATGGCCGGGTTTAGCAACGCAGCAATCTGGCCTTCGGTAGTGGTCAGATCCAGTTTTGGATTTTTCAATTGCTTACCTTGTGGCGTAAGTCGGTAGATGCGGCCATAGCCAACGCTATCCATCATTTGATGACCGCCTACTACGGGATCGTACCAATCCGAAATATAAATGGCGCCTTCAGTGCCCACGGCTACATCACTGGGGCGAAACCATTTTCTTTTATCACCATCGACATCGTGCCAAATATACCCTTCCGTAGATTCTTCCATGGATGTGACCAGATCTCTTCTTTCTAGTGCGAAACCTGCACCTTTTTTTGAAGGTTGATAGGCAAAAATGACATTTCTTCCTGCATCGGCACTCAAGACCATGCCGTTATATTCCGGGCCGAAGGCATCGCCTTCATATACCACGACCCCGGTCGGCGATCCAGCGCCCGTATTGTCTCCGGCCGGCATCACCCCTGGGTCGTCTTGATGCCAGTGTGCCGTAAATGTGTCCTGACCCGGTTTTCGGTCCGCTTGCCACGTGCGCTTGCCATTGGCGTTGAAATAGCCCGCGTTGCCACCTTCCATGATCCATGTGACCCGACAGGTTTCCACTTGATCGTCATTATCGTTCTGCCACATATTGCCATAGGAATCCAAGGCCACTTCATAGGAGTTTCGAAAATTATGGCCCATCACTTCAAGACCGGTGCCATCTTTTTTCATTCGCAAGGCAAGGCCACCGACCCAAATACGATCATCATCACTGACCTGTGCAGGTTCGTTCGTGTCGTTGTAAGGCGTACCACCGGTATAGACGCTGCCGGAACGAAGTTCCCAACCCGCCTTATCGGTCACTTCATGCGGGCCGGCATTGCCCGTATTGAAGTAGTACTTGCCATCTGGCCCTGCGATTAGGGAGTGAAGACTATGATCATGGTCAAAACCACCAAAACCGGTTAGAAAAACTTCTTTCTTGTCCGGTACGTCATCCCCATTTTCATCGGTATACACTATCAGTGAGGGCGCACAGGAAACAAACACCTTGTTGCCTAGAACGGCAATCCCCATGGGCGCTACCAAATCTTTGTCCTGAACGAACACTTTTGATGAATCACTGACCCCATCTCCATCGGTGTCCTCCAAAATCATAATGCGGTCCCCTTTATCGAAATGCAATCGGTTTTTAGGATTGTTGTTGAAATCACGATAATTTACCGCTTCCGTGACCCAGATCCTTCCTTTTTCGTCGACATCCATATTGGTCGGATTGTAAAGGGACGGAGATTCGGCCCAAAGGGTAACTTCCCATCCTTCGGGAACCATAAAACCATTACGTTCCGTGGTCTTAAAATCGAGTTTGGGCACGCTATATTCCGTCGATCTTCTGTCGGCACATGAGACCATGTTGAGCAAAAGGGCGATTGCGAAAGTGGAAAAAGCGATGCCACGCCTAAAGCTTTTAGATTTTAAAGTGGTATACTTCAGAGTTTTCATAATCGGTCAATTTGAAATAGGTTTAAACCCATATGGGATAACATTGTTTTTGGGGTTTGTACGATGGCAAAATCTTGCCACCGTTTTCTGAAAATAGTCTAAACAGAAAAATGGGCGCCCCCAACAAGTACTTTGTGGCCTTGTGCTTTTGCTTTGGCCTCTTTACTAAAATCATCGACATCCGCGGTATTAAAGGTGAACATATCGTAGTGGCAGGGAATGACATATTTCGCACCGATGGCCTTGCCCAATGCTACGGCCTCCGTACTATTCAGGTTTCCCGCTACTTTTCGTTCGGGTCGGTTGCCGTTGATGGGCAATAGGGCAACATCCACTTCATAGGGCTTTACCAAGTCCACCATCCCTTCAAACCACAACGTATCACCGCTGTGGTATAGGGCATATTTGCCGAATCGAACGACAAAGCCCATAAACTTGCAGTTGCCATTTTCATCCCTGGCCAGTTCATTATGTTTTGCGGGAACACCTATAAATGTAAAGCCATCGATGGAAACGGAATCCCCGGCATTCATGCCCATGGGAAAGTTCAGGTCACATTGTACACGGTCCGCTACGAATTCACGATTTGCCTCTGGAATGATAAACTTGATTTTTGGATTATTTTTCAAAACAGGCTTTAAAGTCTCCGCATCCAAATGATCGGTATGGTTATGGCTTGACGTGACCACCGAAATATTTTTTAACAATTCCGGACGGACGACCAGCTCGCTCATCCGAATATGCGGCTTATCGGTTTCGGCGTACTTTTTGGTCAGCGAATCCGAGAGATAGGGGTCGATAAGCAGCCTTTTCCCGTTCCACTGAAGTAGAAAGCCGCTTTGGCCCAACCACCAAAGACGGAAGCCCTCTTTTTCGGAAAGGAACGAATCCATTTCCTCAATTAGTTCTTCATTCTTTTTTAATGCGGGAATCAGATTGTTCATAACGATTCACGAACTTTTTTGGCACCGGCGACCATATTGATGAGTTTTTGTCGTGAGGCCCACCGTGCGGTTTGGCTCAACCCACAATCGGGGGCTACCGACAGCTTCTCGGCAGGCACATATTTTAGGCAACGGTTGATGCGTTCCACGACATCGGCCACGGTTTCTATATAGTAATTTTTAACATCGATGATGCCTACGGCCACGTTCATCCTTTCCGCAAAGGGAGCTAGGAGTTCGATTTCGGAAAATTCGCGATTGGCCATTTCAATATGGATCTCATTTACATCCATATCCAAAAAATCGGGAAGCATCGGCTTGATACTTCTATAACCGACCGGTCTTCCCTTAAAATTCCCGAAACAAAGATGTGTGCTGAGGTTGCACTTTCCCTGTACGGATTTTACGGTACGGTTAAAAATATCCACAAAACGCTTGGTATCGGCCTTGTAGGCATAACAGCTCATAGAGGGTTCGTCTACCGTTATTTCGGTACAACCGGCCCCTACCAATGCCTCTAGTTCGTTGCTAACAATAGGGAGCAGGGCCTCGGTAATCTCAAAGAGGTCTTTATAGGTATCGTTGGGCAACAAGCGACCCGATAAGGTATAAGGTCCGGGAATACTGGCCTTGAGCGTAGGACCTGCAGGCGCCAAATTTTTGAGCCGTTCGAATTCCTTTACCGCGCCGAGACCGTTCGGGGCGGTCAAAGCACCTATGATATTATTTTTTCCGCGCTGGTCGTGTGCGGCAGGGCCGAACTTTCTAGTGTCCGAGGCATTGTTTTCAATACCTTCGATAAAACCGTAGAAAGACAGATTAAAGTCCAAGCGTGTCTGTTCGCCATCGGTAATTACGTCAAGACCGGCGGTCGTTTGGTCATGTATGGCGGCGATGACCGCATCTTCTATAGCTTCTTCGATATCTGCCGCCCCGAATTTGTCGAGGTTTTGCGATACGAATTCAAGCCATCCCGGAAAAGGATAACTTCCTATGACCGTTGTTCTAATCGGAGTTTTGCCCATGGTATGATTTTGTGTTGCTGTTTTTGCAGAAAATGAAATCGAAGCTAATGTAACCAAAACAACTTGTGTGTACAAGTAATAATTCATACTTTTCCATCTGAATTTTGAATACCATTGTCTAACTTAGGCACCGTGAAAGCCAGAAAAATCAAAAACAGAAAATACCACACGATTCAGGACTTTATCCGAAAACGCATACAGGGCGGAACCTATCCTGTGGGGAGTTATCTACCTTCCGAAAATGAGATTTGCGGTCAATTTAGCACGACGAGGACAACGGTCAGAAAGGCTTTGGACGAATTGTTGAAGGAAGGCTTTATTGAAAAGGAACAAGGCAAGGGCAGTAAAGTTGTGGAACGGCGAAAATCTTTGGGCCTTCTTACGGTCAAAGGTTTTTCGGGATCCATTGATTACGAAGTTAAGACCATAGTTACCAAGGGCCCAAAAATCACACAATGGGATCCAATCATTCCGTTCGCACTAACGGAAGAGGAAAAGAAGTCAGATTGTGTCTATTTTCAAAGAGTTAGGCATATCAATGACCGACCGGTCGTTTTAGAGAACAATTGGTACGCCAATGATGCCCTGCAGGTGATCGATTCTGGGGAGTTCATAGAGGGTTCCTTTTTCAAAACCCTCAGCCAAGCGTATTTTATCGAAGTGATGGGTGCGGAGCAGGAATTGCGGTCCATACCCGCCAGCCAAGAGGTGGCAAAAAACCTTGGAATACAGGAGGGCATCCCTATTTTACATATATCCGTACGCTTTCGCACGAGCAAGCCGGGCTTAAACCTTTACGGAGATCTCTACTGCAATACTACGGACTATCCCATCCGGAACAGCTATTTCTTATGACCTTTAAAAAGGGTCAAAAAAGGAATACAGCCGCTTTGGATTCTCAAAGAACAATTTCCGATAGTATGCTTCCATTCCCTTTGCCTTCAGAAAATCTGGAACCGTCTCTATTAAATAATTCAGTCCCGGGGCACCTCCATAGCTTTTCCAATAGATGTTTTTGGCCATATCCATTCCCATAACAAGCTGATCGGGATAATCGGGCAGGAGTTGTTCCAGCAACTGCAAGGTGTAATTTGGTTCATCTGCTTTCCACCGGAAGGCGCTGTCATATTCCAAACGTACACCCGTATCCAACGCGGCTCTGTTATAATCTATTTCTTTGGCCCGATCCACATGGGAAAGTACGACATGTTCGAGTTTCGCGCCCAGTTTTGCAAAAAGGTGGGCCTGTTCGAGGGCCTGTCGGCCAAAATTCGTATGCGTTAAAATAGGAGCCCCGGTTTCTAAATGGGCATTGACCACTGCCCTGAAAATCAATTCTTGATGTTGGGTAAAAGGGCCGTCTCCCGTGGCCAATTTGATAAGTCCCGCTTTATGGGCGGTTCTTTTTACAAAAGGACCCGAGTAATCGAATTCGTCTATGCCTGCTTGGATATCGGAAATAAAAAGTCCCGTCAGTTCGTCTTCCGAATATCGATAGCGCCAATGATTTTCTGGGTAATAGATTTCCAAATGAATTCCTGTTGGAACAATAATGTTCACACCACTGCTTCGGCTCACTTCTGCCGATTTCAAGACATTCCGTCCGCAATTGGCGGGCATGGTATCGACCACGGTTCTTCCTCCGATAGCATAGAAAGTGGAAAGCTCCTCGGAAATCTTTTCGACATCGTTCAACAAAAACACCGGATGTTTTGCCGTTACATAACTGTCTTCGATCACAATGTGTTCATGGGAATAGGTCAGCCCCATTTCTGAAATTGGCATATCACCCAACACGGTTCTAAAAAATTCCATGGACCTCGATTTTAATTGTTGCCCCAACCGTCACGGGAAATATCTGCCCTTTTCTTAGGCGTTTCTAAAATAGCACCCAAACGAAGAAGGGAATCCTGTAGTTTTTGAACATTGATATGTTTGGCCTCTTGATCGGAGTCCAAAGAAATTATGGCGGCGAGACCTGCCGCTTGACCCATGCTCATGGTCTGCGCCATGGAACGGCAGGAAGCATGGGCATCATGGGTGGCCGAAAAACAGCGCCCTACGACCCAAACGTTTCTACTTTCTTTAGGCACTATAGTGCGATAGGGCACTCCGTAGGCTCCCCCGTTCGGGACATACTCCCAAATAGTCTCAGAATTGCCGGAATCCGATTTTCTATGGTCTTCTAATGGTGCCCCACATAGAAAAATCTGGTCGCCAAAGGTTTTGGCCGACATACAGTCTTTTTTGGTCAGTCGATATTCACCATAGACCCGACGGGTTTCCCGAACCCCTATCTGATGCGAGAGCCCGATAATCTTTGCGTTCTGATAACCCGGAACTTCAGCCCGAAAGAAATCCTCGAACAGGAAGGCCTGTCTACGCCCCTCGATTTCGGCTTGAGTGATGCCTTCTAAATCCAAAGGATCAAAATCAACTACTTTTACCGCAACGGTAGAAATACATTTCGGCTGGCACATCTCGTGGGCCGAGCCTTCTTTTCGGGGTAAGGGATGCGTACCTTTTTCATAGGCGTCCGCCATTTTTTCCTTCAGCATTTTTTTTCCTCCGGCGGCCTCATATTCACTGTGTTCCACGTTCGACATACGAAAAGTGGTCGTCATGCTTTGGGCAGGTCCGTTTTCGCCGGCTTTTTCATAGGGTATTCCTGCCCAATGGCAATAATCGGCATCTCCCGAGGCATCGATAACACGTTTTGCCTTGATGGAAAAAAAGCCGATTCCCTTATGAAAAAAGATACAATTTGAAGTTTCCCTTACATTTTCCACTCCGACCAAAGTGGTATGATAGAAGATTTCGACCCCGCTTTTCAGCAATAGGTCGTCCCAAACCTGTTTCAGCTTTTCAGGATTGTAATTGACCCCTGTACCCGCACCATAGGTGTTGGGTCGAAGAAAAATATCTCCCGATGCGTTCAATTCATTTACGATACTATCGGGAATGCCCCCGACAATTTTTTTAGGGGTTTCAGAGGGTGTAAAAAAGCCATAAAAGGTATCCAGCATTTGTGTAGAAGTACCCCCAGGAAAACCATAGCGTTCTATCAAAGTGACTTTGTACTTGCCCTGCGCAGCTGCGATTGCTGCCGTCGACCCGGCACTACCACTGCCAATGATGAGAACATCGGTTAGGTACGATTTTGAAATGGCAGGACTAAATATCATTCGTATTCTTTTCGAGGACCGACATTTTCATATAATTTGGCCATTAAATGGGCATGTTCGTCATAGGCAGATTCGAACAGATCCACCGCTCTTTGTTCGCCAACAATTTTACCGCTACTCAACACTTTTGGTGATTTCCCGTTCTCATGTAGAATTTTGGCAACCTCTGCCTTTAGGCAGTTGATAAGCAGTACGCCGCCCAAGGTAGAGCCCGGGGCAACGGGAGTATCGAGTCCATCCAAATAAATCATCGCATCGCCCAAGGGTGCTCCCGTATCCAAAGTATAATCGGCGAAATCGATTAATTTCTTGCCATCCGCTTTTTTTGAGTTGCTTCCCTCCAAATGTAGACTACTGACCAACGCCACCACTTTGACCTTCCGTTTTTGGAATTCCGCTGCCATTTCGATGGGCACCACATTACAGCCGCTGGAGGAGATGATCAACGCCGTGTCTTGCGGACTCGTATCAAAATTTCTCAGGATACGCGCTGCAAGGCCGGGCACATTTTCCAAGAACATCGCCTGCCGTTGCCCGTTGGCACCAACTACTAAATTGTGGAAAGAGAGGGACAACTCTACAATCGGGTTGAACCCAGGAAACGAACCATAGCGTGGCCACATCTCCTCGACCATCATACGGCTATGCCCTGATCCGAAAAGATGCACCATGCGACCGTCTAAAATGGATCGGGCAAATATTTTTGCGACTTCTTGAAGGATCGGTTCCTGTTTTTCTATCGTGGATATAATGTCCCTTCCCTTTGATAAATACTGTTGTGTTACGCTCATTTTATCGTGTATTGTTTTTGGCGAAGAATGCCGCACCAATGGCTCCGGCGTACCCTCCTAATTTTGCTTCCGTAATTTTTGTTTGATACCCTCCGGGCCGCCATTCGTAGTCGGACATAAACATTTTTAAGGGTTCGAAAAGGGAATTGCCCGCCCCGGCCGTAATGCCCCCTCCCAAGATGATGAGTTCGGGGGCAAGAATATTGGTCAACGAAGCCAAGGCCACGGCCAATTTTTTAACGGATTCCGACCACCATTCCGCTGCTTTGGGGTCTCCGTTTTCATAGGCATCGACCAGTTGTCGAACGCTTTTATATTTTTCTCCCGTTCTTTCGGAGACGGAAAAATTTCCCACGGCATGCTCCAAACTACCGGGCATATTGGTCATGGTCGGCACTCCATTGACATCAACGGTCATGTGGCCTACATGGCCCGCCCGTTGCAAATTGCCCTGATAGAGTTTTCCGTCGATGATAATTCCTCCACCTACGCCGGTCCCCAACGTGAGCATCAACAGGTTTTGAATACCTTCGGCCCGGTAAAAGGATTCATATTCCGCCAAACAGGCCGAATGGCCATCATTGAGAATCCGAATGTCTCTTTGAAGCTCGTGCGACCAGTTAAAGTTTTCGATGCCCTCTAAACGTTCGGGCATATGCAAGGTCATCTTGTTTTCAGGATCGACGAGACCGGGTGCGGAAATACCACATTTCAAAGCTCCGGGATTTAATCTGGTATAGTGTTCTGATTTCTCCCCAATTAACGCAATTATCTTTTTCTTCCAAAGCTCCTTCTCCTGCGACCCATCTTCGGTCAAGAACTCTTCTTGTTCCAATACCGTGCCTTTGTCGTCTAGAATGACCGTCTTGATTTTTGTGCCCCCGATGTCTATCCCTAGATAGTGTTTATTCATTCCTACACGTTATTGGTACTGTCCTTCGCTCAAGGTCCATCCGCCGTCCACCGCTAAAACCTGGCCCGTGATAAATTTGGAATCGGGATGTAAGAACATCAGAACCGCACTATTGATATCTTCGGATGCCCCGGGCCGTCCACCGTCCAAGGGTTGTTTGGTCTTTAAAAAGGAGAGTATTTCTTCATCTTCTGTGGCCCGTTTGGCCATTGGCGTTATAAAGAGACTGGGCGCGATGACATTGACACGGATGCTATGTTCGGCGTAATAGGACGCTATGGATTTTGAAAAACCGATAATTGCCGACTTTGCCGCCGCGTAGGCATGGGTCGTAAAATATTTCGGGGAAGGGGAGTAGCCCAATACCGAACCCATATTTAGAATAACCCCTTCTTTACGATGTTCCAGAAAATAATTGACCATCGCTTGGTTCGAGAGCATCATCGAAGTCAGGTTGAGTTCAAGGGTCTTGTTCCAACCTTCCAAAGTCATTTTGTCCAATGGGCCGTCGCCCCATTTTCGGCCACTTCCGCCGGCAACATGAAACAGTCCGGTGATATCATGAAAGGCATCACGGGCCATTTTGATTGCGGTCTTGGCGGTCTCTGGATCTGTGGCATCCCCACTTAGGGAAATACATTCATGGCCCAATAGTTCCTCCGCCTTTGCGCAGCTTTCGATATTTCGTCCTACGACGAGCACATTGGCGCCCTTTTCTTTAAGGGCTATTGCGGCGGAGAGTCCCATACCGGTCGTGCCGCCCATGATTATAAATGTTGTGTTGTTAAAATTCATCAATGTATGTCTTTCAGCTTTTTTTTGAAATTCTAGCGTCTAGTTATTCATAACTCTGCACTCATATCTTTTTATTTTAAGTCGCCCAAGGTTTGTCACCTTGACGATATGGAATACAAGCTTCGAATTTTCCGGGTACCGGTAAATAGTTCCGGGCCTGGGTCATACCGATTTTCGAAGAAAAATATCCTGAAATGGTCAACACTTTTATAAGGTCAAAATAATGCGGCAATGGTTTTTCCATGCCTTTCATTTTTAGTTTGTAGGCCGTTGCCTCTTTCTGCATTTCCCCTAATAATCGTTGTCTTAGGGTCGAATCGGCCGTTACAAAAGAGGTTGAATATGTCTTGGCAGAACGTGCATCCAATTCGTTGAGACCTTCCAGAAAAACCGATTGCTCTTCTGTTGGCATGCAGGTGTTATACATCAATACCATATATTTTCCAATTTCAGTTGCTTTTGCTCCTGGCGAATCGGCCGTGGTAGGAAGAATCGCTTCCCCGATTTCATCCAATAAAGGAATATCGGCTTCCGTCAGGGCAGTCCGCGTTTGAGGTTCGTATTTGCAACTTTGCATCAAACCGATCGATGGTAGTAAAACAGCACCACCAGTGCCGAGTGCAAAGCGATGTATAAATGTCTTTCGTTTCATCAATATTTAATTTTGTCATTTCCTTGTCTTGTGCTTCGACTCAGCATGACAGTATAGGATTTACAAATTCATCTTCTTTAATTCACTAACTGCAAAATCGGTTGCCCTAGCGGTTAAAGCCATATACGTTAGGGAAGGATTCTGGCAGGCGCTTGAGGTCATGCTGGCGCCGTCTGTTACGAATACATTCTCAGCCCCCCAGACTTGATTGTTTCCGTTCAGCACCGAAGTTTTGGGGTCGCGGCCCATTCGTGCGGTGCCCATTTCGTGAATGTTCAGACC
>JAGXIC010000244.1 GCA_024635875.1 Pricia sp.
GTAGTGAATCTCCCTTTCGTTGCTAAAATCGCCTTCTGATTTTTTCTGTCCGATAACGGCAGGGAGGTTCGAACCGCTAGAATCGGGCAAATATCCTTTAAGGGTATCCCAAGAAACGGTGCGGCTCTGTTCGAGTACCGATATCTGTTCGGCAATATTTCGAAGCTGGCGGATGTTACCCGGCCAGCGGTATTTCAATAAAAGCTGTACCGTATTATCTTCCAAACGAATGGTCGGCATTTTGTACTTGGTGCCAAAATCGGATGCAAATTTGCGAAAAAGCAGGTGAATATCGTCCTGCCGTTCGCGCAGGGGCGGAATATGGATTTCGACCGTACTCAATCGATAATACAGGTCCTCCCGAAATTTTTCTTTTTTGATGGCCTCGAACATATTAATGTTGGTGGCCGCTACGATGCGTACATCGGTTTTCTGTACCTGAGAGGAGCCCACTTTCAAGAATTCGCCGTTTTCTAAAACGCGCAATAGACGCACTTGAGTAGTCAAGGGTAGCTCGCCGACCTCATCAAGAAAAATGGTGCCGCCATCCGCCACTTCAAAATAGCCGTTTCGGGTCTGGGTAGCACCGGTAAAGGCGCCTTTCTCATGCCCAAAGAGCTCGCTGTCGATGGTACCTTCAGGAATCGCTCCGCAGTTGACGGCAATGTATTTCGCATGTTTGCGATGCGAAAGCGAATGAATAATTTTTGGGATAGCCTCTTTACCGACGCCGCTTTCACCGGTCACTAATACAGAAATATCCGTAGGCGCAACCTGCGTCGCCTTTTCCAAGGCGCGGTTCAGCTTCGGATCGTTACCGATAATCTCAAAGCGCTGTTTTATTGATTGAACATTCTCCATTTTGTCATTCCCGCACTTCGGCTTTAGTTTATGCTGCGTGTAGTCAAAGTACTCAGCTCAGGCTCCGGCCGGGATCTCTTTAGTTTCATTAATTTCTCTTAAAAAAAGTGTATGAGTGTATTAGTTTGGGAAAAAAGATATCAGATTATATTTTATTTAATGCTACTGCTACTGCTACTGCTACTGCTACTGCTTTACTGAGAAATTCCCACAGCCTCACCGATCAAGGTCGCCGACGTACAACTATCCATTCGTACCATTACAAAATCCCCTACCTTATAATCTTCTTTTGGAAAAACGGCCACAGTATTCTGGGAGTTGCGTCCCATCCAATGCTCGTCCGATTTTTTTGAGGGGCCTTCGATGAGCACTTCTTGTATTTTACCTAGGTGCTGTTCGGTCCGTTCTTGGCAGTGTTCGCGCTGAAGGGCGATGATCTCTCCCAGCCTGCGCTTTTTGATTTCCTGCGGCACATCGTCTTCTAACCTGCGCTCGGCCAACGTGCCAGGCCGCTCGGAATAGGCGAACATAAAGCCATAATCGTACTTGACGTATTCCATGAGGGACAAGGTATCTCGATGGTCGTCTTCGGTTTCGGTGGGAAAACCTGAAATCATATCCTGTGAAATACTTACATCGGGAATAATTTTTCGGATAGTATCGATGAGTTCAAAATATTCTTCCCGTGTATGCAGGCGGTTCATGGCCTTTAAAATCCTATTGCTTCCACTTTGCACGGGCAGATGTATGTAATTACAGATATTATTGTATTTCGCCATAGTATGGATGACCTCCAAGGTCATATCCTGAGGGTTGGAGGTCGAAAACCGGATGCGCATTCGGGGCTGTGCCAAGGCGACATTTTCCAAAAGCTGCGCAAAATTGACGGCCATCGCTTTTTCCATATCCGAAGCCTTGGTGTAATCTTTCTTCAATCCCCCGCCATACCAAAGATAGCTGTCGACATTCTGCCCGAGCAAGGTAATTTCCTTAAAACCATTATCCCAAAGATCCTTGACCTCTTCCATAATAGATTGTGGGTCACGACTACGTTCGCGCCCCCTAGTAAAGGGCACCACGCAGAACGTACACATATTGTCGCAGCCGCGCGTAATGGATACAAAAGCCGTGATACCGTTTGAATTCAGGCGAACAGGCGCGATATCACCATAGGTTTCTTCCTTGGAAAGAATCACATTTACGGCGTTGCGGCCTTCGTCTATTTCCTGAATCAGGTTGGGCAGGTCTTTATAGGCATCTGGGCCGACGACCATATCCACTATTTTTTCTTCCTCTAGAAATTGATGTTTTAAGCGTTCGGCCATACAGCCCAGAACACCGACCTTCATGTGCGGGCGATGCTTTTTGACGGCGTTGAATTTCTCGAGCCGCTTGCGCACGGTAAGTTCCGCTTTTTCGCGAATGGAACAGGTGTTGATTAAAACCAGATCGGCCTCATTGAGTTCTTGGGTGGTATCAAAACCTTCATTGGCCAAGATAGAGGCCACGATTTCGCTGTCGGAAAAGTTCATCTGACAGCCATAGCTTTCGATATAGAGCTTCCGGCCGTTCGATTTTTGCTTTTCCAGCGATAGGGTAGTGCCCTGAACCGATTCGTCGATGATTTTTTCCATATCTTATTACATCCTATAAATGCTATTGAAATCTAGCGAAGGGCAAATATAGCATTAATTCCATTTTAGTGACAAAGTGACAGTTATAAAATTGTTTTAAATTCCCACGCAACCTTTTAACATCCTCGGTATCTTATTTATAAAACTCCAAATGAGTTTTTACCAAAGTACTGAATGAGTTAACCACTTTACATTCCAAAAAAATGAAAAAGACCCTTTTGTTATTGCTAGTTGTTGCCGCGGCGGGGCTATGGTCCTGTGAGGATACTGATGATAGTCCGTATGGCTATTATAAGGTCGCGACACCCTTGACCATGGACCTGACGGAATTTAAGGCGCAGTCCGTTGCCGTTACCGAACCGGTGCCCATTCAAGTATCCGGAAAAATTTACGCCTATGGCAATTATATTTTCGTGAACGATGTCAACCGCGGTTTTCACGTGATAGATAATACCGATGCCACTTCCCCAAAAAATATCGCTTTTATAAAATTGGAGGGTAACTATGATATTTCCATCAAAAATAACCGTCTTTTTGCCGATAGCTACGGTGATTTGGTGGTACTCGATATTTCGGATATCAAAAATATAAAACTGATCAATCGATTGGAAGATGCCATATTTGAAGATTTTGGGTATACCTACCCTACCTACGTAGAATGGCCCCAGGTCGATTTTTATGAATACGGTGATATCAATTATGAAAAGGATGCCATTATCGGATGGGAGGTCAGGACCGAAAGAAGGTTGAAGTCCGAATTCGAGCGCCAACAATGTTCCAGCTGCTCGTTTGACGGTTTCGCTTTGAACAACTCTGAATCCGCTGCCGTTCCTACTGGTCCGTCAACAGCTACAACGGGGCAAGGGGGATCGCTGGCGCGCTTTAAGATCGTAGACGATTATCTCTATACCGTTGATTATAGCAACATCAACATCCTTGAAATTTCAGATCTTGAAAACCCGAAAACGCTAGAGGATGTTCAAGTAGGTTGGGATATTGAAACCATTTTCAACCAGGGCGACATTCTTTTCATTGGGGGGATGCAGGGCATGTATATCTATGATATTTCGGCACCCGAAAAACCAGCATTTGTATCGGAGTTTCGGCATGGAACCGCTTGTGATCCGGTAGTGGTCGATGGTGATTACGCCTATGTAACCTTACGGGGCGGTAATTTATGTGGTGGTGCGGAGAGCGGACTCTATATCGTAGACGTCTCGAATTTGGCGAATCCCGTACTGAAGAAAACCTATGCCATGAAAGAGCCGTACGGTCTGGGTTTCAAGGATGAAAAACTGTTTATTTGCGATGGCAGCGACGGCTTGAAAGTGTACGACAAAAGCGATGTGGATAATCTGAAACTCTTAAACCATTTTAAGGATATCATTACCTATGACGTAATCCCACTTCAGAATTCATTGCTTATGATCGGTGATAAGGTGTTGTACCAGTACAAGTATTTCGATGATAATATTCGGTTGTTGAGCACCTTTGACTTGAAGTAAGCTGGAAAAAAGGTTTATGAGTTTAGAACGATTTAATTAATGGATATCAAGGTATTGAACAGCTTGTTTGCTGATGGATTATAAGGTTAGATTCTGAGCGGTAAACCACTGTTATAGACTTCTAAAAAATAGTTTCATAAAATTAAAAAAGCATCTAATTTTGGATGCTTTTTTAATTTTTACACCTTGGTCACAGTACTATATGGAACAAACCTTATCTTTTTAATTTTACGCCTAGTAGCGTAGCAATCTTACGTCTTTTTAACCCTCTATATATTAAGGTATGACCCAAAATTAAAAAATTCAGTTACTTTTGTGCCACGAAAAAACCATATATGGCCAAGAATTTAGTGATAGTTGAGTCGCCCGCAAAGGCAAAGACGATAGAAAAATTTTTAGGAAAGGATTTTAAGGTGGAATCCAGTTTCGGGCATATCGCCGATTTACCATCCAAGGAATTGGGGGTAGATGTCGAGAAGAACTTTGAGCCCAAATACATCGTCGACAAGGATAAAAAGGCGATCGTAAAAAAACTAAAGGCCCTTGCCGACAAAGCGGATATCATCTGGTTGGCGAGTGATGAAGACCGCGAGGGGGAAGCCATTTCTTGGCATTTGGCCGAGGAATTGAAGCTTGACAAGAAAAAGACCCGGCGTATCGTTTTCAACTCGATCACGAAATCGGCCATCCAAAAAGCGATAGAAAATCCTAGGGAAATCAATTATAATCTGGTCAATGCACAGCAGGCGCGTCGGGTTCTGGACCGACTGGTAGGCTACGAACTATCCCCGGTACTTTGGAAAAAATTAAACCGGGCCTTTCCGCGGGTAGGGTTCAGTCCGTTGCCGTCCGTTTGATTGTCGAACGTGAGAGGGATATCGAAGGCTTTTCGCCCGAAGCATCCTTTAAAATATCCGCAGAATTCAAAACGGAAGAAGGCAGTATCTTCACCGCGAAACTGAATAAGACCTTCGCTACCAAATCAGCGGCCAAGTCCTTTTTGGACACTAATATCGGCGCCGATTTTTCCGTTGGGAATTTGGATAAGAAACCCGGCAAAAAATCTCCCTCAGCACCTTTTACAACATCCACATTGCAACAGGAAGCCTCACGGAAACTTTATTTTTCGGTAGGTCGGACCATGCAGGTCGCGCAACGTTTGTACGAAGCGGGATTGATTACCTACATGCGAACCGATAGTGTCAACCTTTCAAGCGAAGCCATTACTGCCGCAAAGGACGCCATCATCGATAATTACGGTGAAAAATACAGTACTGTTCGAAATTTCAAGGGGAAATCAAAAGGTGCCCAAGAAGCGCATGAAGCCATTCGCCCGACAGAAATGACCAAGTCATCGCCCTCGTTGGAACGTGACCAATCAAAACTTTACGAACTGATCTGGAAGCGGACTATTGCCTCACAGATGAGTGATGCAGAATTGGAGCGTACCAACGTAAAAATTAAGGCCAATACCCATGACGAAGAATTTACGGCCAATGGTGAGGTCATCAAATTCGACGGATTTCTTAAGGTATACCTAGAAAGTTCCGATGAAGAAGATACCCCCGAAGAGCAAGATGGCATGCTGCCCGCCATGAAAGTCGGTGAAACCTTGTTGAACAAATATATTTCGGCGACCGAACGTTTTACAAGGCCGCCTTATCGCTTCACGGAAGCTTCCCTCGTGAAAAAATTGGAGGAGTTGGGTATCGGCCGACCGTCTACCTACGCACCGACCATATCGACCATTCAAAATAGGGGCTATGTCGAGAAAGGTACAATTGATGGCACCGAAAGAAACTACGTCCAGTTAGTGTTGGAATCCGGTGCGGTCAAGGAAAAAAAGCTGACAGAGAACGTAGGTTCGGATAAGGGTAAAATGGTACCTACCGACATTGGTATGATCGTTAACGACTTTTTGGTGAGCCATTTCGGCAACATCCTTGATTATAATTTTACCGCCAGGGTAGAGGAAGAATTTGACGAAATTGCGGAGGGTGATGAAGATTGGCAAAAGGTGATGAAAAACTTTTACAAAGATTTTCATCCCAAGGTACTCGATGTAGAGGAAAACGCAGACCGCGCCAGTGGGGAGCGCGTATTGGGCGAAGATCCGAAGTCGGGCAGGCAGGTCTCCGTACGTTTGGGCCGTTTCGGGCCGATGGTTCAGATGGGCACGGTCGACGATGAGGAAAAACCCAAGTTCGCCAGCCTGTTGCCAGACCAGTCCCTGGCTACGATAACCTACGATGAGGCCATGGAACTGTTCAAGCTTCCAAGAAAACTGGGGGTTTTTGAAGGCGAGGAGGTAGAGGCAAACGTTGGCCGCTACGGTCCGTACGTACGTTTAGGCAAGAAATTCGTATCCCTCGGCAAGGATGAAAGTGCCTTTGAGGTCGATTTTGAAA
>JAGXIC010000245.1 GCA_024635875.1 Pricia sp.
CTGCGGTCCGGGTACCTTACAGTTGACCGCGACTGGTAGTCTAGATGCGACGCTTAGATGGTACACTAGTGCTACGGGTGGGACGCCTATCCGAAATGGGGCGAATTTTACAACACCCAATATTTCACAGACTACTTCTTATTATGTGGAGGCTATCGCCAACGCCTGTATCTCTCCCCGAACAGAGGTGATTGCTACCGTTATACCGCAACCCTCTGCGGGGGTGCCTAGAAATACATCTTCCTGTAATGCGGCAGAATTCGGGATTACCATTCTGGATCTCGATAGTACTTTGGATGGGACTCCGAGTGAAGGAATCTGGACATTGACCGAGGGCCCATCCGCAGTAAGTCTGAATACGGAAAATGTGGTCGATTTTCAGGGTAGCGCTGGCGGTGCATACATTTTTACGTATACTACAACCGGTGCCGAAGCCCCTTGTGAGAACGCTATGGCCGAAGTGACCGTTGCTGTCAGTAGCTGCGATACCGATGACGATGGTGACGGACTTCTAGGGGGGTTGGAATCTAGTTTGGGCACCGACCCTAATAATCCCGATACCGACGGCGACGGCATAAATGACGGTGTTGAGGTGGGAGAGGATTCCGAAAATCCGCTCGATGAAGACGAAGATGGCATCATCGATGCACTCGATTCCAATATTCTTGACACAGATGAGGATGGTGTAAACGACCAGCAAGATCCTGCCAATGCAAATCCATGTATTCCCAATAGGTTCAACGGTCTGTGCGATACCGACGGCGACGGTATCTCCGACCTCGAAGAACAGGAGAATGGCTCAGATCCCGATGATTCCTGTAGCCCGAACGAAACGCCCAATTGTGCAGACCCCATCGATCTTCAGGTGTTAAAGGAAGTCGATATCCTAGATGCCATTGTCAATGAAAATGTTGTATTTACCATTTCGGTGAACAATCTTTCTGAAAGAAAGGCGATTAACGTAACGATCGGCGATCTATTGGAAACCGGCTTTGAAGTCAGTGCCGATAGTACCACCGTTGCCTCCGCAGGTGCATACGATTTGGAGACCGGTCTGTGGACTATCCCCGAAATAGCGGCCATGGGCTCGGAAACATTGACAGTGCCCGTAACTGTTCTGGAGGGTGGCCCTTATGTTAACACGGCAGAATTGTTATCGTCTATACCCGAAGATGTCACCCCTGACAATAATGTTTCAACCCTTACCCTGAATATCGATTTGCCCGAAGGTATCGATTTGGTACTTCAAAAAACCGCAGCAATTGTTGATCAAAATGACTCACTCAAAATAGCTGATTTTCAACCAGGGGAAGTTAATCCGTTGATAGGTCAGGAAATAATCTTTAAACTCAAAGTCACCAATGAATCGAACGAGGAGATGGTTTCCCGAATTGAAGTTTTAGATTCTATATCCCCTGTTTTCGGCAATCCAAGATTTACACCAGAATTGGGTGAGGGGTCTGTATATGATGCCACTACAGGTCTACTGAGATGGGTTATACCTGAACTATTGAGAAATGGCGTGGCGGAATTAGAAATACGGGTCGCGGTAGATAGTGTCGGTACTTTCCAAAATACCGCTGAAATTGACAGGTCGTCCCCAGTCGATAGCGAGGGCAACTATGGGAACAATACATCCACCGTTACCATTAATGTTTCAGAACGCACAGAGGCGGAGTTCGGTATTATTTTCAATCAATTTTCCCCGAACAACGATGGCGTAAACGATGAGCTAAAAATAAACAAAAAGCGGACTAACGAAGATGGTAGCCTCGGCGACGAAGTCGATATTGAGTATTCAATTAAGATTTTTAACCGATACGGGAGTCTGGTTTTCGAGGGCGAACAGCTCAGTGATGAAGTTATTTGGGACGGTACCCGCAAAGGTATGGAGGTACCTGACGGTACTTATTTCTATGTGTTGAATTTGACGGTAAACGAAGAAATAGGCATTGATACAAACTCGATCAAAAAAGGCTGGATTCAGCTCATACGATAATCTGAACCAGTCAAAAGATACTACGGATAATGCAGCATAGAACACTACGATCCCTATATATTAAAGTCTTTTTCTCCCTGGTTTTTATGGGCATTACTACCATGGGTTTCACGCAGAAAGAACCCCAGTATACCCAATACATGTATAATATTGGCAGTTTTAACCCGGGCTATGTGGGCACGACGATCACCCCGGAAATTACCGGCCTGTATAGGGCACAATGGCTGGATATTGATGGATCGCCGCGAACGCTGCGCTTTGGCGCCAACTATCCGTTATCAAATGAGACGATGGGACTCGGCTTCAACATTATTAGCGATCAACTGGGGCCGTCTACCCAGACCTACGTCGAGCTGGCCTATTCGTACCAGTTCAATGTCTCCGATAATACAAAGCTCTCTTTCGGTATGGACGTGGGAGGTTCTTTCTTAAATGTCGATTTTTCAAAGGGTACCTTCGAGAATCCCGGTGAACCGATTTTAAACGGTGAAACCATCAGTAAATTCTATCCGACGGTAGGGGCGGGTTTCTTTTTATATGAAGACGATATCTGGTACCTCGGCGCCTCGATACCAAATTTTTTGACCGATGGGGTTTATAACGATGACGTGGCCACGATTATCGACGATAAATTACAGTTCAATTTTATCGGGGGCTATGTGTTCGACCTATCCGAAACCTTGAAGTTCAAACCGGCTTTCTTAATCAATTTGGTCAGCGGTGCGCCCGTCAATACGAACCTATCCACGAATTTTTTGTTCAATGACCGGTTTACTTTCGGAGCTTCCTACAGGTTGGGTAATGCCATCAGCGGACTGGCGGGGTTTCAAGTAACCGATGGTACGTTCATCGGCTACTCCTATGATTACAACACCAATCCCTTGGGGGAATTCAGTAATGGCTCACATGAGGTCATCCTAAAATTCTATTTGGGCAGGGGCGATGGTACCAAGAGCAATAGTAGGGAGTTAAAGGGGAAACCCAAACAGATCGATACACCAAGATTTTTCTAAATGAAGTCAAGACTTGTAATAGTGTTCTTTTTTATAAATACCGCGTTTTGCGTTTCGCAAGAAATCAATTCGCAGGGAGACAAGTATTTTTATGCCTATGCCTATGAAGACGCCATAAAGGCCTATCAAAAGCAGATGCAGCAGGGGCAGTTGATGACCAACTTTCAGCTTTTGAACCTGGCCGACTCCTACTTTAAGACCGGGGAATATAACAAAGCTTCGAAAATCTATCTAGATGTCAATAAGAACGACTCCATTTTATCGGATCACCGCTTCAACAAGATGCTGCAGAGTTTGGCCAAGATTTCCGAAACCGAGCGGGTCAAAGCCTTTTTGAAATCAAAGGGAACCAGCTTTGCCGGCGAACTTCTGGAAAATGCCGAGTTTAACGATGAGGTTTTGAATTCCGAAGATACTGCATCTGCCGGATTCTTTTTATTTGCTTTGAATAGCAATAGCCCGGCGGCGGACAATGCGCCCAGTTTTTATCAGAACGACCTACTTTTCAGTAGTAGCCGAAAAAGGCGGTCGAAAAAAATATACGGCCCATCGGGGGATGCTTATCTTGATATCTATAAAGTCACGAAAGGGCAGAATGGTAGCCTTTCCGATGCCAGTCCGTTCGAACGCATCCCGAAATCCGAATTCCATAAATCAACGCCGTATTATTCTGAAAGCACGGGAACCCTTTATTACGTGCTTTCGAATACCGAGGATAACAATCTTGCTTTCGACGAGAAGGGAAAAAATGCCTTGGCCGTCGGTATGGTAGATGAAAACGGAACTTTTAGATTTTTGTTGAAAGATTTGAGTACGTCCTTCTATTATCCTTTCTACGATGCCGATAGTGGAAGGCTTTATTTTTCGGCCAATTTCGAGGATAGTTATGGCGGCACCGATATGTATTATGTGGATATCAACAACGGTCAAGTAATGTCACAACCTGTCAATTTGGGCCCGCGTATCAATTCCCCCGGCAACGAAATCGCTCCCTATGTTTTCGATAATAGTCTTTATTTTTCCTCCGATGTATTTTATGGGATGGGCGGCATGGATATCTATCGGTCGAATATCCTGCCCGATAAAGCGTTCAGCATGCCCGTGAATTTAGGGAAGGGTATCAATACAAAATACGATGAATTCGGATTTATAATCAAAGAGAACCAAGGGGATGGTCTAATTGGCTATTTCTCTTCCAACAGAACCGGAGGAAAGGGCGGGGATGATATTTACGGATTTAAAATCAGCGAGAAACCGGGACTGAAGACGCTCATTTTTAGGGGGAAAGTAGTTAAACCGCCCTATGATGAATCCATATCCGATGCTTCCATTAAGGTTTTAGATGGCGACGGAAAGGTGCTAAAGGAAGTCTTCTCCGGTGCTAATGGCTCATATCAACTGGAGATACCCTACAATCCCGTCGTTACCTTAGAGGTGTCAAAGGAATCCTTTTCCACTTTTAAGGAAACTTACAATCCAAAAGGATTGCAGCAACTTGAAAAGGCTCCCTCGAAAATTGAACTGTCTTCCATCGCCGACATAGTAGAGGAAAAAGAAGGGAAAATGATTCTCAATGTAAAGGATTTCTTTTTTGCAAGTGGCCAAAGCAATCTGACGCCGGAAATTACCATAGAAATCGATAAAGTAGTCGACGCCGTCAAAAAATTTCCAAGGTTAAAATTCTCAATAGAAACCCACACAGATAGTCGTGGAGGTAGAAGTTCGAACCAAAAGATTTCCGAGCAAAGGTCGGCTGCCATTAAGGCCTATTTGTTGGAAAACGGTGTTCCTTCTGATAACATTACCGGTACGAAAGGCTTTGGCGAGGACAAGATTGTCAATAATTGTAAAGATGGAGTGTATTGCCTTGATTTTCTGCATCAACAGAATCTGCGTACTCTTTTTGTGGTAGATAATTATGACGAATTGAGCCAATAATCTTCTCTTCAAATGTGTACGGGGGTTGAGGTTTTGCCCCGGGTTTTTAACAATGATTTTAATTTTTTGAGCCTGCCAGAGGTCAAGCTGATTTGGTGCTTGAAATTTTGGCCTAACGGGCAAGTTCACAATGCCGACATTCTTTCATTTCACCGTAATAGGTTTGACGGTATTTATATAAGGTCTTTACCGGTACACCCAATACATGTTTTTTGATGTACGTTACCGGTATTGAAAGCATGCCCATTTTCTTGGTATAGCGCCTTTCGGTCTTTGTTTTTCGTTTGATTCTGATAAGCTTCATACGTACCGTATTTTTTGTCATTTCCGAACTGCTGTGAAGTTTGCATCGCGAGCTTCGACTACACTCAGTATAATCTAAATTCGAAATGTTCTACCTAAACTTCGACACAAATATAAAATTGAATACTGCAAAAATTAAAAACAAGAATCGCAAATCCAAATACCTGTTGTTAAGCCTATTATAAAAAGGTGTACAAAAATCCGGTTAAAAATGTAGTTTCCGACCGGCCGCCCCAGAAATCGTATTCCTTTTTCAGCACCTTCACCCCCTTCGGTGTCGGTCAGTTCTTCTTTGTCGCAATTGTCGACGATGACGATGCTGTCGTAACGTTTGCAATAGACAAGCAGGATCAAGGTCAGTATTAGGGCTACCACAAATATCAGGTTTTACAGAGCGTAAAATTTCAGGGCGCTTCTAGCAGGTGGTGAATGCGGTCAACGGACTGAAGGACCATAAAATAATATTATTTTCCAACATATTCGTTGAAGTCCTTTTTTATTGACTTTGCGTTATGAGAATTTATGAATAGCAAAATGACTAGAAGACTGCGGTTTTCAACTCTTGGGAACATCAGGCTTCGTAACCCTAAAAAACAACCATCCAAAAATAGTAGACAGAAAAGAGCGACAAAAACAAGATACCTGCATACGTAAGCCATTGCAGTCCTTTTTTTGGTCGCTGATGTTTGGGAAGTTCCCCGCTCATCACATTCTTAAGGTTCATATAACCGATAATAGGTGCTACCACGAAGGAAACGAAAGTGGCTAAGGCGACCAACTGTCCCATATTGGCACTGAAGGCGGTAACCACGATAAAATTGATGACCGCCAACAGGACAATGGCCAAGGTGAAAAAACCTTTTTTTCCATGAAGGTATTTTTTGGGTAACAACAGATCGATAATGTCCAAGCTGACGCGGGCGATGGCATCATGGGCGGTCATACAGCTGCTGAAAAGGGTCGCAAAGGCTGAAATAGCAATAAATATATAGGCCCACGGTCCGATATGTACTGTAAAGAGCCGAACGACCTGATCGGCGAAGGTAACGGCGTTTCCGCTGAGTTCGGTGTGGGTGCCATACAAGGTAAACCATCCTATAATCATAAAAAAGACGGCTAGCAGTGCGGTGGAAAGGTAACCGAAGTTAAACTCCTGCAGCGATTCCTTAAGGGAAGGCTTGTGCTTGTCCGCTTTCCATTTTTCGACGCTCCAAAGACTCACCCAGCTTGAGGCTTCAACGGTAGTGGGCATCCAACCCATAAGACTGATGAGAAACAATATACCCGCATCGTTGAAGATTGGGGGAGGACTAAAATTGGGGATTTCGGCGACACGGCCTTTGAAAATCACCAATAGGGTCGTCACCATGAGTGCGGCGAACAAGATGGTGACTACAAACTTTAATGAAGTCTCCAAAAACGAATAGCGGCCGATGATCAATAACAAACTGATGCAGACAAAAAGCCCCAGTGCAATATAGGCCGTTGAAATTCCGGACAAATCAAAAAGGGTGCTAAATAGGCCGGCCGTTACGGTATATAAGGCAGCCAATATGGTGAAGGTCGAAACCAAGGTAATCAGGGCATAAAACCATAAATAGCCTTTGCCACGATTTAAGTATCCTTCGATCAAGGTTTTTTCGGTTACATTAGTGTACCGCACCCCGAACTCGAAAAAAGGATATTTGAAGACGTTTGCCAATATAATGGGGATGATCATGATCCAGCCATATTGCGCCCCGGCCTTGGTAGAAAGTACCAAATGCGACGTACCTATAGCCATACTGGCGAATAGAAGGCCGGGTCCTAGATTTTTGAGGAAGGTTTTGGTCTTTGACATGTTCGGTCGATGATGAGTACTCCGAAAGGTCTAAAATAAACTATCCGCACTTGATTTCGACCCGTTCCCCATAAAACTTGGGTTCCGTTTTGAAAAGTAGATCGATAAATACCTTTACTCGGGCTAAATATTCCCGCAGATGTACTTTAAGACCATGTTCCATTGCAATATCTTCCGCATTGAATCCGATAGCTACCAGTCCCTTTTTTTCACCAAGATATATAGCCCGTTCGTTATGGAATTGTTGGGAGATTACAGTGACGCTGTCCAATCCGAAAACGGCTTTGGCGCGCACCATAGAATCCAACGTACGGAAACCGGCATAATCCAAGAAAATCCGGTCCTCGGGAATACCACCTTTGACCAAATCGTTTTTAAAAGTTTGAGGTTCGTTATAATACGTAGTGCCGTTATCGCCGCTGACCAAAATAAAATCGATTTTATCGGCTTGAAATAATTCGAGGGCGGCACGTATTCGGTAGGTGTAATACGGATTAGGCAGTCCCCCGATCAGTTTTTTCGAGGTACCTAGAACAAGTCCTACATTGTTTTTTGATATAGCGTTAGTATCTGAAAATGTTTTTCCTTCGGCGGCACTCGTGATAACCGTGTTGCATAGCCAGATCAATAACAATAGGATTGTTAGAAGTACTATCAAAATTTTGGATAGTTTTCTTATCATGGTCGGTGGCTAGTTGGTAATGGTTTTGAAATATCAAGAGATTTCCACACCATTCACCTAAAGATAACGAATTAATTGGGTGTTGCGTATTTGCCGCTGAAATCTGTTTGATCTCATAAGGTATAATTCTTCGGTGTTCATATCAAATTAGGAGGAAATTTTGAAAACCTAAGGTTTTTCATTGAAACTTCTTTCTTTCTCCAAATTTCTAATACGCTTTTATAGCGATAGCTTTTTCTTGCGTAACCAACTACTTGTAGTGTATGACTTTTATCATTTCTACAACACAATCTACATCGTAGTTTTAGCTTGACAAAGCAATATACCATGATTCACTTTCACCTTGAACCTTTGACCAAAAAGTGGTGGAAACACATGCTTTTGGGGCTTCTTTTCATATGGCTCGCTATCTGGATTTTTATCACTCCCCTGGCCAGCTATATGTCTTTGAGTCTGTTCTTCACTTTGGCCTTGGCCCTTACCGGAATATTTGAGATTATTGCTTCCTTGCTGTATAAAAAGGAAACCAAGCGTTGGGGATTACATTTTATGGGTGGAATTTTAGAACTCCTCATCGGGGGGATTCTGCTTTTTAATCCTGTAATGACCATGGATTTGTTGCCTTATGGTTTGGCACTGTGGTTTTTTTACAAGGGAGGTAAGGCCCTATGGGTTTCCCTACGCCTAAAATACTACAATATCAAAGGATGGGGCTGGACCCTGGCCTTGGGGATTGGAATATTGGCCTTTGCGGTGCTGATAACCGCATTTCCTGTTCTGGGTGGATTGAGCATCGTTTACACCATAGCATTGGCGTTTTTGGCATTGGGAATGTTTAATTTCTCCGTTGCGTATTACCTAGTGCGGTTTCGAAAGAAACTAAGAAAGAATAAGGATAGGTAAATGAGCCTATACATGAGTTGGAATAATTACAGGATACATTTCGAGAGTATTTAACGATTTCGAGCCCTTAAACCATGGAATCTTCGCTACTCGATTCTATATTGATATTGCAGTACGAACATCCATTTGCTATTTTGGAGGTTTACTGTATTGCCCAAATCGAGTACTATTGGCCGATTCTGCGCACTGAACGAAAGTTTGGATAGGTGTCCATTAAAAAGCGGTCCTTAAGTTCTTATAAATAGGAAATTGTTACATTTTCAACCGCTGAATTTCGCCATTGCAATATTAGGTCTCAATGTTTTCCTGAAGTATGACAGTTGTCATGTTTTGGGCGAAAGCGGTTATTTACTTTTGTCTTGAACCGAAAAAAAAGTGATGTATCATGAAAAAAATACCTACCATCCTAGTTCCTTTTAGTTTTTCAAAGACCTCAAAAAGGGCACTTGAATATGCAGTACAGTATGTGGGCAAAGACGATAATTTAAAAATCCTGTTGGCCTACGTTTCAAAAGACGATGATATGGACCTGCTCAAGGAAGCTTTCACGAGCACCGAGCAGGAACACAACGCATCTCTTAAACACAAAATCGAATGGGTATCAATGAGTGGAGAATTGACCGAATCATTGATACATATTCAAAAGACCGAACACATAGACATGATCATCATGGGTACTTTCGGAACTTTGGGAGCTGAGGATTCGGAACCTACCAACACTTCAAAACTGGTACTTGAGACCGATTGCCCTGTATTGGTCGTACCCTACGGCCACGGGAAATTTCAAATTAAGAATATTGCCCTAGTACTCGGAAAGGAAGAGATCGACAATACCAAAGTATTGGGCACCCTTTTAGAAGTTGCCCGAAAATTCAATGCCAAGGTACATGTCATCACGATAAAGAATAAGCCAGAAACCTATGGTTATTCGGATGTAGATGAAAAGAACGAAAATGCCATCCATTATTATCTTGAAAGTTTTTATTCGGAACATGTTTTTATAGAAAATCCCGATGTAGTAGAAGGCATATTGACCTATGCTTCCGAAAAGAATATCGATATGATAACGATACTTTCTAGAAATCACGCGAAACATAGTAAGCCCTCGGAGGGACAGCTGACCGAGATTTTGACCCTTCATTCGAAAGTGCCCGTTTTGGCAATCAATTAATCCGTTATATTAGTAATTGTATGCTTGTACTGTTGGTCATTTTGGCCATTACCATCGTTCTTTTCGTTTGGTGGGGATTCCCGCCCGATGTGGTGGCCCTTATGTCGCTGTTGGTGCTGTATCTAACCGGAAAACTCGATATGTCAGAAACCCTGAGTGGGTTTAGCATCCAGTAGTGTTGCTCAGAGGTATTTTTTTGGTGACCACTGCTTTTAGCCAGACCATCAATAACTCAACAACTGCCGTACTCATGGCACCGACAGCTTTTATGGGAGCCGTGTCTATGGGCCTTTCCCCAAAGCCTTTTATGATTGTAGTGACCATCAGCGCCTTTACTGCTTTCCTGACACCCGTGGGCACGACCACCAATGCTATGGTTATGGGAACTGGGGGTTATCAAATTTATGGACTATGTGAAAGTCGGTGGGCCGCTTTTGCTCTTGTTCTTTGCCATTACCCTGCTCGTGGTCCTTTATTTTGGCCCTTTTAAAAATTTAATAATAATTAAAAATAGAACCTATGGAAGTAGTATCCAAAACACCGAAAAATGCGGATCTCAAAAAATACGGATTAGAAGATGTAACCGCGCACTGGAACCTTGATGGGGAAACCCTTCAAAAACTGACCGTGGAAAATGGGATGGGCACCGAAACTGAAAACGGAACCCTTTGTGTGAATACTGGAAAATTTACCGGAAGGTCTCCCAAAGACCGTTTCTTGGTAAAGGATGACTATACCAAAGAAAAGGTTTGGTGGGGAAGAATCAACAAACCATTGGATTCCGATAATTTCAATCGCCTCTACGATGAGGTCGTCAAGCATTTGTCGGGTAAGGAGGTTTATGTGCGGGACGCCTACGTTTGCGCCGACCCCAAGTACCGTATGAACGTTCGTACGATTACCGAATATCCATGGTCCAACTATTTTATCAAGAATATGTTCATTGGTCTAAAGGATGATGAGATCGAAAATTTTGAGGAAGAATGGCTGGTACTTTGTGCACCGGGCTACGAGGCAAAAGACCCCGAATCGTTTGGGCTGAGGGCCGGTAATTTTTCCATCTTAGATTTTACGCGAAAAGTGGCCCTGGTCGCCGGATCAGCCTATACCGGCGAAATGAAGAAAGGTATTTTTTCTGCCTTAAACCTCATTCTTCCTATAGAAAATGGCGTGCTACCGATGCATTGTTCCGCAAATGTAGGCGAAGATGGTGATACCGCCATATTTTTCGGATTGTCAGGTACTGGAAAGACCACCCTTTCCGCAGATCCCGAACGTAAACTGATCGGGGATGATGAGCACGGTTGGACGGCCGACAACACGATCTTCAACTTCGAAGGCGGATGCTATGCCAAGGTTATCGATCTTACCGAAGAGAAAGAACCCGATATCTACCGTGCCATCCGACCGGGTGCATTATTGGAAAATATCGTTTTTAAGGATGGCACCAAAGAAGTCGATTACTCGAACAGTTCCATTACCCAGAATACAAGGGTCAGTTATCCTATAGACCATATCGATACTATTGTGGTTCCATCCTATGCGAAAAATCCGAAGAACATCTTTTTTCTGACCTGTGACGCTTTCGGAGTATTACCTCCGGTGTCAAAACTTACTCCGGGGCAGGCCGCCTATCATTTTATATCTGGCTATACGGCAAAAGTAGCAGGTACCGAAGCGGGTATCAATGAGCCGGTTCCATCGTTTTCAGCTTGTTTTGGAGAGCCGTTTATGCCTTTGCACCCGACGGTCTATGCGGAAATGCTCAGCAAGAAAATGACGAATGCGGGCGTTAGTGTTTGGCTGATCAATACGGGTTGGACCGGAGGGCCCTACGGTGTGGGATCCAGGATAAAGCTTAAGTATACCCGGGCCATGATTTCCTCTATTTTAGAAGGCGAGCTGGAAAAAGTAGACTATGAGCAGCATCCTATTTTTGGTCTGAATATGCCAAAATATTGCAAGGAGGTCCCTACGGAAATGTTGGACCCCATGAACACTTGGTTACAAAAGGGAGCGTATATAAGCAAGGCCATACAACTGGCACATTCGTTCCATTTGAATTTCGATAAATTCATTAACCAGGCTTCCGAAGAAATTATGCACGGTGGTCCGCTCATTGATGCACATCAAATTATGGACCATCACATATAATCTACTTGGGTATGAACCGATTGGATGCTAAAATACCGGACGGGCCGTTGAACGAAAAGTGGACCAACCATAAAAATCGCCTTAATTTGATAAGTCCGGCCAACAAACGTACGCTAGACATTATCGTAGTTGGCACCGGTTTGGCCGGCGGATCGGCGGCAGCTACCTTGGCGGAATTGGGATACAACGTTAAATCGTTCTGCTTTCAAGATTCACCGCGTAGGGCACATTCTGTCGCGGCACAGGGCGGTATCAATGCGGCCAAAAACTATCAGGGTGATGGAGATTCTGTATACCGTCTTTTCTATGATACGATTAAAGGAGGCGATTACCGGTCGCGGGAAGCGAATGTATATCGTTTGGCCGAAGTGTCTTCGAACATCATCGACCAATGTGTGGCACAGGGCGTTCCATTTGCCAGGGAGTATGGCGGTCTTTTGGAAAATCGCTCTTTTGGGGGCGTACAGGTTTCAAGAACATTCTATGCCAAGGGGCAGACCGGGCAACAGCTTTTATTGGGCGTATACGCTGCCATGAACCGACAGATCGGCCGAGGTAAGATACAGATGTTCAATAGGCATGAAATGATGGATATTGTCCTTGTCGATGGCAAAGCAAGAGGCATTATCTCTAGAAATCTGATTAGCGGAGCCAAGGAACGACATTCGGCGCATGCCGTAGTCATTGCATCGGGAGGCTATGGAAATTTATTCTACCTCTCCACGTATGCTATGGGCAGCAATGCATCGGCAGCTTGGAAGGCCCATAGAAAAGGTGCTTTTTTGGCTAATCCCTGTTTCAATCAAATACATCCTACGGCAATTCCCGTTGGCGGCCCCAACCAATCGAAACTGACGTTGATGTCGGAATCATTGCGGAACGACGGACGCATCTGGGTGCCCAGAAAATTGGAAGATGCCAAAGCCATACGCGAGGGAAAGAAGAAACCAATTGATATTCCTGATAAAGACCGTGATTATTATTTGGAAAGACAGTACCCTGCATTTGGCAATCTCGTACCCCGGGATGTGGCTTCGCGTGCCGCCAAAGAGCGTTGCGATGCCGGTTATGGGGTAAACGTAACCGGGCAGGCCGTATTCTTGGATTTTGCTTCCGCCATTCATCGCTCGGGAAAAGAAAAGGCGCAGGTGACCGGATTGAAAAATGTAGACGATGCTACGAGACAACGATTGGGCAAACAAGTGATAAAACAGAAATACGGAAACCTGTTTCAGATGTACCACAAAATAGTGGATCAAGATCCCTATGAAACCCCCATGAAAATTTACCCCACTACGCACTATACGATGGGTGGACTCTGGGTCGACTATAATCTGATGACGACAGTACCCGGTCTTTTTGCTGTCGGAGAAGCCAACTTTTCGGATCATGGGGCGAACAGACTAGGGGCATCGGCATTGATGCAAGGGCTGGCCGACGGTTATTTCATTCTCCCCTATACCATTGGGGATTATCTTTCGGAGGATATCGGTACCGGAAAGATAAGCACGACATCCATCGAATTCAAGGAAGCAGAGTCAATGGTAAGCAAAACAATTGACAGGTTGATCAAGAACAAAGGTTCATACCCTGTGGATTATTTTCATAAAAAGCTGGGAACGATAATGTGGCAGTACTGTGGTATCAACCGCTATAAAAGCGGTCTGGAAACTGCAATGCAGGAAATCAGGGCACTTCGAAAAGATTTCTGGACGAACGTTACCATTCCGGGAACGGCCAACGAGTTTAACGAAGAACTCGCAAAAGCGGGTCGTCTGGCCGATTTTTTGGAATTGGCCGAGCTTTATGCCAAAGATGCCCTGAGCCGTGAAGAATCTTGCGGTGCGCACTACCGTGAAGAGCACCGTACCCCCGATGGAGAAGCGATGCGGGACGATGAGAACTATGCCCATGTGGCGGCATGGGAATACATCGAAAAACCGGGAATATGGAAATTACACAAAGAAGAATTGGTCTACAAAAGTATTGCCGTAAAGCAACGAAGCTATAAATAGGATACTAAAAGAAAACGGAATGAAACTAACGTTAAAAATATGGCGGCAAAAAAACCGAAAGGAAAAAGGGAGCTTGGTAGAATATCGATTGGAAAATGTTAACCCGGACGATTCTTTTTTGGAAATGTTGGATTCGCTCAATTACGACCTCATTGTAAAGGGGGCAAGTCCCGTTGCGTTTGATCATGATTGTAGGGAGGGTATCTGCGGTATGTGTTCGCTTTTCATCAACGGTCGGCCCCATGGTCCGGACAGGGGTATCGCTACCTGTGAATTGCATATGCGTAGATTCAATGATGGGGATACGGTGTTCGTAGAGCCGTTCAGGGCAAAGGCCTTTCCAATTATCAAGGATCTGGTCATAGACCGCTCCTCTTTCGACCGTGTACAACAGGCTGGCGGCTATATCTCGGTGAATACTTCCGGAAACCCTCAGGACGCCAATACCGTTCCCATTGAAAAGACGATTGCCGAGGCCGCTTTTGATTCCGCTACCTGTATCGGTTGTGGTGCGTGCGTAGCCGCCTGTAAAAATGCCTCCGCTATGCTCTTTGTATCGGCCAAAATATCGCAATTGGCCCTGCTGCCACAAGGAAAAGTAGAAGCACAAAGTCGCGTGGCAAATATGGTCAAGCAAATGGATGAAGAGGGATTCGGAAATTGTACGAACACAGGTGCCTGTGAAGTGGAATGTCCCAAGGAAATTTCCTTGACGAATATCGCCCGAATGAACCGAGAGTACTTTAAGGCAAGCATGTAGGCGATTTTTTCATTCGTACAAGCCAATACCATATTTAGGAAACCCTAAGAAAAGTTTTCCTAAAGGAAATTTTAAAAATAACATCGAAATATATTCTAATTATGATAAAAGCTACACACGAAAATGCAACAGTCAGTAAATTTGCCAAATGGCACCATCCGTACAAAACGGCGAAAATGTTTCTTACCACCGATGTAGCAGGCAACGATTATCTTTCACGTACGATAACCCATTTTTTAGTAGGTTGGTAAGATATACGAATTTGCATTTAATGCTTTCGATGGTGCAGTGCCGCAATTCACCGGCCAACACATGGCAAGGCAATAGCACGACAAACTGTACTGATTTCGTTACGTCATAGTGAACGGCTGCCCCGTACTCTGTAGCGTCGCAAACCAAAACTGACC
Organism: Pricia sp.; assembly: GCA_024635875.1. Lineage (GTDB taxonomy): Bacteria > Bacteroidota > Bacteroidia > Flavobacteriales > Flavobacteriaceae > Pricia. The sequence continues at coordinate 15,186 of JAGXIC010000245.1, forward strand.
TTCCAAATCTATTTTTTTTCTTCGGTTCACCACTTTGGAAATAGGCAAATAAACAAATCGGTTGTTGAGCCTGCCAACCACAAATTTTGTCTTACCGGCCATTGCCCCGTGTACGGCATCATATGCCAGCCTATTGCAAAAAAGGCTGTCGTTAGCGTTCGCAGGGGCACTTCTTATGATGTAGCTCGGATCAATGTATTTAATGGTGGTCTTTAGCGATGTGGCATCAAAATACTCTTTGATCTTTTCCTTTAAAAATAGACCGATGTCTTTATGTTTAACGTTTCCCGAGGCATCCGTAACCTTATCCCCTGTTTCGAACAGATGCTGCCCTGCACCTTCGGCGACAACGATTACTGCATGGTGCTTTAGCTCTAGTCGCTTTTTTAAGGCTTCCAAAAAACCAGTTGCACCATACAGTGAAAAATTTATTTCAGGGACCAGAACAAAATTTACCACGGGCATGGCTATAGCGGCGGAAGCCGCGATGAATCCACTGTCCCTTCCCATCAGTTTTACTATAGATACGCCATTATAGGCACCGGTTGCCTCGTTATGTGCATTCCTTATAATAGGGGTAGCCACATCAAAGGCGGTCTCGAAACCGAACGATTTATCGATAAGGTCGATGTCGTTGTCAATAGTTTTGGGAATCCCTACGGTAGCAATATCCAAATTTCGTCTTTTGATTTCATCACCAATGGCGTTGACTCCTTTTAGCGTACCGTCGCCGCCTATGGCGAAGAGCAGATCGATTTTATTGCTTTCCAAAGTATCCACCATTTCTGAAACGGACTGATTGCCCCGGGAAGATCCCAGAACCGTACCACCGAATTCATGGATGTCCTTTACCTTATCCGGCGTAAGTTCCTTGAATCCATGACCGTTCCGGGGTATCAAACCTTCATATCCATAGGGAATTCCAATAATACGTTTGACTCCATAAAAGTAATGTAGTGCCATCACCAAGCTACGAATGACATTATTGATACCGGGGCAAAGTCCGCCGCAGGTCACGATGGCCGCCGTGGTATTATTGGGGTCAAAAAATAGTTTTTCTCGCGGTCCGGCCTTTTCAACACAATTCGGTTGACTATTATTTTTTATGCAGGAGTTGAAGCTTTTTATTGAGACATCGGCCAAAATGTTATCGCCATCCGCTATGAAATTGAAAATCATGTCCCCTACAGTTGTACTGAGTTGAATGGGCGAAGCAATAGATGCGCTGCCCAGGGACGCTATATCGAAGTCTTTATTGGAATTCATAATTGTATTTGGATTTTTTTGGGATAGGATACGGAAAATTAAGGAACAACACCGTTTGGTTGTATGACAAGTGTCATATTTTTTAACGGAATAGCCATAAATCAGTAAATATATCTTCTAAAAACAGGAAATGAACTTCTCCTGTGCAGAACTGTCAGGAAACCTGACGAAACGATATATTATTTTGAATTTGATAAAATTCCTAGCTTTTCAAACCATCCCATATACCAACGAGGCTAGGGGTTGGCGAAATTCTAATGCTAAAGTATAGAACTGATAAATGTCATATGAATTCTTACCTAGCAGAATTAAATTTATGAATAACCTCGTAGTTAATTTTGTGATGAAAGCAAAAAAAAATCCGAAGGTATATCTTAACAGAAATAGTGGGCTTTATTTTGTTATAGGCCTGACTATTGTGCTTTTTCTAACTTGGAGAGCATTTGAATATAAAACCTACGATAGTGAAGATTTAGTGGTGGAGTCGATGAACGTTTTAGACGAAATAAAGGAAGATGTGCCTGTAACGGAGCAGATCAAGACAGCGCCGCCACCGCCACCGCCATCAGCACCCGAGGTCATAGAAATCGTGGCGGACAATGATGAAATTGAGGAGACGATTATCGAAAGCACTGAAACGAACCAGGAGTCTGTCATAGAGACCCCGATCGAGGTCGACGATGTTGAAGTTGAAGAAGAGGAGGAGGAAGTTTCCGTGCCTTTCTCAGTCATTGAGAATGTACCCGTTTTTCCGGGTTGCGAGAATAAAAAAACGAACGAAGCGAAGAAAGCTTGTTTCCAAAAAAAATTCAGGAGCATGTGGCCAAAGAATTTAGGTATCCGGAAATTTCAGTGGAAATGGGTGTTCAAGGTCGTGTGTTCGTGCAATTTGCCATAGATAATAAAGGGTCTATTGCCAATATAAGAGTTAGAGGTCCTGATAAAAATTTGGAAAACGAGGCAACGCGTATCGTTGCAGCAATACCTAGAATGACACCGGGTAAGCAAAGGGGCGTGGCGGTAATGGTGCCCTACAGTATTCCAATTACCTTTAAACTACAGTGAATCTAGCAGGTGAATTAATGCCTTACTATCCTAAATCGTATGAAATCCTCTAAATAAGGGGAAAGAACGGGGAAAATAAAAGTAATTCAATAATAAACCCTTGAAAATCAAACGATTAACAAGGGTCTTCGTACTCGAGGCGGGACTTGAACCCGCACGACCAGATGGTCACAGGATTTTAAGTTCTAATCTTTATGAATTGATATGGTGCTATATGGTCTTATAATCAACTGATTACGTAATAATTATGAATTTTTAAAAACATAAAAATACGAGTAAAACCGCAATTTGTTGTACCTATGTTGTACCTGAGTTGTACCTTTAGGTCAAATATCACAGCAATGGCATCAAGTATAAAGGTAAGCCTTCGCAAGAAACCGAACAAGCAGGGTGAATATCCGCTTGTCATTCGTATTACCAAAGATAGACGCTCGACTTATCTCTATACGGGTCAATACATAGACCTTAAATACTGGGATGAAACTAATAGAACTGTACGCAAATCACACCCTAATGCGGTACGATTGAATAATCTGTTGCTAGCCAAGCTAGCCGAAGCAAACAGAACTCTTCTCACTTTGACCTCCGATAAAAGCGATTATTCTTCCCAATCCATAAAAAAGGAAATCAC
>JAGXIC010000246.1 GCA_024635875.1 Pricia sp.
ACCATATCCAGTAGTGGTGCTGTCCAAGCCATAATCAAAATACTCTGCACGAACACCATGGAGATTAGGGTTTCCCTTAATGTTGGCGGGATGTGTTGTGCTTTCGTTATTCTTTGTTACATTGTAACCAAATAAACCCGTATTCCTAGTATGAAAATCTTCTCTAAAATCAGTATCGCATTCCTTTTAATAGGATGCTCTGCCATCGGCCAAACAAAATCACAGGCACTTTCTAAAATTAATACCGAAGGCTTTCAGAAATCGCAGGTCATGCGTCTGATTTCCGACTTGTCCGATCTTTACGGTCCTCGGCTGACAGGAACGGATCAATATTATACAGCGGCGGAATGGGCAAAGACGACCCTGGAAAATTGGGGCGTCGATAAGGTGTATTTCGAAAATTATTGTGACGATTGCATGGGTTGGGAAGTAAACTCGTTTAATGTAGAAATGACGGAACCTGCCTATATGAAAATACAAGCGTATCCGTATGCGTGGACAGAAAGCTCAGATGGTGTTCAAATCGGTGATTTGATTTGGATCGAAAGTTATACGGATCTAGAAAAAGTAAAAAAGCAATGGAGTGGAAAATTACAGGGAAAGACCATATTGATAGGATCGGCGCCAGAACAAAATATGCTATTCGAGGCCCTTTCAACACGATTTACCGACGAGCAAATTGTGGAAGCTGAAAAATCAATTGTTCCAGTATCGAACAATCCCTTGGGGCCATCAGCTGGGGATATGGATTTGATCGAGGATTTAGAAGTTATTTTCGAAAGTTTTATGAGAAAGGATGATGCCTTTTTTTCATTCTTAAAAGCGGAAGGAGCTTTAAGTATTTTAGGAACTACACCATTTTTTCCGGGTATTGTTCATCCGAGCGGATCCTATAATTTTAGGGAAAACCATGTAAAATCAGTTCCCTATTTTGCCATTTCGCCGGAAAGTTTCGGGAAATTAAAACGCTTGATAGATCGGGAAATTAATCCAAGGATAAAATTTCATTTGGATTCGGAACTCTATTTAAGACCTGAAAACAATGTGAATATCATCGCAGAGATTACAGGTTCAGATTCAAAATTAAAAGATGAGGTTGTTATGATCGGGGCACATTTTGATTCTTGGCACCCGGCATCGGGGGCTACGGATAACGGAGCGGGATCGGCAGTGATGATGGAAGTGATGCGAATCATTAAAGCTTCTGGATTAAAACCAAAACGAACTATTAGAATTGCACTTTGGGGTGGTGAGGAGCAAGGCTATCTCGGTTCTATGGCATATGCAGAAAATCACTACGGAAAGGTACATGAGAGCTCTAGAAAACAAGAGGTTGAAAAAATTTCGGCCTATATTAATATGGATAATGGTGCCGGTCAAATGCGAGGGCTGTATTTGCAAGGAAACGAAGCGGTAAAACCTATTTTTGAGGAAATGCTGTCACCCTATGAACGTTTGGATGTCAATAATCTAACCATTCAAAACACAAATTTCACAGATCATGATGTGTTTGATTATTACAAGATTCCAGCTTTTCAGATAATTCAAGATAAATTAAACTATAATACCGTAACACATCACACTAATTTAGATGCTTTGGAATATGTTCCAGAACGTGATATGATGATAAATGCAACGGTAATTGCGGCACTTGTTTATCAAATTGCAGAGCGGGAATCACGATTACCAAGAGAAGATTAATGGGTAACACCTATTATCATGCTTTCAGAAAGGGCAATTTTTAAACGGTCTTTCTAACGAAGGCCATAGTTAGTTATTCGTGGCCATAATGCGGCTTGACGTCAATGTAAATGAAAGGTAGGATAGTTGAAAGGGTAATTCCTATTTTTTTGGCCAAATGGTTTCAAAACTTTCGTAGACTATGAGCATGTCTTCGGTCGGCTTCTTTCCGCTTTCTTCCAAAGCGTTCGCAAAAAAGTCCCAATGTGCTTTTTTCCATTTTTTTAGCGGTTCAATTGTCGTTCCCATATCCATTTTAGTATATGCTGCGGAAATTTGATGGAAAGGAATTGTATCTACTTTAATGGTTTCAATTATCGCCCTTGCTTTTCCGTCAAAATCCGTTACAATATTTTTTGTTCCGATTTTTGGTAAATCCGCTTTAGCTTCTTCGTACCAATGATATAAATTGGAACCTGCTTTCTTTTTTCGTTTACGATCAATTCCGCTAAGCGATTGGCATCCGCTTCCTTATCATGGAAATATGTCGATTCCGGTAGTTCTTCTTTTTTAAATTCTGGATTTGACTCGGTAAAATCGTTCCACATCGCGTAAACGCTTTTGTCAATGCCGTTTTCAGAATTTATTTCATTTTTTGTTTCGCTTTTACAGCATAGTAATATCAAAGACAGAAGGATTGCTAGAGGTTTCATTGTTTTTGGATAGTAATGGTACAGATTGGCATAGCGTATTAAAATTATAAGTTGTCATCTTCTATTTTGAATACCGTCGGATGTCGTTCACTTATTGCTCGCCATTTTCTTTTCTCACTCAAAGTGTATGATATGTTGAGTGGCGAACCGTTTTTACGATTTCCTAAAATTTAGATTAGATCAAATTTCACTTCACACCCATCTATGATGCCCTTAAATAATTGTGTTCTATAAGATTTGAGGTGCTATCCTGACAGAGAAAGTACGCCGAAAACGTAGCCTAAGCCCCGCAATGGACATACTGCTGCATCTGATTTAGTGACAATAAAGTCGTACAGCGTGGTGAGGCCCAAACCTGAAATAGTTTTGCAAGGATACAATAGCTTATTACAGCCATATGGTCAAAATCCCAATCCGCGTTAGTTTTGCTATCACTCGGCCGACTTGTCCGCCATAAAGCCATTAACATCCAACCAGTATACAAACGCATCAAACCAACGGCTACTGGTTCGATCAGGATTTCCGAGACCAAAACCATGACCGCCATTTTGGTACAAATGAAACTCAACCGGGATGCCCGCTTTATACCAAGAATCAATAACGCCAAACTGACCCTTGAATAGAAAGTCATCGGTGGCTATCACATTGAACATAGGTGGGGCGTTTTCAGGAACTTCAACAGGGCCCATGCCACCGTATATCGGACCGATAAAGGCTAAATCCATGGTTTTGGAATTCAGCGTTGAATGCATGGTAAGACCGGCACCGGCAGAAAAGCCAATCATCCCGATTCGGTCCGTATCGACGCCCCACTCCTCAGCACGCTCGAGTATCATAGCATAGGCGGCCTCGGCATCCTCAAGTTGGTCGGACAAGTCATCTCGCTGTGGTTGTGATGACGCTACTGTTTTAGTAGAATCTGAAGACGCTGCAGATTCGCTAGGTGGGGTTCTTGGACGATTCATCCAAGCCTTGAAGTCATCGAGCGACTCTGCAGTTGGGCGCAGCCGGTATTTGAGTACGAAAGCATTGATGCCCTGTTTTGCAAGTGCCTCTGCGACCTCCCATCCTTCGTTGCCCATCGAAAGCCATCTAAAGCCTCCACCTGGTGCCACAATCACCGTTGCGCCGTTCGCGGTGCCAGGTTCAGAAAGAAATGGGGTTAGGGTCGCAGAGGTAATGTTACGGGCCATCGGGTCTCCCCACTGGCGGAACCAGGTTTCTTCGGCGGGTTGATCATCGACACCACCAGTCCCAAGCGGAATGGCGTTTGGCTCTTTCGGTGCTTCTAATGGTGTAATCGTTCCATCTTGTGCCAAAGTTGATTCGGCAAACACCAATAGCAAAACATACATAATAGTTTTCGTTAAATTTCTAAGCGTATAAATCATAATGGGTTGATTTAAAAATTGTGTATCTAATATATAACGAGTTTTGAAATAATGCTGAAATTTTCCATTCAAACCGGCGTAAGATGGGTATTGCTTACGTTTAGGAAGTTTGTTGTAAGATAGGTTATTTTCTGCAGCACCTGATTTAAGAAAGATAAAGACCTTAAAATTTTTTGATTGAATTAAAAATGGTAAGTATCAAAAACGCACTACCCCAATATCATACCTGCAATCGTAGCTGAAAGTAAGGAGGCTATGGACCCGCCCAAAACGGCCTTCATCCCGAATTCGGAAAGCGTCTTACGCTGCCCCGGCGCCAACGAGCCGATACCGCCGATCTGAATGCCGATGGAGGCGAAATTGGCGAAGCCGCAGAGCATGTAAGTGGCCATGATGACGGATTTGTTGTAGGTGAAATTGGCTCCGGTAGCGAAATCTTTGAGTTCGGCCAGTTGAATGTAGCCGACGAACTCGCTGGCGACCAATTTGATACCGAGCAATTGACCCATGAGCATGATATCTTCGTTGGCGACGCCGATAAGCCACATTAGCGGAGCGAATAGCGTGCCGAGAATGGCTTCCAAAGAAAAGGTTTCGTAAGCTGTGTTTGCAGCGATCCAACCGTTAAGCGAGGTGAGATTGCCGGCATATCCCAAGATACCGTTGACCATGGCGATTAGGGCGACAAATACCAAAAGCATGGCACCCACGTTCACGGCCAGTTTTAGGCCTTCGGTGGTGCCATTGGCGATGGCATCGAGTGCATTCGAACCTATTTTGGCACTGGAAACTTCTACTTCGGTGTTTACAGGCTCGGTCTGCGGATATAGGATTTTGGAAATGACAATGGCGCCCGGCGCCGCCATTACCGACGCGGCTAGAAGATGCTTGGCAAAGACAAGTTGTAATACCCTGTCCTCGCCTCCTAGAAACCCGATGTAGGCGGCCAGTACGGCTCCCGCAACGGTGGCCATTCCACCGATCATGACCAGCAGGATCTCGGAACGTGTCATTTTTTCAAGGTAGGCCTTTATCAACAAGGGAGCTTCCGTCTGGCCCAAGAATATGTTGCCGGCTACGGAAAGGCTTTCAGGTCCGGAGATACCTAAGCTTTTGGACAATAGCCACGCAAGGGCTTTCACTACTTTTTGTATCACGCCCAAATAAAACAGTAAAGAGGTCAGCGCAGAAAAGAAGATAATGGTCGGCAATACCTGAAAGGCGAAAATATAGCCGAAGGTGTTGGTATCTACCACGAGCCCCTCGAACAAAAATTTACTTCCTGCCCTTGTATATCCTAATATACTGATGAAAACCTCACCTACGGCCTCGAAACCTTTTTGAATAAAGGTAACTTTCAAAACGCCTATGGCAATAATCAATTGAAGTGCCAGCCCAATGCCCACGGTCTTCCAATTGATGGCTTTACGGTTCGAACTGAATAAAAAGGATAGTAAGAGAAGCACCAACATCCCTAATAAACCCCGGGAAACGCTACCAACGGAAATACCTTGATTGGGAACGATTTCAGAGGCGTTTTCAGGAAGCACATCGTTCATGGTAATTCCATCAACGGCATCGAGCCCTAAAGAATCTTGTGCTGCGGCCGGAAAAAAGAAGAAGATGGCCAGCAACAGGATCCAAAGGGTACGTGTCATGAAAGGATTGGTGAATTAGTTGCGTTTTGAAATCTCATCCCGAAGCTTGGCGGCCTTTTCGTAGTCTTCATTGCTGACGGCCTTATCGAGTTCTTTGTTGAGTTCGTCTATGGAAAGCTCGGTATACCCGTCTGAAGCACCGGTTTCTATTTCGACGGTCTCGCCTTCCTGTAAAATTTCGTCGACCACGATGCTTTCGTCATTGCCTTCTTTTTTACTGTCCTTTGCAGAAAATTTGAGAAAAATACCGGCCTTGTCCAAAATGGTTTTGTACGTAAAAATAGGTGCGTTGAAGCGGAGGGCCAGAGCGATGGCGTCACTAGTACGCGCATCTATGATTTCCTCGATCTTATCGCGCTCACAAATGATGCTGGAATAAAAGACCCCGTCGACCAATTTGTGGATGATAACCTGTTTGATGACGATTTCAAAACGATCTGCAAAATTCTTGAAAAGGTCGTGGGTCAAGGGCCGCGGTGGTTTGATTTCCTTTTCGAGGGCAATGGCGATGGACTGCGCCTCGAAAGCCCCAATGACAATAGGCAGCTTGCGGTCGCCTTCGACCTCGTTCAAAATGAGGGCGTAGGCGCCGTTTTGCGTTTGACTATAGGAAATACCCTTAATTTTTAACCGGACTAAGCTCATAGACTATAAAAATACAAAAAGGCTGTTTAAATATGGGTGCCCCAGTATTTAAACAGCCCCATTGGGCGCGCAAATTAACAAATATTACGCGTTTTGCGCTTTAAATTCCTTTAATTTTTCGACGAGTTTGGGAACTACTTCAAAGGCATCGCCGACGATTCCGTAATCCGCTGCCTTGAAGAAAGGGGCTTCGGGGTCGTTGTTGATGACCACTTTGGTCTTCGAGGCACTCACTCCCGCTAAATGTTGAATGGCACCGGAGATACCAACCGCCACGTAAAGATTGGCCGCTACGGGTTTTCCGGTTTGCCCCACATGCTCGCCATGTGGTCGCCATCCCATATCGGATACGGGTTTGGAACAGGCCGTCGCAGCCCCCAGCACATCGGCCAGTTCTTCGATCATTCCCCAATTTTCTGCGCCCTTCAGTCCGCGGCCACCGGATACCACGACCTCGGCATCGGCTATGGTTACCTTGCCGGCAACTTTATCGATATTTACGGATTTGACGGAAAAATCCCCATCCCCCAATTCGGGACTGAAATCTTCTACAGCGGCATCGGCCTGATTTTCTTTTAGGCCGAATGCGTTGTTCGAAACGCCGATGATTTTGATATCTGTACTGATTTCGGTATGTGCAAATCCTTTGTTGCTGAAAGCGGTGCGTTTTACTTTTAAAGGTTCGGTGCTATCAGGGGCTGCTACTACGTTCGGTACGTAGCCGGCTTTCAATTTGGCTGCCAAAATGGGCGCCAAGAACTTACTGTTGGCACTAGAACTGACCACCACGATCTTGGTGCCTTCCTTTTCCGCCGCTTGCGCGATCGCTTTGGCATACGCTTCAGCGTTGAAGGTGTTTAACGTATCATTGGTAATGTTCAAAACTTTCGAAACTCCGTATGCTCCCAAACTTTCGTTTTCTGAGGCATTAAATGAAATCGCGGTTGCCGAAGTACCCATTTGGTCGGCCACTGCTTTAGCGTAAGAGGCCACTTCAAAAGCGTTCTTTTTGAATTTTCCGTTTTCGGATTCTGTGTATACTAGTATGGACATGTTTCTTTGATTTAAGTTTTTACTGGAATTTGAGTCTGAGTGTTCCTAGAACGTCTTAAAATTCCAAATTCCAAGCACTAAATCCCAATTCTTGCAATTTGGAATTTGTCATCATCAGATGACTTTCGCTTCATTATGCAACAAATCCACCAACTCATCAACCGAGTCGACCAATTTCACCTGCCCTTTGGGTGCAGGTTTATCAAAACTGACATCTTGGGTGGCTTTCGTTGCATCGACAGGCTCGACAACGTTAAGCGCTTTTTTTCGGGCCATCATGATACCGCGCATATTTGGAATTTTCAGGTCACTCTCCTCTACCAAACCCTTTTGGCCTCCGATGACAAGGGGCAGGGAAGTTTCAACAGTTTCTTTTCCACCGTCGATTTCGCGGATTGCGGTTGCGGTGTCACCTTCGATTTCCAGGCTGATACAAGTATTCACAAAGTTCATACCTAACATAGTGGCCAGGATACCCGGAACCATCCCACCATTATAATCGATGGATTCCCGCCCGGCAATCACTAGATCATATTCACCATTTTTAACCACTGCCGCCAGTTGCTCAGCCACAAAATATCCGTCGGTAGGTGCTACATTGATGCGAATACCTTCATCGGCGCCTATCGCCAAAGCCTTGCGCATGGTCGGTTCGACGGTAGCCTCACCCACGGTGGCAATGTGTACGGTGGCACCCTGTTTTTCCTTGAACCACATGGCGCGGGTAAGTCCGAATTCATCGTTGGGATTTATAACAAATTGCACCCCGTTGGTATCGAATTTCGTATCGTTATCGGTAAAATTTATTTTCGATGTCGTATCGGGTACGTTACTTATGCAAACCAATATTTTCATTTCCTTTACTCTTTTAAAATTGTCTCTACGAAGATAGCTATAAATTCCGAAAAAAGCTATGCATGCATAATAAATTTATCCGTTTTTTGATGGGATGTGGTAATGGGTTGCCATATAATTTCCTATTTTTGCTTGCGCTAAAAGCATCAGGAAAAATTTAAGTTTATGAAAACCTTACAATTTAGGGAAGCCCTAGTCGAAGCGATGTCCGAAGAGATGCGGAACGATGAATCCATATACCTTATGGGCGAGGAAGTGGCGGAATATAACGGGGCGTACAAGGCTTCAAAAGGGATGTTGGACGAGTTCGGTGCAAAGCGGGTTGTCGATACGCCGATTTCCGAGCTGGGATTTGCCGGTATCGGTGTAGGCTCAACGATGACGGGATGCCGCCCCATTATTGAATTCATGACCTTCAATTTTGCCTTGGTCGGTATCGATCAGATTATAAATAACGCGGCAAAAATCCGTCAGATGTCAGGCGGACAATTTCCCTGTCCCATCGTTTTTCGTGGTCCTACCGGTTCTGCCGGGCAATTGGGCGCCACACATTCACAGGCTTTCGAAAGCTGGTATGCGAACTGTCCCGGTCTAAAAGTAATTGTTCCTTCCAATCCTGCCGATGCTAAAGGATTATTGAAATCGGCCATACGCGATGATGATCCTGTTATTTTTATGGAATCGGAGCAGATGTACGGTGATAAAGGGGAAGTGCCAGAGGGCGAATATACCATCCCAATAGGTGTCGCAGAAATTAAAAGGGAAGGCTCTGATGTAACTATTGTATCCTTCGGAAAAATTATAAAGGAAGCGTATAAGGCGGCGGAAGAACTTGAAAAAGAGGATATCAGTTGCGAGATTATCGATCTGCGCACCGTAAAGCCTATGGATTACGAGGCTATCTTAAAATCCGTCAAGAAGACCAACCGCCTGGTCATTTTGGAAGAAGCCTGGCCTTTTGGAAACGTAGCTAGCGAAATTGTCTTCCACGTGCAATCTAATGCCTTCGATTATTTAGATGCGCCCATTGAAAAAATAAACACTGCCGATACACCGGCACCCTATTCACCGGTCTTGTTGAAAGAGTGGCTGCCGAACCACGAAGATGTAATCAAGGCTGTTAAGAAAGTGTTATATAAACTATAGTAACCTTATACTAAAGGTACCTTTGCTTCGTTGATGTGTTTTCAACGGAGCATTTTTTATTGATATCCCTAACGCTCCGTTCCCCGGTCAAGCCCGAATAGTGTACATGAAAAAGATTATAATACCCATTTTCCTACTGATGGTAACGTTTGCCCAATCACAGACCAAAGTCGGTGGTGTTGTTATTGACGAAGCTGGCGCGACCGTGCCCTTTGCCAATGTGCTTTTCAAAGATTCACAGGAAGGTACGATTACCAACGACGACGGAAAGTTTTATCTGGAATCCGACGCTACTTATCCAACCTTGATCGTATCCTTTATCGGCTTCGAGACCCAAGAAATCACGTTGTCCCAAAAGGTGAACTATGATATGGAAATTACCTTGGCCGAGTCTAGCGAGCAGTTAAAGGAAGTGGTGCTTATCGCAGGTAAGCAGTCAAAAAAGAACAATCCCGCCATCGATATCCTAAGAAAAATCTGGGCAAATAAACGCGAGAACGGACTTCGTATGTTCGATCAGTACAAATACGACAAGTACGAAAAGGTGGAATTCGATCTTAATACTATCGACAGTTCGGTAATAAACAGCAGGGTTTTTAAGGGGCTTGAATTTATGTTCAAAGACCTCGATACTTCCCGAATTACCGGAAAGACCTATCTGCCGATATTCCTGAACGAAAAATTTTCGAAAGTGTTCGGCGATAATCGAATGGATGTCGAGAAAGAAGACGTGCTGGGGAGCAAGAACTCCGGTTTCGAGAACAATCAATCCATCACTGCCTTTATTCAAGACATGTACGCCGAATACGATGTGTACAATAACTACATCAAATTTTTTGACAAGAGTTTTACGAGTCCCCTTTCCAAAACGGGTATAGATGTCTATAATTATGCTTTGCGAGACAGTGCGTTTATCGAGGACAAATGGTGTTATAATATCGTGTACTACCCAAGGCGTAAGAACGAACTGACCTTTAAGGGTGATTTTTGGGTCAACGACAGTACCTATGCCATTAAGAACATCAATCTGCAGGTGGTCAAAAGTGCCAACCTGAACTGGGTCAAGGACATTTATATAGAGCAGGATTTCGACGTGCTCAACGACAGTGTTTTTCTGTTGAAGCGGGATTATATGTTGACGGATTTCAGTTATAGTAAAAAGGAAAAGTCCCGAGGTATCTATGGAAAAAGGACCACTGTCTATGACCGCCATGAATTTGATAGGGAGCGGGGAAGGGATTTTTACAAGACCAAAAGCAATCCGTTCGATCCGATCGTCCTGAACCGTGACACTACCTTTTGGACCAACAATCGCCTCGAATCGCTGAACGAGGATGAAGCAGGGGTATTTGCCCTCTTGGATACCCTCAAGACTGTGCCCAAGTTCAAGACGTATTATAATCTGGTCAGTATATTGAATTCCGGATACGTGGAAATTGATAAATGGAACATAGATATCGGCGATGTTTACAGCGTATTTGGCTATAATGAAGCAGAGGGAATCCGTTTAAGAGGAGGCGCCCGAACCTATTTCGGACAGAACGACCTTTGGCGGTTGGAAGGGTACATGGCCTATGGTTTTAGGGATAAAAAGGGGAAGTATGGCGTTTCCGGAAAATGGCTGGTCGATAAAAAGTCGCGGTTATTATTTCTGGCGGTAACCGTCGTGATATAGAGCAATTGGGACTCAATCTGACCGCCACCAACGATGTTTTGGGACGGAGTATCGCATCCTCTTCCATTCTTACCGTAGGGGCGAACGACCGGTTGACCAATATTAATTTGAGTACGTTTAACATTGAAATGGAACCGATTCCCAATTTTCGGGTACGTATCGGTAATTCGTTCCGAACGCTTAGTTCGGCGCTGCCTGATGCCTTTAGCCTGGATTATGTCGATGCCGATGCTGCGGGGGGAATAGCCTCGGAAATACAACAGTTCGACGTGAATACGACGCTGATCTATACGCCAGGCAAGCGTACCATCGGTTATGGAGTAGAACGGGCCGATATCAATGACGATTATAGTACACTGTTGTTAAACTATACTAGAGGCTTGGAAGGTTTTCTGGAAAGTGATTTCAACTATAGCAAACTCCAGTTTTCCTATAGTCAACCTTGGGTACTCGGCGGTTTCGGACGGTTGCTGAGTACAGTGGAAATAGGCAAGACTTTTGGGGAAGTACCTCTTGGTCTGCTGAACGTCATCCCCGGTAACCAGACCTTGTTTTCGTTGTATAACACCTTTCCCAATCTTGATTTCTACGAGTTTGTAACCGACACGTATGCAGCCGTACATCTAGAGCATAATTTCAACGGACGGTTATTTTCGAGGATACCTTTACTTCGAAAACTCGACCTACGGGAAATTGTAGGATTAAGAGGAGTCTGGGGGGAGCTGTCCGACGAGAATATCGCCCTGAACGCCCCTACGAACATTCCGTTACAGGCACCTGACGATAAGATCTATTATGAATATTCCGTTGGGGTAGGCAATATTTTCAAGATTTTCCGCATTGACTTCAACTTCAGGGGCAATTACTTGGAAGCGCCCGAAGCCCGTCCATTCAGCGTGACGGGGTCGTTCGGGTTTAATTTCTAACTTGTTTTGGTCATTCTCGCGAAGACGGGAATCTCATAATTGAACCTTGTATTTTCCCTCATTTTCGTACCTTTACGGAACTAAAAAATCCAAAGAAATGTCCAAAAAAGCAGATATAACTTTCGATGTTCTGATCGAAATCCCGAAAGGAAGTAGAAACAAATACGAATACGATTTTACGCTAAATAAAATTCGTTTTGATCGGATGCTTTTTTCTTCGATGATGTATCCGGGCGATTACGGCTTTATTCCCGAAACTTTGGCATTGGACAAAGATCCGCTCGATGTGCTGGTCTTAGGGGCCGAACCGACCTATCCTATGGTGGTGATGCGAGTCAGACCGATCGGTGTCTTTCATATGACCGATGAGAAAGGGCCCGATGAAAAAATTATTTGCGTACCCGTTTCCGATCCGATCTGGAGCAATAATGCGGATATCAGTGATTTAAATCCCCATCGTTTAAAGGAAATAGAACACTTTTTTAAGGTCTACAAAGATCTCGAGAAGAAAAAGGTCGATACGGGTGGCTGGGGCAATGTTGATGAAGCCGTGGAGATCTATCACCAGTGCGTAAAAAGATATGTGGAAAGTGATCATAAAGATCGACGTACCTTTATGATTTAAAGCATAAAATTATCCTTGAAAAATAAGGATAGAAAAAGCCGTCTTTATAAATAAGGATGGCTTTTTTTATTCTACTCAATTTTACTACTTTAGCCCCCGTTAAAAAATACCTAACTGAATATGGAAATACTAGTAAATTATTTATGGGCCTTCGGAATCGTGGCCCTTGTGTTCGTCTTTATCAAAAACTCATGGGTCGCCAAGCAAGATGAAGGCAATGCGAAAATGGCCCGGATCGCCAAAAATATCTCTGATGGAGCGATGTCCTTCTTGAAAGCGGAGTATAAAATCCTTTCCATTTTTGTAGTGGCCGTGGCCATTCTGCTCTATTTTAAGGGAAGCGCGGAAGCCGGATCTCATGGTATGGTCGCGCTCTCATTTGTCGTAGGTGCCATTTGTTCGGCATTGGCGGGCTTTATCGGGATGCGTGTAGCAACCAAAGCCAACGTTAGAACTACCCAAGCGGCCCGTACTTCTTTGGGCAGGGCGCTAGAAGTGGCCTTTGCCGGTGGTTCCGTAATGGGCCTCGGTGTGGTAGGCCTCGGCGTATTGGGATTGAGCGGACTTTTTATGCTCTACCAGAACATGTGGCCCGGTGCCGAGAATTTGAGCTTGGTGCTGAACGTACTCTCCGGGTTTTCGTTGGGTGCATCTTCGATAGCGCTTTTTGCCCGTGTGGGTGGAGGAATCTATACAAAAGCAGCCGATGTTGGGGCCGATTTGGTGGGTAAGGTCGAAGCGGGCATTCCCGAAGACCACCCCTTGAATCCTGCCACCATTGCCGATAACGTCGGCGATAACGTAGGTGACGTGGCCGGTATGGGGGCCGACCTTTTTGAATCGTATGTCGGTTCTATCATCGGAACCATGGTTTTGGGCGCTTTTATTATAACCCCGGATTTCGGGGGATTGGGGGC
>JAGXIC010000247.1 GCA_024635875.1 Pricia sp.
CCTCATTGAGAACCTAAAGCTTGAATTTATTCCCTATACCCCCAAAGACCTCATTGCAGCGGCGGAAAAACAGTTTGAATGGTGCAAGGCCGAAATGATAAAGGCTTCCGAAGAAATGGGTTACGGTAAGGACTGGAAAAAGGCCTTGGAACACGTGAAAAACACCTATGTTGCTCCAGGGGAACAACCTGAAGCCATTACCAAACTATACAATCATTCCGTAAAATTTATCGAAGACAGAGATCTTATCACCATTCCCGAAATGGCCAAGGAAAACTGGGGCATGATTATGATGACCCCCGAGCGGCAAAAGGTCAATCCCTTTTTTACGGGGGGCAGGGACATAAGTATTTCTTATCCCACGGAAGGAATGTCACAAAACGATAAGCTTATGAGCATGCGGGGCAACAATCCCAATTTCTCTTTTCCTACCGTACAGCATGAACTCTTGCCAGGGCATAACCTACAGTTTTTTATGAATTCGAGGTATAAGAACTATAGAAGTGCATTCCGTACGCCATTTTGGACCGAAGGATGGGCACTGTATTGGGAAATTATTTTATGGAACAAGCAATTTCCACAAACTCCGGAACAAAAAATGGGGATGCTTTTCTGGCGGATACACCGTTGTGCCCGCATAATATTCTCTTTAAAATTTCATATGGGAGAAATGACGCCCCAAGAGTGTATAGACCTTTTGGTCGATGAGGTAGGCCACGAATACGCCAATGCCGAGGCGGAGGTTCGCAGATCCTTTACCACCTCGTATCCACCCTTGTACCAATTGGCCTATATGATGGGGGGGCTCCAATTTTATGCTCTAAGAAATGAAATGTTGGCCAAGGGATGGACGGAAAAGGAATATCACGATCGTGTAATGCGAGAGGGTAGTATGCCCATCGAAATGTTGCGTAACCTGCTGTTGGAGTCTTCCGTATCTGAGAACTATCGAACGAAATGGAAGTTTTCCACCGATTTTAAATAGAGACTAGGAAATGGAGACGACTCGGTACTCACAACAAATCGACAAAAAATAAAATATGGGAAGAAAAGGATATACGCTGTTAATCGCTCTGATACTGATCGGGCTTTCAAGATTGAACGCACAGGAGTATTGGTCCAATATCATTGATAGACCGGCTACTCTAGGTTTGGAAAGTGGCTTTGAAACGTTTACCACTGAGGACTTCACGCTAAAACTCGTTAGGACGTCCCAGACGGTCGCAGCTTTGTCGCCTTCATCAAAACTTAATTTCGATTTTACACCGGGCGATCGTTTGAATATCAGGAACAAGGACAGTCTCTTCCAACTGGGCGATATTAATCTTACGATTAAGGGATCCGATGGCCAATGGAGACATATTTCCACGGCATGGCATCGGTCGGCCATAGAACCCTTACAGGTTTCGGGTACTATTTTGGCAGCGGCCGACCTGTCCAATACGTTGCCCAAGGACATTCCCTTGTCCGTCAACCGTTACTACGAAAGATCCGGGAAAGATTTGATACTGCGGTTCGAGGTTGCCAACAGTTCAAAGGCTCCGGTAGAGATTGGCGCTCTGGGCATCCCCATGATCTTCAACAACATTCTTGAAGGCAAGACGTTGGACAAAGCACACGCACAGAATGTTTTTTTTGACCCCTATATGGGCATGGATGCCGGTTATTTGGAAGTCAAGCGGCTAAGTGGTCATGGCCCCGTATTGTTAATACTTCCAGAAAAAAATATGCCCTTTGAAGCATATCGGCCATTGTTGGACGACCCGACGCCTAGAAGTGTGGTCTTTGAAGGATTTCATGAGTGGATGGCCCATAGCCAGGCCTATGCCGAAACTGATTGGAAAGGCGTGCAGCAATGGAATACGCCCACTTCCATACGCCTAGGACCGGGTGAAAAGAAGAATTTCTCCCTTCGTTTTGTCCTTGCCGATTCCATTAAGGGAATCCAAAACAAACTGATCAAAAAAAAGAAACCTGTTGCCGTTGGTATTCCGGGGTATGTAGTACCGCAAGATGTGGAAGCCCAATTGTTCCTGAAATATAACAGCAATATTGCGTCCTTAAATGTGGAACCTGGAGGAGCGTTGAAAATCGATAAAAAAGGGGTAAACAAGGCAGGATATAAAATGCTTTCCGTACAAGGGCTCAGGTGGGGCAGGGCCCGATTGACCATTGCTTATGACGATGGGATGCAACAGACCATAAACTATAAAGTGATAAAACCGGAAAGCGACGTGGTTGCCGATGTGGGCAATTTCTTGACCACTGAACAATGGTTCGATCAAAAGAATGACCCTTTTCAACGAGGTCCTTCCGTGATTTCCTATGATTATGAAACCAAACGGCAGGTTACCCAAGATGGTAGGGTCTGGATTGGGGGGCTAAGTGATGAGGGCGGTGCCGGTAGTTGGTTGGCCGCCATTATGAAAGAATATCTACAACCCGATAAAAAAGAACTTGAAAAACTTCAAGACTTCGTAGACCGAACCCTGTGGGGAGGTATCCAGCTAAAGGAGGGAGATAGTATCTATGGGGTCAAGAAAAGCCTTTTTTATTATGCCCCCGACAGCCTACCTAAAGGTACCTATAACGATAGTATCAATTATGGAACCTGGGCCGCATGGGACAAAAAGGGAGCTGACGATTTGGGCAGGTCTTTCAACTATCCCCATGTAACCGCCGCGTATTGGGTGCTTTACCGTTTGGCGAGATACCATGAAGGTTTGGTTGACCATAGGAAATGGGACTGGTATTTAAAGAACGCGTACCACACGGCAATGGCCATGACCAAGTTTGCACCCTATTACAGTCAATTCGGACAAATGGAGGGTACGGTCTTTCTAAAGGTGCTACAAGATCTTGAAAGGGAAGGATTAACGGAAATGGCCGAAAATCTAAAAGGTGAAATGAAAAAGAGGGCGGATCATTGGGGCACGTTGAACTATCCGTTTGGTAGTGAGATGCCCTGGGATTCCACAGGACAGGAAGAAGTGTACACGTGGTCCGATTATTTTGGATATGACGATAAGGCCAAAATCACCTTAGATGCCGTTCTTGCTTATATGCCAACGATGCCACACTGGGCATATAATGGGAACGCCAGAAGGTATTGGGATTTTTTGTATGGAGGCAAACTGCAACGGATCGAGCGGCAGATCCATCATTATGGTTCGGGCATCAATGCTATTCCGGTGTTGAAAGCGTACCGTGAAAATCCTGATTTTTATCTTTTGAAGGTCGGTTATGGTGGTGTCATGGGTGCCATATCCAACATCACCCAAGATGGTTTCGGTCCGGCAGCCTTTCATTCGTATCCTTCAACCCTAAGAATCGATTATCTATCGGGTGATTATGGACCTGGATTTTTCGGTTATGCCATGAACACGGCAACATATGTTGTAGAGCATTCAGAACTTGGTTGGTTGGCATTTGGAGGAAATTTAACCGAAACACCGGTTGAAATCATTGTTAAGATGACAACAGCGGGCAAAAACAGAATTTACCTTGCACCTGAAAAACTGTGGTTGACTTTAGATGCAGGAGCGTTTGAAAAAATCACTTACAATAAAAAAACAAATAAAGTGGAGATAGCACTTGCCCCTCGGAACGAATTTACACCTACTGCTTATCTCAACCTCAACAAAGAAGTAAATCTGCCGTTTCGAAAAGCAAGGGGAGCCTATGCTATTGAGTTGGATTCTAAAAATACAATAATCAATTTTTCGTTTTAGATCAGCAGCATCTCGGATATTGCACGGACGCTATATTTTGAAATATGAATTGAAAATTACTTTGGATTATGAAAATGCCTTGAATGGAATTCAAATCATAGTACAGCATTAATTTTCAAGATTCTAGAATATTTTAGGATAGATGGGCAGACCGTTTTTAAATTTAGTTTTCAAATAAGTGTTACTTTACATTTTAAATTCAGGCTAAAATGATAAACGCTAGACATTACATTCTGTTTTTAATTTTGCTTGTCTTTTCCTTTTTATTGGTTTCCTGTGATTCCAAACCCATTATACGTAAAACGGATAGCCCAAAACCGGTAGAACCTTTTGCTATCACGGATGTCAAATTATTGGATGGCCCCTTCAAACATGCAATTGAATTGAACGTAAAATCCTTATTGGCCTATGAACCTGATCGTTTATTAGCACGGTTTCGTAAACAAGCGGACCTTGAGCCCAAGGCCGAACAATATGGCGGTTGGGAATCCGAATCGATTGCCGGGCACAGTTTGGGCCATTATTTAAGTGCCTGTGCGTTGATGTACGAGACTACCGGCAATGAGGAATTCAAAATGCGGGCCAATTACATCGTCAGCGAACTGCAAACGGTACAAGAGACCTATGGCGACGGGTATATCGGAGCTTTTAATAACGGGAAAACGATATTTGAGGAGGAGGTGGCCAATGGGGAAATCCGCTCTTCCGGTTTTGACCTTAACGGCATATGGTCACCTTTTTACACCTCCCACAAAGTTATGGCTGGTTTGCGCGATGCCTATCGATTATTGGGTAACCAACAGGCCTTAGAGGTGGAAAGAAAGTTTGCGGACTGGGTCGGCAGCATTGTTTTGCCCCTTAGCCATGACCGAATACAAGAGATGTTGAACACGGAATTCGGGGGGATTCAAGAAACCCTGGCCGATCTCTACGAAGACACCCACGATAAAAAGTATCTGGAAATTGCCGAGGTATTCCATCACGATGCCATTATAGATCCACTGGCAGAGGGTGTCGATATACTTCCGGGAAAGCATGGGAATACTCAGATTCCCAAATTAATCGCTTCCTCACGACTGTACGAGATAACTGGGGACACAGCGTATCGCAGACCAGCGGAGTTCTTTTGGGATAGGGTCGTTAACCATCATTCCTATGTAACCGGGGGGCATGGTAACCATGAATATTTCGGGAAACCCGATACCTTGCGGAACCGGCTGAGCGACGAGACCACCGAAACCTGTAACGTCTACAACATGTTGAAACTTTCCAGGCACTTGTTTTTGTGGAACCCCAGGGCAGAAGTGGCCGATTTTTATGAAAGAGGATTGTTCAATCAGATTATATCTTCCCAACACCCTGAATCAGGTAAAGTGATCTATAATCTATCCTTGGAAATGGGTGGCTATAAACATTACGAAGACCCCTACGGTTTTACCTGCTGTGTCGGTACCGGAATGGAAAATCACAGTAAGTATGGGGCCAATATCTACTATAAGAACGAAGACGAACTCTATGTGTCGCAATATATAGCTTCCGAATTAAAATGGAAGGAAAAGAATTTGTCGTTGACACAAAATACCAAATACCCGGAGGAGGACACCACCGAATTCACTTTTTCAATGGATAATCCCCAAAAATTCACATTTTACGTACGTTACCCACAGTGGTCCCACAAAGGGATTATAATAAGGATCAACGGAAAGGAACAAAAAGTCGATGGGGATCCCGGAAGATTTTTAGCTATAGAAAGAGAATGGAATAATGATGACCAAGTAACCGTTAAAATACCCTTTTCATTGCGATTGGAAACAATGCCCGATGATGAAAATAGAGTAGCTGTTTTTAATGGTCCCATTGTTTTGGCTGGAATTTTGGGTCCCGTGGATGATGAAAAAGCTAGGGATATGGACTATGTGCCAATTCTGATGTCGGAAGATCGAAATCCTGAAAATTGGCTGTCGAAAGTCGAGGGAAAGACAAACACATTTAAAACAAATGCTGTGGGAAAACCAAGGGATGTTGTAATGAAACCCTTTTATAAAACGCATGACGAGCGTTATTCAGTGTATTTTGATCTGTTCACCAAACAACGATGGCAGGAGTATAAGCAACAGAATCGGGAAGCGGAAGAAAAGGCCAAAAAATTGGAGGCGATGACTTTTGATGGTTTTCAGCCGGGAGAGATGCAAACGGAGCCAAACCATACTTTTAACGGGGATAAGCTAACGCTTATCGAAGATTTTAGAGGAAGAAAGGCCCGGGGGGCCGAACGAGGGGGCTGGATGTCCTTTGACATGAAAGTCATGATGGCCGAGCCGATGGTATTGGTCATGGAATACTGGGGAGGCTATACAGGTTCAAAAACCTTCGATATCCTTGTTGATGGAACTAAAATTGCCACAGAGAACATTTCAGGCAAAAAGGATGGCGAATTCATAAAGGTTGCTTATGAGATTCCCTTTGAGCTTACTAAAACCAAAGATAAGGTTACCGTAAAGCTCAATCCCCATGAAGGACATAGGGCCGGGCCGTTCTTTTATGCCAGGACCCTAAAACAAGGGAAGGAATTAATTCAAGATATGCGCAAATAACAGATGAACCCGCATTTGATATTACGTAAAAAAACCTTTTTTGAAATCGTTTCTGACCAATAAATAGATTCACCTGAACGTGTATGATAGCGATTCCAAAAAATAAATGATGAAGATAAGAAGAATCAATTTTATAATTCTCCTGTTGCTTTTCAATCAAGGCTGCCAAACGAACAATAATCCCATCGAAGTGGATAAGGCGGTCCAAGATTTTTCCTTAGGGGATGTAACTCTTTTGGACAGTGAATTCAAGGCTGCACGTGATAGGGCGGCAAAAGGATTGCTGGAATATTATGAACCCGCCCGGTTGTTGGCCCGGCTGAGGCCTTTGGCCGACTTAGAGCCCCAAGCTTCCAAATATATGGGATGGGAAACTTGGGCAACGGGCCATTCGCTGGGGCATTACCTCAGTGGACTCTCCATGGCCTATGCGGAGACTGGTAAAAAGGAATTTAAAGATCGTGTTGACTTCATAGTAAACGATTTGGGACTGATACAAGAAAAATCGGGAAGTGGGTATATATCGAAACCCGAGGATAAGGAAAAGTTCGAAAACGAAATTGCCAAGGGAAAAATAGATTCCAAAGGTTTTATGCTCAACGGCATGAACGTGCCACTCTATCTTATGCACAAGATTTTATCAGGTCTGCGGGATGCGTATCGTTGGACGGGAAATCGCAAAGCGTTGGAGGTAGAGCAGAAATTTGCCGATTGGATCTATACCCAAATCATGCATCTCGATGACGATAAATTCCAAATGATATTGGCTTGCGAGCATGGGGGCATTGCGGAGAGCTTTGCCGATCTGTACCACGATACCGGAAAGAAAAAATATCTGGATCTTAGCAAACGTTTTTGGGATGAAGCACTGATGCCCCCGATTTTCCAGGGAAAAGATAATCTTTCTGGTGAGCACGCCAATACCCAGATCCCCAAATACATTGGTTTGGCACGAATCTTTGAATTGGACGGATCGACCCGCGAAAAGACCACCGCTGTGAATTTTTGGAACCTTGTAGCGGACCACCACTCCTACGTAACGGGAGGTAACAGCTATCACGAACATTTCAGCCCTTCCGATAAACTGAACAATTTCTTGGACCAGACCGTAACGGAAAGCTGCAATTCCTACAATATGCTAAAACTTAGCGAGCATCTGTTCCAATGGACACCAAATGCCAAAATTGCCGATTTCGTGGAGCGTACGATATTGAACCATTCCTTGGCCTCCCAAAATCCCGAAAATGCACATGTAATGTACAATTTGCCCCTGGGCATGCCCGCAAAGCGCAATTTTGAGGATCCCTTAGGTTTTACCTGTTGTGTCGGATCGGGCATGGAACATCATTTTTTGTATTCCCGTTTAATCTATGCACACAACGATTCCCAAGTATACCTCAACCAGTTTATTCCCTCTAAAGTGGATTGGAAAGAAAAAGGAATCTCTTTGGTGCAGACGACTAATTTTCCGTTCAAGGGCGAATCCGAATTGGCAATAAAAGCCAAGAAACCCGTTGAGTTTCAATTGTTGATTCGCAGGCCCCATTGGTTAAAAAAAGAAATGGCCGCAATGCTGAATGGAAAGGAATTGAAACTGAACTTACTCAAAAATGGCTACTATGGCATTTCCAGAAAATGGGAAGATGGCGACATTCTAAAATTCGTTTTCCCTTTTGAACTCCACCTAGAGACCATGCCCGACAATGAGGATCGCATCGCTATTTTTAATGGGCCGTTGCTCTTGGGGGGTGATTTAGGGGATTTCAACACGATGGATTCCGAAAACGGGGATTTTGTACCTGTACTTTTAGCGAAAAACAGGCCAGTATCCGAATGGATAAAACCTTTAAATGCCGATAAATCCGTTTTTGAGATCAACGGGGTAGGAGACCCACGGGATGTCAAGTTAAGACCCTTTTTTCAATTGTACGATCGCTACCACACCGTGTATTGGGACAGGTTCACCCCGGAGGAATGGAAAAAGAAAAAAAGTAGGTACCTAGCGCAAATAGAAGGTTTCAACAACCTTGAGGAACGGACCCTGGATTATTTTCAACCGGGCGAAATGCAACCCGAACGGGACCATGCGTTCAAAGGGGAAAATTTAAAAGTCGTAGAATATGAGGGTATAAAAGGCCGCAAGGCCGAAAACGGATTGTTTACCTTTGAAATGAAGGTATTGCCCGACCAACCAATGGCGTTAATGGAAAAGTATTGGGGCAACATCAGCGGCGACGAAAAGGCCGTTTTCGATATTTATGTTGAAAATGAAAAGGTGGCTACCAGAATTATCCATTGGCACGGAAGTTTTTTTGAGGTAACCGAACAAATACCCGAACATTTGACCAAAGGTAAAGAGAAGGTGAAAATCAGTTTTAAGACCAGTCCCGGTTTTCAGGCCGGTCCGCTATGCGGCATTCGAATGATTCGGATTGATGCAGTCAAAGTCCACAAGTAGGGTATTGCAGATACTATCCTATCTTAATTCCTTCCGTTTATAAGGAGAGATTCTTCACCTAAAGGGGCTATTGTCTGGATTGTTAAAAGCTTGTGTTATATTGATGTTATAAAATAGACCTTTTTTAATAAAATTTTTAGGAGAATAGTTTTTTTATTCTTAATTTTAGCTTATAAATGTTATTTTTACATTTATAACCAACTAACAAACTTAATTTGTTATGAAAAACATTACTAAATTCTCTTTTTCCCGCATGGAAACAGCCTTGGCTGTTCTAATGTTTTTTTGCGGGTCTTATGCTTTTTCACAAGAAAACACAATTTCTGGTACGGTTAGCGACGATACTGGGCTTCCGGTAGCAGGGGCAAGTGTGGTGGTCAAAGGTACTTCAAGGGGTGTGGCTACGGATTTCGATGGTAATTATTCTATTGATGCGGCACCCGACGACGTATTGGTGTTTTCATACATTGGTTTTCTTACCAAAGAAGTTGCCGTAGAAAACCGAAGCCGTGTCGATGTGGTCTTGGAAGAGGATGTCGCCAAATTGGACGAAGTTGTCGTGGTGGGATACGGCACCCAGAAAAAGGAAGAAATTACAAGTTCGATAACCAGGGTCGATGCCGAGGATTTCAACAAGGGTTTTATTAATGATCCACAGCAGTTGTTACAGGGTAAGGTTGCGGGGCTATCGGTGGCCAAGGCAGGAGGAGATCCAAACCAACCTTTTTCCGTCAGGTTAAGGGGGTTGTCTACGCTCGGTGCCAATTCGGAACCTTTGGTGATTATCGATGGTGTTATCGGCGGAGAACTGAACACGATCGACCCGAACGATATAGCTTCCATAGATGTCCTTAAAGATGCTTCTGCCGGAGCGATATATGGCACGAGGGGAAGTACGGGAGTAATCATCGTTACCACAAAATCGGGTACGGGAGGTGCC
>JAGXIC010000248.1 GCA_024635875.1 Pricia sp.
GGCTATGGGTCTGGGCGCAATGGCCGTCGTCAAAATTTGGTATATTTCCGAGGTGCCGATTGAATTGACATCTATTGATCTAACTTCTTCCATAATTTTCAATTTAGAGCGGGCAATACTTGGGCTCTTACTTCGCCAAATCCGACTCTGATGCTGCCTTTTTTGCAGTATCCTCTCATGATGACCGTGTCAAAATCTTCTATAAATTTTCTTTTTTCCCCGTTGGATAAAGTAATGGGTTTTTTTCCGCCCCATGCCAATTCTAACATAGAACCGTAGGAATTCACATTTTTTCCGCTAATGGTTCCTGACGCCAGCAAATCCCCAACCTTCATGTTGCAGCCGTTACTGCTATGATGGGCCAGTTGTTGCGCCATATTCCAGTACATATATTTGAAATTTGTCTTACTTATTCTGTTTTCTTCACCATGCTTAGGTTTTAAGCCTACTTCTAAATGTATATCATAATTTTTTAGGCCATCATAGGAAAGATACGGTAATACTTTAGGGTCTTGTTCGGGACCTTGAATTTTAAAAGGGGCCAAAGCTTCCAAGGTGACGATCCAAGGAGATATTGAGGAGGCGAAGCTTTTTCCTAGAAAAGGACCTAAGGGAACATATTCCCATTTTTGGATATCCCGGGCGGACCAATCATTAAAAAGCACTTTCCCGAAAATGTAATCCTCTGCATCCGAGGTTTTAACTGATTCTCCCAATTGGGTATTCTTGCCAATGATAAAACCCATTTCCAACTCGAAGTCCACTTTAGAAGAAACTTGAAAAATAGGGCTGTTGGCATCGGGTGGCAACACTTGGCCTTTGGGTCGGTAAACATTCTGACCGCTGACTATAATGGATGAAGACCTGCCATGATAGCCGACAGGTAAGTGTTTCCAGTTGGGCAACAGCGCATTTTCAGGATTCCTAAACATTTTCCCTACGTTGGTGGCATGTTCTATACTAGAGTAAAAGTCGGTATAATCCCCTATTTGAACCGGAAGATGCATTTGAGCTGCGGATTGGGCCACTAACACCTTTGTATAATCAAGCAGTGAAGAATTTTTATCGGAAAGCATCTCCTGAACCTTTAATCTAATCGCATTGGTGACCGATTTGCCTAGATTGATAAAGTCGTTCAGATAGTTGGTGGCAAAGACATCTTTATCTACTTTTAAATCATTGAAATATCCCTGATCGGCAATAGCAAATAGGTCTACAATTTGGTTGCCAATGGCGATGCCTATTTTTTTATTTCCTTTATCTACGGAGAAAATCCCAAAGGGAAGATTGTGAATACTGAAATCTGAATCATTGGGAACTTTTACCCATGAAGTCATGTTTTTATCCATGTCTTTACTTTTTAAAATAGAAGTCATATAGACATTTTGATTGGACACGAATTTAACTAATTGACACAAATTATTTTTTTTTTGGAATTTGGTGCTTGGAATTTTAAAGTCTCCTGTGCTTTCCCCGAGATAGTTTAATTTACAAAGTACCCCGGCTGGCTTGTTCACGTTCAATAGCTTCAAATAAGGCTTTGAAATTACCTACGCCAAAAGATTGTGCGCCTTTACGTTGTATTACCTCAAAAAACATAGTGGGCCTATCGACTATGGTCTTTGTGAAAATTTGTAGTAAATAGCCTTCTTCGTCCCTATCGATCAAAATCCCATGCTTTTTTAGTACCTCTACATCCTCGTCGATTTCGCCAACACGTTCCAATAAATCATCATAGTAATGCTCGGGAACATATAAAAACTCCACCCCTCTATCCCGCATTGCGGAAACGGTCGCTACGATGTCATCCGTGGCAACGGCAATATGCTGCACTCCGGGACCATTATTGAAATCCAGATATTCTTCTATCTGCGATTTCTTTTTCCCTTCCGCAGGTTCATTGATCGGGAATTTGACCCTACCATTGCCATTGCTCATCACTTTGCTCATCAAAGCGGTATAATCGGTAGAAATATCATCATCGGTAAAGGAAACAATTTGGGCGAAACCCAATACTTTACCGTAAAATTCGCACCAGGGTCTCATTTCGTTCCAACCCACATTGCCAACGATGTGATCGACAAATTTTAATCCTACCGGCTCAGGGTTGTAGTGTGATTCCCATTTTCTGTAGCCTGGTAAGAAGATACCGGCATAATTTTTACGTTCTACAAAAATATGGACCGTTTCTCCGTAGGTATAAATTCCTGAACGAATAACTTGGCCGTTTTCATCTTCTTCCTCGGTAGGCTGCATGAAGGGTTTAGCACCTCTTTTGGTAGTTTCCTCGAAGGCTTTTTTTGCATCGTCGACCCATAGCGCCACCACTTTTACAGCATCTCCATGAGTATTGATATGGGCATTTATCGGTCCATCTTTTTCAAGGGGAGTGGTGAATACCAATCGTATTCTATCCTGTCTTAAAACATAGGAGACCCGGTCCTTCATGCCCGTTTCCAAACCTGCATAGGCCTCTGATTGGAAGCCGAATGCCGTCTTGTAGAAATGAGCGGTCTGTTTTGCATTACCGACGTACAACTCTATGTAATCCGTTCCGTTCAATGGAAGAAAATCTTCTGCTTCCTCGAATATTTTCTTTAGACCATACTCGGTATTCTGTAAATCTTTTAGTTGCTTTATGCCTGCCATAATAGGTATTTTTTAGTTGTCAATGATTTTCATCCATCCAAGAGGTGTGATAATCCCCGGTATCGATAGTAATTGCTTCCTCCGTAACCATTAAGGGTTTAAAGGTATCCACCATTACCGCCAATTCTTCTGTTTTCGTCTTTCCGATACTGCGTTCCATTGCTCCTGGGTGCGGACCATGGGGAATTCCTGCCGGATGTAAGGTGATTTGGCCAATGTTTATGTTGTTCCTGCTCATAAAATCCCCATCCACATAGTACAAAACCTCGTCGGAATCTATATTGCTATGATTGTAGGGCGCCGGTATAGATTGCGGATGGTAGTCGTACATCCTCGGTACAAAAGAACAGATGACAAAGGCGCCGGTTTCAAAGGTTTGATGAACCGGGGGCGGTTGATGGATTCTACCCGTTATCGGTTCAAAATCATGGATGGATAGTTTATAGGGATAATTGTATCCATCCCAACCAACCACGCTAAATGGATGACCGGCATACACATATTCATGTATCATGTCCTGTTTTTTTACTTTTAAAAGGAAGTCCCCTTTATCGGTAAAAGTTTCCAGTTCACTGGGCGGATGCATGTCGCGTTCACAAAATGGGGAATTTTCCAAATGCTGTCCGAACCAGTTTCGATAGCGTTTTGGCGTATAGATAGGATGTTTGGATTCTACAACAAACAGGCGATTATCTTCGGTGTCAAAATCCAGTTGATAAATTATCCCTCTAGGTATAACAAGATAATCACCATATTCAAAGTCAATATTTCCTAAAAACGTTCTCAATTTTCCGGTTCCCTTATGTACGAACAGGACTTCATCGGAATCGGTATTTTTATAATAATAATACCTCAACGATTTTTTGGGTGCCGCCAAGGCTATATAGCAATCGCTGTTGGCCAATATAATTTTCCGGCTTTCCAAATAATCCTCCGTTGCGGCGATATCAAAGCCCTTTAGACTCAAGGCTTTCATATTTTTCTCGACCGCTATTTTTGGTGCTACGCTATACGATTTCAATATTTCTTTGACCTGTGTCGGGCGATGCGTATGGTACAATAGCGATGACATTCCGTCAAAACCTATCGTCCCGAACAGTTCCTCGTAATAGAAATCACCGGAATCGCTTTTAAAAATGGTATGTCTTTTATGGGGTATTTTCCCCAATGTATGATATCTAGGCATAGGAATAGGTTTTATGGATTGCCGCTATCAATGCGCGATTGGCTTCATGGGTACCGATAGTGATTCTTGCGCCATTGGGTGCCCCAAATTTATCGCAAGGTCGAACCATAATGCCCTCTGTCAGCATTTGAGCGGTAAAGTCGTTTAATTTTATGTTTGGCGCTATAAAAATAAAATTGGTCTGGCTCGGCCAGTAGGGCAAACCTAATTTATCAAATTCGTTGTACAACCATTTTTTTTCGGTTCGGATAAGATCCACCGTTTTTCTTAAGTGCTCTTTGTCCTCTAAGGCAGCTATCCCCGCGACCATTGAAAGAGTGTTGATTATAAAGGGTCTTTTGATATTTTCAATGTATGAGATCAACTGCGGCGTAGAAATTCCATAGCCCAATCGTATACCGGCCAACCCATAAGCTTTTGAAAAACTATGTACACCGATTACGTTTTTATTCTCTTTAATATAGTCAAAAGCCCTTGGATAATCAGGGGCATCGACAAAATGAAAATACACTTCATCGTAAACCACAATAACATCTTCCGGTAAATTATCAATAAGAAAATCGATTTGTTTCTTTCCGGTGTAGGTTCCCGTGGGATTGTTAGGGTTTGTGATAAAAACAAGCCTTGTATTTTTGGTAACGGCCTTCAATATTTCATAAACGTTCAATGTATAGTCATCGGAATTTAAAGGAACATTTACCACTTTACTTCCCTCATTTTCGATCATACTTTCATAAGCCACAAATGTAGGGTGACTGATAATACATTCTAATCCGGGACTTAAAAACGCCCTGGTTATTAATTCCAAGGTTTCAATACCACTGTTCGCGGTTACGATATTTTCTGAAGTCAGATGAGGGTATGTCCCACAAATAGTATTCTTTAATAAATGGTCATCCCTAAACTTATATTCATGTATATGCTGAAGGTTATCATAAATCGCCCGTTGTGCAAGGGGGGAAGGCCCTAACGCATTTTCATTGGAAGAAAGTTTCCAAATCGTATCAATATCGCTATCAACCTTTACCTCTTCCCGAGTAATACCACCTGCATAATCCTTTTTCTTAATATAAGGCTTAAAAACTAGGTCTTTATTCATATATGTAAAGATAGTGCACAAGCATCATTTAATATAGATTTTCACTAACCTTAGGATTAAATATGGTTATATTCGCTACTAAATAGGAATTATTCGTTTTTTTAACCTGCTTTATTGAACGTATTCGTATAATTTCAAACAATTTAACTACATGAAGAATGAATTGGATAGTACCGACATCAAGATTTTGGAGTTGCTACAAGAGAATTCTAAAATGACAGCTAAGCAAATTGGTAAGCAACTAAACCTTTCCCAGACCCCAATATTTGAAAGGATTAAAAAGTTGGAAAGGGAAGGCTTTATAAAGAATTATATGGCGGTATTGAACGAACGAAGGCTAGGCTTAAAGCAAATCGTTTTTATTGGAATTACGCTTAAAGGACATACCCGTAGCTATTTGGAAAAATTTCTTCAAAAGGTCAGTGATTTCCCCGAGGTTTTGGAGTGTTATCAGGTGGCAGGTAACTATGATTTCATGCTCAAAGTGATTCTAGAGGATATTGAAGGGTATCAGGTATTTGTTGAGACCAAACTATCCCTAATTTCTGAATTAAACACGGTTAACAGTTACATTGCCATCAAAAAAGGGAAGCAAACCAATATCCTCGATTTGAGGTTTTTGAAGGATTCGGTTAAATAAAAGAGTCGTTAATTAGGCGTTCTTAATTTTTTACGTGAAGTTGGAGTAGTTGAATTTTCAAACCGTCTCTTAATCCGCCGACTTATAAATAAATTCCACAATCTTGTCCGAGTTAATAAAACCCTGTCCGTGGGTAGCGTCCCATTCTTTGGATAGACCCAATTTTTGTGTATTTTCCAGCGAATTTCCTTCATCCCTTGCTTTCTTGACACGCTCGCGTAGCGTAATCAAAACGTTTTTATAATCCTGTAAATCCGCTTTTGAGGATACCTTTCCGTGACCGGGAATTATTTGGGTTGTGTCATCGACGATACCTACGGCCATAGTGACGTTCGATATCAGTCCATCGATATCGCCCCCTGAATCGATATCGATATACGGGTAGCGACCGCTGAAAAAATTGTCGCCCATGTGAATTACATTATCTTCCGGAAAATAATAATAGGTATCCCCATCGGTATGTGCCGGGTTGACCGACATGGCGTGCAAACTTTTGCCATTGCCTAAATGCAAGGTCATCTTATCGTTAAAGGTTACAACGGGAAGTGCCTTTTTGGGACTGGGCTCGTCACCTGCTTCCATTCTTTTGCGCACATTGTCATGTGCAAAGATCATAGCTCCCGCATTGGCCAAGTTTTCGTTCCCACCGGAATGGTCCCCATGAAAATGCGTATTGAGCACAAATTTGATGGGTTTATCGGTGATTGTTTTCACATGGGCTACAATCTTTTCGGTCAATGGACCAAACTGGTCATCGATGAGGTAAGCGGCATCATCACCGATCGCAAGACCGATATTGCCTCCCGCACCGAATAGGGTATAGATGTTGTCGGTAAGTTTTTCGGAAGTGATCTGCACATCGCTAAAGTCGTCTTGGGCGGTGAGGTCGGTTACCATAGTAAGGCAGACAAGAACGCTGATTTTTTTCATTTCAACTCTATTTTTTTGAAAGGTATGCAAATACTACGGTTATTTTTTCGAAAACTCGAAAGCAATGGTCTATGTCGTTGGTTGCAGGTGGTCGCTTGTCGGGTGCAAGGGAGGGAGCTAATTTGTTCTTATTTACTTAACCTCTTCTATCGCTATAATCATTGTTCTTTGAAAAGCGGGAACGAGTTCTTCCCCTTCGGAGGGAGTTAGAAGGGGGTCTTATTCATTCCGCCCGCAAACTCTTCACCGGGTTTGCGTTCGCCGCTTTTATCGCTTGAAAGCTAATGGTCAGTATGGTAATCGAAAGCACCCCCAAAATCGCAACTCCGAAAACCCACCACGAGATTTCTATACTGTATTCATATTTCTGCAACCATCGTTCCATAAAATATGATGCTATCGGAACCGCGATGGTACAGGAAATCAGAACCAAGACGACGAAATCTTTGGAGAGCATTTTCCATAGACTTAACACCGATACGCCCAAGACCTTTCGGATACCGATTTCTTTGGTTCGTTGTTCGGCAATAAAGGAGGCCAGTCCGAAAAGACCAAGATAGCTGATATATATGGCGAACAGTGCGATAAAGAATCCATATTTGCCTTTGGACAAGGGCTTTCCCTCTATGGTAACATCCGAAGAAAATTCGATAGTGGTATTTTCATTGGCCGCTGCACGCCAAGGGCCAGCTTTGCTGGTACCATAGGCCAAATCGGAAAATCCATAATGCGCCAACTGCCCCCAAATTTTTTCCCTCACGACCGTTTAGGGCGGGTCGGGAATAGGCAATCTTTACTTCGGTGACACCGATCTATTCGGAAACCGTGGCTTTCTTGTTACCATCGGTGGGAAGGGTAATTTGCGCGTTTACCGTCAAATTTTGATGCATCCAAAGAGCATATTCTGAGTTCCATGCCCGGTGCTAGAAAAGTAGAAATTGAGGATTTTAATTCAGATGGTAAACCGGATATAGTGGCCATGATTGCCCAGGCCCTCGAACGTATTTCCATTTATTACAATAGGGGAAATGGTATTTTTGAGGAAAAGCCCGTTCTCGAATTTTCGCCGGTTCATGGGGTCAGCTATTTTGAACTGGCAGATTTTAATGGAGACGGCCGTCAAGATCTCTTGGTGACCAACGGTGACAATCGCGACTTTTCAAGTACGGATAAGCCCTATCACGGTGTGCGAATCTATCTTAACGACGGGAATGATAGGTTCGAAGAAACCTATTTTTTTCCGATGTACGATTGCAACAAAGCCATGGCGCGTGATTTTGATAATGATGGGGATCTGGATATCGTTGCAGCCGCCCTTTACACCGATTATACAGATCGGAAAAAGGCCGAGAATGCTGTCGTTTTTCTGGAAAACTCTGGAAATTTAGATTTTGTTCCTAGTTTTCCAACCACACCGACCCATGGTAACTGGCTCACCATGGAAGTCGCCGATTTCGATAAGGACGGACTTTTGGATGTTATGCTCGGCGCTTTTCTCTATGGTATTTCCGAAATGATAAATTTAAGTTCCGCTTCAGGATTAACTTCTTTTCCACAGGTGCTTTTGCTGACCAAGTCAAAATAAGTACCAAACAAAATGGGAGTAAGAAATATTTACCTAAGTCGGTGTAATATTTCGTTTACGAAAAAAGCTTTATACCGTTATTTTCCCTTTCAAATGTAATACATCGTTTTTATTTTGTTCCAATGCTTTAAGCTATCGGCTTAGCATTTCCACAAAACAAAGAACCACGCCCGAAATGGGGCGTGGTCTGTCGAGTGTCGTGATCCTGACAAGATTACCTGCGGTTTTCTTGGGGCATCAAAGTTGCAAATGCCAGACCACGGGCTATCGCCCTGGTTCTTCGTTTTGTTCCAATGCTTTAAGCTATCGCTTAGCATTTCCACAAAACAAAGAACCACGCCCGAAATGGGGCGTGGTCTGTCGAGTGTCGTGATCCTGACAAGATTCGAACTTGTAACCTTCTGATTCGTAGTCAGATGCGCTATCCAGTTGCGCCACAGGACCA
>JAGXIC010000249.1 GCA_024635875.1 Pricia sp.
CGGCAGCGTCAGATGTGTATAAGAGACAGCCGCGTGCATGATGGTGGGAATCAGACTGACCGTTACGACCATGGCGACGGAAACCAATGGATTATCGTTCATGCGTAACCCCATAATGACCAGTACGGGCAAATGCCAGACCCAAGTAATCAGGCCATGAACCAATAATGCTTTGCGGCAGTTGTTCCTTCTAAGGAGTCGGGGCAACAAATAGCCCCGCCAACCGAATTCTTCGCCAAAGGCAGGGATTATCGTTAGTAGAAAACTGTATAAAAATAAGGAGACCGTTGTAGCCAGTTCCATATGCGAAGAAGGAGCATACCAACCCATCAATCGTTCGATAAAACTCGGAAAAAGCCATAGAAACAGGGCCAATCCAACTACGTAAACATAATATTTTGACTTTCCCCAGTTCCATCCTGCATTTTTAAATCCATCCTTAAATACATATTTTCCACAGATATAGGTAGCCATTCCCACCATAACCATAGAAACCAAAAGAAGGGGTTTGTAGGTTTCCCCTAGAAAGAAATAAGCGATTTGAAAGGGCCATGATAAAAGGATTACCATTCCGAGATAAATCCGTAATGAAAATCGGTTTTTCATATTTTAAGGATGAGTAATCCGGTATACCAAAATCATAATGGCAATTCCGAAAATACTTGTATAGATCAACTTATTGTACTTGGCCAACCAGTCGGGCAGGAAAATATCAAAGTTGGCTTTTGTGGAATCTGAGTATTTACGGGCAATGATAGTCAACGGACAAAACATTTTGAAAGCCAGTAAGACCAACCCTTCTAATACGACCAAACCAATACAAATCCATACCCAAATGTCTATTTTGTTGATGATTACGGCAAATAACAAATAAAAGATGACCACATTGTAAAAGAGCCAGATCAGGGTGTGGACACTCTTAATGACCAGTAATCTACCTTCGCGGCTCATGTTTTACTTTCCCTTTTCTTCATTTCTGCTTTTAATTTTTCGGGTATGTCGGTTCTACATTGACAGTTCTTTAAATGTTCCAAATGCCATTTGATGCGTTCTTCTACAGTTGCGCTTTTGGGCATTTTATGTTCTTTATGCCATTCTGCGTTGATTTTTTTGGACAGATTTTTCATGAGAGGCAATTGATTTAGGTATTACTTTTTTTAAACCACAAAGCAAGGAACAACATCATCAATGGCGCGGTTATAATCCAAGGAATCGCTAAAAGCAATATCCTCTCGGAAAACTCGGGATAGAAGTAAACGAACGCAATTAAAGGTGTTACCAAGGCATTGGCCAAAAAAGCAATTCTGACCCATCTGTCGAATCCATGTTTTTTGAAAATGGGCAGTACAAATACCGATGCCAACCCCATACAAATGTACCCTATGGCATCGAAATCCCAGAACAGGGAATGCGGCGTTTGAACAAGGAGTTGAATATCGTCTGCTTCGCCCCTTAGTGTTGCCGGAATGACCGTAGCCAATTGTACCACATAATTGGCGGTAACGAATACGGCGTACATTATAGTAAAAATCAAGGCTGCATGGCTCCAAAATCTTTTCTCCCTTTGCACCACATAGTGGAGTGCCAACATTTCAACCAAAAAAGGGACAACGATGCAGAGCGAAAAGCCGTAAATAAAGATTTCGTCGTAGGGATAGGTCAGTGCTCCCAACAACTGCATTACCTGAACAATAACGAACAAAGCATTGGCGATAAAGGCGGCTATACCTGACCAAAACCCTATTTTGTAAATAGCTGTTTTCATTGAAGGAATATTATTTTGTCTCATTGTACCCGATACTTTTAAAATTAAACTTCCCATACACAAAATCCCCGTCCGGATAGTGCCATATTCCTTCGCCCGAGGCAGGTAGGTTCAACCCACCAAAGTTTTTATAATCGCTGACAGGTGTGGAAAATGGAAAAATCTTCATTTCTGCAACCGAATATCGATCGTTGGAAACAAAATTTGCCAATTGACCTTTTTCGTTAAAGTATAAAATGGCCGAAATGCTGGTTCCCTTATTGGTAAAAGTCGCCTTCACGGAAACTTCGTCGATAGCTTCCCATTGTATTCGCTTATCAATAAGTGCCGCGGGGGCAAATAGGCACATATCGTTAAAATAGGTAACCGTTTCCGTAGGGAACATTTCTTTTGATTTAATATCGACTACGGGAAATAAAGAAAGCAATTTGATAAGCATTCGGGCTCTATTTTCCTTGTACGAGTGATATCCATGTGTCGGCGGTCCCGAAACCTTGGCTTTCATAAAAAAGAGACGTGTAGGAGAATCGAAAAAATTGTATTGTTCCGAAGTAAAACGGAACCAATCTTTTCCCTTATCCCGCATTTCGCCCTCGAACACGGCTTTTACGTTTTTAATCTTTGGTTTTCCGACTACCCCCACATATCTCAAATAGTTTTGAACTTGTAGGGGGAGCGTTTCTAGATTTTTTTCGGTAATGATTTCATCTCGAAAATTTGTTGTTCCCATGGCGAAATGAACATCCTTCTTATAGCGGTTTTCAAAATTGTGCATTGCAAAACCGATAATGGCGGCCACCAGTATAATGACATTGGCGATGGTTCCGAATTTTGCGTCCTTCCAAACTGTAAAAATCAGGATTTGCGATACCAGAACGGCAATGATGGCGAGTATCGGCCAAGTATCCTTTTTTATCAAATTGAGAACGGCCGAAACAATAAAAAGCAAGCCCGTCAGTAACCAAAGCAATCCCATTGGTTTTGAAATTTCTTTGGTAAACTGTACCATGTTGCCATAATCAAAGGCTTTGGCAAAGCCCATAAAATGGATGAGGCCGTGTAGCAATACGATGAGTAAGAAGATAATTCGCATAGGTTAGATTTTCTCTGTCAGTTTAAAACAAACCACGAGACATACAATCCTGTGGCTTGCAAAGTTTTAAAACGTTTTTGAAATACCAACTCCTAGAGCAACATAGTTAAGGTCAACATCAGTCGTAGTATTCCCAATTTCGATGTCCCTTGAAAGTGCGCGATAGCCCACTTGTGGGCGCAAGTGCCAATTGCTGCCCAAATCGACATTGAGACCTACTCCCAGTTCCCATCCGAGTCCGTGGCCGGAATCTGCGGTAATATCACCTGCGGAATTTTCCGTTTCGATATGGTTGTAGACTCCCCCTGCCCTGATCAGATAAGATAACGTAGAATTGTTGATAGGATGGATAAACTGCAACCCGAACGTATAGCCGGTTTCCTCAAAATCGACATCGTTGCCCGCAAAGGAATTATTGTCGGATTTAAACTGGTTCCAGCCCCAGCCGACATAGGCACCAAGATGCGGCATGAATCTATACCCAATGGCGGCCTCAAAACCAAAACCAGTTTTCAGTTCTGCATTATCTAAATCTTTTGTCGCGAAATTGATGTTGGGCCGCAATTCGGCGGACCATTTGTCTTGGGCAAAAGTGGTATTTGCAAGAAGTAGGAAGAATAGCCCGATAGTACTTATTTTAATCGTTTTCATAATCTATGTGTTTTAAGATTTTGGTTTAAAAGTAGTCGTGGCAGGTTGTTCCCGAAATGACTTTCGTCAGTCTTAAAGCCATTTCCAACATGATTCTAGTCATTGACCAATACAATTTTGAAAGGTATTTTGGCAACCTGTACCAAGGCCGAAAATCGATGATAGTCGGTAAAAATGTCCAACGTATAAATCAATTGGGTAAATATGAAACCTGGAGCACCTAATGAGATTTCCATCAAAAAGGTCAAAAAAATGATGTTGGCAACACTAATCGTATTTCTAGTTTGCACGCTACTTATTGTAAGTGCATTGCTCGTATGGAGTCCTGGCAAACCAGAACCCTATTTAGATCAAAGGGGCAATCCGCTGGCGGGAAGCCTCTCCGAGAAAGTTTTTGTTACTATTGGCGGCATAAAACAAGGTATGTTCATCAAGAGTAAAAATGCAACACATCCGGTGCTGCTTTTCCTTCATGGGGGTATGCCCGAGTACTTTCTAACACAAAAATATCCCACAGGTCTTGAAGACTATTTCACTGTGGTTTGGTGGGAACAACGTGGTTCTGGACTTTCTTACAGCGCCCATATTCCACCGGAAACAATGAACTCTGAGCAAATGATATCCGATACAAAGGAGGTCACGAACTACTTTCGCCAACGTTTCGGTCAAGAAAAGATATATCTAATGGCACATTCGGGCGGAACTTTTATCGGTATCCAAACGGCCGCTCGCCATCCAGAATTGTACTATGCCTATATCGGAGTTGCCCAAATGTCAAATCAGCTCAAATCAGAAAAATTGGCTTACGAATATATGCTGAAACGGTATAAAGCAACTGAAAACATAAAAATGGTGCGGAAACTTGAATCCGAACCTGTTATAGATGGTACACCTGACACCTATCTTAAAATACGTGACAAGGCCATGCACAACCTTGGAATTGGTACGTCCCATGACATGAAGTCCATAGTCACAGGTATCATTTTGCCCTCATTGACCTGCCAGGAATATACTTTAACAGAAAAGGTAAATATGTGGCGGGGCAAATCGCAGTCTGGTATTGCCTCGTTGTGGGATGAGATTTTGGCAACGGACCTCAAGCAAAAAACACCTAAACTAGGGGTTCCTGTATATTTTTTATCAGGTGTTTACGATTACACGGTGTCCTACACTTTGGCGAAGGAATATTATGAGATGTTGCAGGCACCGATAAAAGGATTTTACACTTTTGGAAAATCGGCACACAGCCCAATTTTTGAAGAACCTGAAAGATGTATTGAAATATTGATTAACGATGTTTTGAAGAACGATACTACACTAGCCGATAAAAAAAGTGAATAGAAAATAAAAAAAGTCATGAAACTCCTCGTGCCTCTGAATGACAGAATGAAGTTCGCAATGACAACCTGCAGTATTGAAATTTAAATCTTAAAGACTACTGTCAGATTTTCAAAGTATTAACGTAACCATCCATCAAGCACAGGTCTTTTTCCGTTTCCGAGAGTGCCTTCATTTTATCCATATTGTTAGACGCACTTTTCGCCCGAAGACTGTTGACCTTTGCGAGCACATTGGCACGATAGCCTTTATAATAGGCAAAAAGATGATGTTCGACCTTCGTTCGCATTTTAGGAAATTGAAGATCGTAATGTGCAATAGCCAAATCGGATAGGCTTTTTTTGCCCAACACATCGAGATCCATACAAAGAAAAGCCAGCTCGTTCAACACATCTATTTCACGGTTTTCATCGTTGAATTCGATACAATCGAAGAGTTGGGGTTCGGACAACAGGAAAATATTTCGGGTATGAAGGTCGGCATGGCAATCCCGAAAAAAACCGGATCGCAATCTATCAAGCAGCAACGCCTTATTTTTTTGTAGAAAGGTATTGGAGGTTTTAATGGCATGGTCAATACAGTTACCGTAATCTGGGCCAAGATGCTTTGACAAAAACTCCTTTTCCAACATCAAATCGCTAAATTTATCCCTTACATCAAGCACGTTTTTTTCACAAATAATAGTCGTGTTTTTGTGGAAGTCCGCAATCCGTTCCGCTAGATTCTTGATTTCCGGTTCGCTTGCCATGTTCTGTGATACTAGTACATCCATCTGTTTTTCCGGGTCGAGCTTACGCATTTTTAGGGCGAAATCGACTAGTGTTCCTCCATTATCGCCAATACTATAATTTCTTTGTTGTTTGCATATCGGAGGGACTTCGATGTATATATTTTTAGAAAATCGCTGGTTCAGTTCCAGTTCTTTTTCGCAAAAATGCTGTCGCAGTTCGAGGGTTAAAAAATCCAAAAAGGAATACTTGGTCGGCTTTTTGATCTTGTACACGAACCTATGGCAGAGTATGCCCCATGAGATATGGGTCTAGACCAACTTACCATGCTCGGTCGGTTCTGGAAATACACCTTCGGAGATCAGTTTATCGATTTGATTCTTGGTCATTCTTCAAATATTCTAGTGCCTGTTGCAGCATGGCCTCTATATTTTCGTTGGTGGATTCAAGCACCAAATAAGGGACTTCCAAAGGCTTCCATTCTTGTTTAATGAATTCGTACACCTCAAAGTCGGCCTCGCTGAAGGGTCTGTTTTTTTGTACGCGCTCCTTGATGATTGCTTCATTGGCCCGCACCTCTATAATGGAAATTTTTTCTTTCCCTTTTTCAAAAAAAGGTTCCCTGGATTCATTTTTATGGAAATTTGCATCGAGCACCAAACTCTTTTTTTGCCGGAGGGCTTCCTCCATTTTTTCCAACATTACGGCATACACCTTGGCCTTTTCCTGATCGGAATACGTCCGCTTTGAAAGAAGCTCCCTTCGCAAACGGTCGGAGTTCAGGTATTCGGCATCCAATTGTTTTGCAAGCCGTTCCGCAAAATAACTCTTCCCAGAACCGGGGAAGTCCTAAGACGATAACGATCATATTACATTTCCTTTTGGGCAGAATATTCATTAACCATATCCATCATATTTTAAACCTTGTTCGGTTTATTTTTGATTTTCAACCATCTTTTTAATTGGGTATTCTTGTTACCCACAAACCATCCCTACCTCCTCCAATATTTTTTCCTTTCTGGTGGGAGAAATACCCAAATGATCCAAGAAAAACTGATCTTTTATTAGTTGCCGGCACAGTACTACATCCCTGCTCAACAGAAATTGCTTTTCTCGGTTCGTCAATAGATGCAATACAGTTATCGGGTAGAGGCCCAAGCGGTCTATTCGGTCTTTTAATCCATTATCTTTGGGATAGTCCCAGCTCAACAAATTCAATCCGACACAGTTGCCGTATATGATGGCATCTTGGGTAAAACGGGTGTTCGTGACCACTCCGCCCCTATCCATTTTCTTTGACCGGTCCTTATTCTTTTCCCATTGTTGTTTCACATCCTCATAGCGGGAATGGATGTACAGCGGCACTTTTACATTGCAATTTCGCCCTTCCTCGCCGTGGAACTTGCATTCGATAATGCTCACATTCCCGTTTTTTTCGGCAAAGACATCGATTTCATGGGTTACGCAGATTCCGGACATGATTTTACCGACCTCGGTTTTATAGCCCGAATAGTCCAAAATGGAGGCTACGAATTTTTCGAAGGGAAATCCCGTCGGTCCCAACTCGTAAATGGCCTTCTTCAATTTGTATTTCGAGGCAAAAACGGACTGCTTTTTATTCAAAAGTGCAAAAGCACGGTTATAGATTTCGTTGGTGGAGATGCCCTGATAGAGTTCGTCCCGAACGGTATCTACGATTTGTTGTACCACTTTGTCATCCGCCCCACTGTGCTTTAGCGAGCTGCGCAATTTATCGATGGAGAACTTGGCTTTTTCCCCAGAGGATTTAAGAACATCAAAGGTCGAATCTTGCAATGTGATTATTTTTTGAGGTTAACATCCAGTTCAGGTATTCTGAGCAATTGTAACGTAGCGGATGCCAACGATACCTTTCCGCCAGTTCCTCTAACGGCTTGTTCGATACTTTCGAACAATCGGTGCTTGGTAGCACGCCTCAATTTATAATCCGTAATGTACCTCAGGTTGAGTTCGATCCAATTGTCGGTCAAACGAACGGCGACGGTCGGATCGATGACTGCATTTTCGATATAGTATCGCTCCACCATAGCCGACCATTTGGCTTTGGAGTTTTTGGTATATTCGGACAACTGCTCTTTGGCAGTTTCCAACACAATTTTTTTGGCAAGTTCAACATCGGAACCGTAGGTTATCAGAATATTGAGTTCATCCCAAATAAAAGGAAAATCCATCGAATAGTTCTTTATGGGGCCTTTGAACACAAAGGCATTGCTAATTTTTACGATCCGTCCTGAATAGTTGTCGCTACCGACCCATTCGCCCATTTCCATTATCGTGGTGTAGATGCTGTCGATATCGATGACATCGCCTTTGATTCCATTAATCTCTATGCGGTCTCCCGGCTTGTAGACACGAACAAAAAAGATATAGAAAGAGCCAGCGATGCTCAAAATTAATTCTTGTAAAGTAAAGGTCAAACCTGCCGTGAACAGGCCGATGATGATTGTGTAGTCCTTGAAATCGTCAAGTGTAAATGAAATTAGCAATACTAGGGCGATGAGTACGTAACCAACGATTTCAATGCCTTTTTGAGCCCTGTACCGAATCGTAGTATTCTCGATGCGCCGTTTTAACAATCTGCGCAAAAAACCTATGGCAAGAACTATAATGACCAACCAAAGTGATAGGTTTAGAATCTTGCCCACCATAGGCCTGTTCAAAAAATCGGAAAGTTCTTGCACTTAGGTTGCGGTTTTATAAATATTCCTATTTTGATCACGGTCCTACGATTTAGAATGATCGTTCAACGCGATTATGGGGATGCGGGAATGATATCCCAGTTCCTTGACCAACGGCCTTGAGAACACACTTCCAAAAAAGCTGTGCTTTCTATTGATAAAGGCGACCATATCGCTACCGCGGTTTTCGATGAACGCATTGATCCCTGTTTGCACTTTTAAATCTTCCAAAGTATGGAAACTGTGGCTTGTTTTTTCAAGAATCGATTCCAAAAGCACTTTGTTGCCCTGTTGTTTTTTATTGAGATCGGCTTCTTCCTTTATATGTAGCACACGGATAAAAGTGCCGTGCATCTTTCCGATTTCAATAAGGTAATTGAGTTCCCTACGTTTGAAAGGAGTCTTATAATCCGTCGGGAAAACGATTTCCTTCGGAGGCGAAAACCGTACCTCTTCAGGGATGGCCAAAACGGGACATTTCGTTATTTTTTCCATCATATTGATAGTGTTC
Source organism: Pricia sp. (assembly GCA_024635875.1). Taxonomy (GTDB): domain Bacteria; phylum Bacteroidota; class Bacteroidia; order Flavobacteriales; family Flavobacteriaceae; genus Pricia. The sequence continues at coordinate 8,804 of JAGXIC010000249.1, forward strand.
GTTCCGAAAATAACGGCTCTTGATGCGGTAGCCCCCTTGGTGCCCATGACTACGATATCGATATCCTTTTTGTCGATGGTATCGTTTGCTGCCTCCAACAGGGAGTTGAAGGTAGAAATGGTATGGTAGGAATGCTTGGGATTGTCGGGACGTAACTGTAAGATTACCATCAACTTCTCGAATTGCTCTTCGGATTTCCTTTTCGCCGCCTCAAAGGCACGTTCTCCCGGTTCGGGCACCATCATGGCATTGTCCAAGTGATAACCATCGACCTGATATACGTTCAAAAAATAGACATCGCAGGTCTGGTCCCTATAAAGGTCTAAGGAGTACCGAAGGGCGTTCAGCGCATTCTTCGAGAAATCGGTAGATACTAAAATTCGTTTGTCCATAACACACATTTTTTGGTTAAGGGATAAAGTTAAGAGTCAAAAATGCGATTTACCATGACGAAGGTCAGTTGGAATAGGGAATGACCATAAACGGAATGGTTACGTGAAATCCTATCTTTTTGATGGTCGGCTCTATGAACAACCGCTCTAAAAACGTATGCTTGTTCTGTACCATGACTAAAAGGTTCATACGCTTCTTGATCTGAAAATTATTTATTGCAGTGATGACCTCC
>JAGXIC010000250.1 GCA_024635875.1 Pricia sp.
AACCGATGTTGATTCCGAAATTATCCTTGGAATGCCATCCTGCTTGCGCTATTGCCTTTCGGGAGGCGTATAGGGCATACAATACGGAATCGTCAAGATTTCTGTACTTCGAATCCTCATTTTTAAGTTGGTCGATTTCCTTTTTTGCGGATTCCGGTAAAGGGGCAATCCATTCATCGGCCCCACTGAAATTATTTTTTGTGAAACAATGGGTGCTTTTTTTATAGTTGGCCGAAGTTTCATTTTTGGAACTACCCAGTGGGGAAATCGAGGCTAGTGCGGTTATGGAAATAGGTGTTTTCAATAGAAATCTTCAAATTTGAAGCGGATTAATTAACCGCAAGGCTCGCAAAAAAAGCTGCAAAGGGAGCAGTATTCTTTCTGAAAGCGCCTTGCGAACTTTGCGCCTTCTATCCGGTTAAAAATGTCCACAATGCGTCTGGCTCAAACAACTTCCAAAGCGCTTTTGATGGTATCATAGATTTTTTGCAATTGTCCGTCGGAAATAACGTAAGGCGCCAATATATAAATGGTATTTCCTAGCGGGCGTAAAAATACGCCGTTATTCATAAAATGGCCAAAAAGCTGGTCGCGTAAATTTCCGTAGCGTTCCATTTTCACGTTCAAATCCAAGGCATATATGACACCGCATTGTCGGGTGCTTTCTACTTTTGGATGATTTGCGATTTCGTCATCAAACCGTTGGTGCGAAGCAATAATCCGCTGGATATTGTGCTGTATTTCTTCAGATCGCAAGAGTTCCAATCCCGCTAAAGCCGCTGTACAGGCCAATGGATTAGCAGTATACGTATGCCCGTGAAAAAGGCCTTTGGCTATATCATCACTGTAAAAAGCGTCATAAACATCTTGGGTACAACTGGTGATGGCCATAGGCAAGAGACCTGCGGTCAGGGCTTTTGAGAGGCAAATGATATCCGGTTTGGTTGTAATATGGTCCGAGGCAAAATGTTTACCTGTCTTTCCGAAACCGGTCATGACCTCATCGGCAACACAGAGTACCCCATGCCGTTTCAATAGCCTTAAAATTTGGTCAAGGCCCTCCGCATCGTGCATTTTCATGGCCGCGGCGCCTTGCACCAAAGGTTCGTAGATCAATCCGGCTATGTCGTTCCGTTTTAGTCGGGAATTCAAATTTTTTAAAGTGTCCGTGATGTTTTCCTTGGTCGGCACCGGAATTCGTTCTACGGCAATGAAAAAATCCTCGAAAGGACCATTATACACGGATAAACTCGAAACGGACATCGCCCCAAAGGTATCGCCGTGAAATCCGTCTTCAAAAGCGAGCATAGTCTGGCGCTTTTCGCCTTTATTGAAATGATATTGCAACGCCATTTTTATCCCGATTTCCACGGCTGTGGAGCCGTTGTCGGAAAAGAACAGTTTTTTTTGGTTTGCAGGAAGTATCTTTATGAGTGCTTCCGATAGCTTGATGGCCGGTTCATGGGTAAAGCCGCTAAAGACCACTTGGTCCAAACGTTGCATCTGATGATGTACCTTTTCTAATATATAGTCGTTGCAATGCCCGTACATACAAGTGTACCAAGAGGCGATGCCATCGATGTATTCCTTTCCATGTTCATCGTATAGCACAGCACCCTTCGCTTTGGCGATAGCCAGCATTTCGGGATGCAGTTTGTGTTGCGTCAACGGATGCCACAGGTGTTTTTTGTCCCGCTCCGATAGCGATTCGGTAGTCATTGGTTTTTTAGAATGCATATTTGGTTTCGTGGAATGCCTATACAAAGATGGGGAAATAAAATTCCAAGCAACAAATGCCAAATCCCATATTCCAGGGAAATTATGGGTTGGTCTGCTTAGATGGAACGCTAGTGGCGCGTCAAAGGGATCGTAACATCGGTGTGAAGCGATCCGCGTATTTTTTAATCACGGTCTTGTCAAAAGCCGCTTCTTCTTCGATACGACCTATAAGCGGAACGCCGGTTTTGTGCAGGATAACGTTCTCGGTATCGGGGTCGGGATTCCCGCTAAAAATCAAGGAAACATCATAGCCTTTGGTTGTCAGCCAGTTCACGGTCAACAATGTATGGTTGATACTGCCTAAGTAATGTCTAGAAACAACGACCACTTGATAGGTGGGCATGATAATATCCAACACCGTATCTGTTTCGTTCAGGGGAACCAAAAGGCCCCCAGCACCTTCGATGACCAAATAATTTTCGGTCTGGGGCTCATGAATTTCAAGGCGATCGATAGTCACACCGTCGATTCTGGCCGCCGCATGCGGACTCATAGGTGTCGTAAACTCGTAACTACTTTTATGAAAAACTGTTTTATCGTTAGATATCAATTCCTTGACCCTATCGGTATCGGTATGGTCGAGACTGCCCGCTTGAACGGGTTTCCAATAATCGGCTTCCAGGGCTTCGGCGATAATGGCCGAGGCAATGGTTTTTCCGACTTCCGTCGAGATTCCTGTTACGAAAATTTGCTTCATTTTATATTGAACTTGTTTTTACAATTTTCACATCGGTATTCATACTTCGTATAAAACGGCAAGACGCCGAACAAAAATCCGAATAAAAAGGAGGCCAACGATTTAAAATCTTTGACGTTGGTGAAATAATCGACTTTGGTACTTTTACATTCCGGACAATAGATTTCTTGGCCTTCGTCGTCAACGGAATACTGCTTAATGGATTCTAGAATTCGTATTGCCTTTAACGCTTCTTCCGTGTGAACCCTTAGCTTTACCCCGCCAATAGCATTGCTTACCAAAGGGTCGGTATCAATCGTTATATTATCGGAAAGAAATACCGAAATCCCATCCGCTTCCAAGCGCCCCTTTACGATTTGTGCCTCAGAAGAATACTGAAATCGCGCAACGGTGGTAAAAATTTCGTTGTTGTTGTTATGTTGTAGTTTTCGTACGGTCAAAATACGCGTATATCAGGCTTCATTGGTAAAAATAGCCAATAATTGTAAAACTTCGGTTATTTCTTTTTCGGTATTAAAGGTATGCAGGCAAATACGCAGGCGTTCTTGCCCCTCGGGTACCGTCGGCGAAAGAATCGGACGTACATCGAATCCTTTTTCCTGAATTTTTTTCGCAATCTTTTTCACCCTCTCGTTTCCTGAAATTATACAACAATGGATGGCGGAGTTACTGGGGATGAATGAAGTTTGCAGGTTGCAGGTGGCAAGTTCAAGGTTGAAAAATGCTGTTGTTGTTGAAAGGTTTGACACTAGGCGGTACTTTGCCTTTATGACTTCTTCTTTTACAGATGCAGATAAATATTCATAGGATGCTAAAATCGTTGCCACTGAATGTGGGGGAAGTCCTGTTGTATACATTAAACTGCGGGCGAAATTGACCAGATAATTTTTTAGAAGGATGCTTCCTAAGATTGCAGCACCATGGCATCCCAAAGCTTTTCCGAAGGTGACGATACGGGCGAAAATGGCGCCCTGCAAGCCCAATTCCTGTACCAGACCTTCACCTCTTTTTCCAAATACTCCTATTGCATGGGCTTCGTCCACTACCAACTGATAGCCATTTTCTTGACAGAATTCGGCAAAGGATTTTAGGTCTGGGGAATCGCCATCCATGGAGAAAACGGATTCGGTGACGACGTATACCTCGACTGCGCTCGGCTCAGGCATTTCAGCTTCGTCTGCCCTATCGGCAAGCGAGCTCGGTGGCCGCAGTTCCGTTTTAGGCAACGTCCTCTCCGCTTGGCCCCGCTGCTCTTTGGTTCCGGACAGGCTTCGACTACGATCAGCCTGACATCTTTTTTTCAAATCCCCTAAATCATTATGCTTGAACTTATAGCTTCTGGCATTGCCCATTTTAATGCCGTCACGAATACTGGCGTGTATGTACTCATCATAAAAAACAATATCGCCCCGCTGCGGCACGGCACCGAAAAAGCCGATGTTGGCATCGTAGCCCGAATTAAATACCAAAGCGGACTCCGTTTGGTGGAACTCCGCCAATTTTTCTTCCAGTTCGGCATATAAAGGATGATTTCCCGAAAGCAACCGTGAACCTGTTGACCCGTTCTGTACGATATTCTTCACGGATAGCAATTGGGACGCCCTCTCAAAGATTCGCCCGTTTCTGGAAAGGCCCAGATAATCGTTTGAGGAAAAATCGATAAGAGTATTGCTTCCCGGTAAACTGCGTAACGTTTTGTCACTCGTTCTTACCAACAGTTTTTCTTTTAACTTTTTCGGGAATTCCAGCATACCACAAATGTAGCATATCCCTGTTTTATATATTGAAGTCGTTTAGACTTATTGTTTTACCTGCGATATTCACATTTTTCATCCTAATTTCGTCGTTTTTAAGTTCCATAGCTTAGGCTATGCAACTGAAAAATGATTTGATTAGGGCAAAAAATCCGAATATCTCGGTTCCCAACAATAAGTCTAAATGACTTCAGTATATTCGTTAAAACAAACCGCTTTCGATGAGACGTTTTACCTTGCTTTTCCTCTGTATCATTTCTGGACATTATATATTGGCCCAAACCAACCGTTATGCAATATCCTTTGAAAATGCCGTTCACCATGAGGCGAAAATTGAGGGAACCTTTCCGGATTTGAAAACCGATACGGTCACTTTCAGGATGAGCCGCAGCTCGCCCGGACGCTATGCGCTACATGAATTTGCCAAAAACGTTTATAATTTCAAGGCCACGGATAGTCAGGGAAAACCCTTGAAAATTTCCCGTCCGAATCCCTATCAATGGAATATCAGCGGTCACGATGGTACGGTGAACATCAGCTACACCCTGTTCGCAAATAGGGGCGACGGCACCTATTCACAAATCGATGAGACGCATGCGCATTTAAATATCCCGGCCACCTTTATGTATACGCCGGAGCTGGGCGAGCGTAAAATCGAAGTTGATTTTAAGATCCGTGAAGACCTAAATTGGAAAATCGCTACGCAAATGCCCTTTGTCTCGGGCACTACCTACACCGCCCCCGATTTTCAATATTTCATGGATAGTCCCGTAGAAATCAGCGATTATCAAATGCGGGATTTCGATGTAACCTCAAATGGTAAGCGTCAAAAAGTGCAATTTGTACTGCACCATAACGGTACGGAAGAAGAACTGGACACTTATTTCGTAAAGGTCAAGAAAGTCGTGCTGGCAGAGATGGAAGTATATGGAGAAATGCCAAAGTATGATTATGGAAAATACACCTTTTTGGCCTGTTACGTGCCCAATGCCTCCGGTGACGGGATGGAACATCGGAACTCCACCATTTTGACGGATACGGAAGGTTTGGCCGAAGGAGGTATGGAAAATAATATCGGTACGGTGGCCCATGAATTTTTCCATGCCTGGAACGTCGAGCGTATCCGGCCAAAATCTTTGGAACCCTTTAATTTTTCGGAAGCCAATATGAGCGGGGCCCTTTGGTTCGCCGAGGGATTTACCAGTTATTACACCAATTTTATTCTTTGCCGAGCCGGACTTATCACTCCCAAAGAATATGTTGAAGGAATTTCAGGAACATTCAACTATGTATGGAATTCACCCGCACGGCAGTTCTTTAATCCCATAGAGATGAGCTATCAGGCAGCGTTTGTCGATGCAGCGACCTCGGTAGATCCTGTCAATCGAGAGAATACCTTTATTTCTTACTATTCTTATGGAAGCGTTTTAGGCCTAGCGCTAGACCTTTCATTACGGCAAAACAATCTGAACCTAGATGATTTTATGAAGCAGGTCTGGCAAAAGTTTGGGAAAAATGAAACCCCCTATATTTTGGAAGACCTACATAAAGCCCTGAACGATTTTGCGGGAAAGTCTTTTGGGGATACTTTTTTCAACAGTCATATCTACAAAAGTGGAATGCCCGATTATAAATCACTGTTGGAATCGGTCGGCGTAGTGCTTCAGCAAAGTGCGGAAAGCCCTTATATCGGTATTACGGCCCAACTTGACGGCGATGGCAACGGGGTGATTCAAACGAACCCAAAAATCGGTAGCCCGGCCTATGAAGCGTCGCTCGACAAGGGCGATGTAATCACGTCTATCAACGGCAACGATTTTCCTGCCGGGCAGCAATTCTATGCCTTTATCAAGCAATTTAAGGTGGGAGACGCGCTGAAAATCGATTTTGAAGAGTACGACGAAGCGAAAACTACTTCGGTAACACTAAAATCCGACCCAGAATATAGCATCCATCTTATGGAGACCCTTGGGGGAAAACCTTCGAAAAAGCAGTTGGAAATGAGGAAGGATTGGCTTAAGATTGATTAAAGGAATTAGTGAGCTAGTGGGTTAGTGAACTAGTACGTTAGCAAAAGCTGTTGGGTTTCACGCCTAAACCTGCACTAAAAAAAATATCGAACCAGATTGGAAAAGAAATGATTGTCTACGGCAGAGCTACATCAGAAGCAGATCTGAATCAGATACTCGCCTTACAGCAAAAGAATTTGCCCGGGGTCATTTCATCCGATGAAAAGAAAGCGGAGGGTTTTGTGACGGTTTGCCATAGGCTGGACATATTGAGGGCGATGAACGATGCTTGTTCGCATATCGTTGAGAAATCCGAAGAGATTGTTATTGGCTACGCATTATGTATGCATCCGAAATTTGCGGATGAAATTGAAGTACTGCGGCCGATGTTCGACGAGATCGATGCCTTGCATCCGAAAGTTGAAAATTATATGTCCATGGGGCAGATCTGTATCGCCAAAGCTTTCCGCGGTCAAGGGGTTTTTCGAAAATTGTACAAAACTATGCAAGAGGCCCTTCAACCCGAATTTGGACTTATTATTACCGAAGTCGATGCCGAAAATATACGTTCGTTGCGCGCACATTATGCGGTAGGGTTTGAGGAATTAAAAACATATCCGTCTGGAGACCGAAATTGGAAATTGATAGGGTTGAGATGGTAGTAAGGTTTCCGACCGAAGCGGATCACCTTGAAATTTTTGAGTTCTGAAATTTAACCATCTTCATCGTTCAATTTCTTAATCAAATATGAGGGCAAGATGCCCAGACGTTTTTTAAATGCGAAGTAGGATGTGTTCGGATTATTAAAGCCGCTCGCTTTAGCAATATAGCTCAGCTTACTGTTGCGAAAATCAAAATCTTCAATCAATCGATCAAGTAAATGGTTGATTCTAAGACCGTTTTTATACGTATTGAAATTGGTCTTCCTTTCATTGTTGATGACTTGCGATAGATACTTCTGGTTGGGTTGAAGTTCGTCAGACAGCGTACTCAGGCTACATTTGGTGTCAATAAAGAACTGTTCTTCCTCAAGGCGTTTAAGTTTGGTCAAAATTATACCTTTCAAGTCCTCGTCTATATAGCTATGCAACGACATTGCTCAAAACTAACTCAAACATAAGATAACTCGAACTTTCAAAAGACGTTCTTAAATAAGAAAGAACCTTGAGGTTGCTATGAAAGTAATTGTTTAGAATAATCAACTCTCTATAAATATATTCGACATATGGCTTCGTTCACAATAAAACTGATAAAAGCGTATTCAAATTCATGAATTTTATTGGTTCAGTATAGCTGTTGACGGTCAAAACCTATACTGGACCCAGACTACTCTTGCCGTTGTTCGATATTGAGTGTACTACCCAAATTAACCTCGGAAAAACTTGTGCCGATTACCTCAACATAGTACATTGTAGAAGACTGCCGGTACATCGGTGACATTAAAACAAATGCCTACCCAAAATGGGTGTTTAGCAAGATCATATGATTGCAATCGGAAAAATAATACTCTATATCATACTGTTTATTGGATATTTTTCATATGCCCAATTTCAATGTCCGAGAATCGAAGAACCGGTGAACGGTGCTAAAGAGGTTGCTGTCGATAGCAGGGTATCTTGGAACGCCGTGAGCGGAATAGATGGTTATTCGGTCTCATTGGGAACGCGTCCCGGGTCTTCCGATATCTTGAACAGTAGGTCGGCCGCCCTCGTAAACTTTTTGGTGCCTGCCGCGGGTCTACCCGATAACACTGAAATTTTCGTAACCATTAGCCTTTTCTTAAAAGACGGAAAGTTTGTCACCTGTCCGTCAGAACGTTTTTCTACCGTCGATGTCATTACTCCTCCAGGGTGTACGGCCTTGAACGGGCCGTTACCAAATGCACAAAATGTTAAACTGGGCGAGAATATTACATGGGCCTATGCACCAACGGCTACAGGCTACCGCTTGACCATCGGCACCTCTGAAGGTGGCTCAGAGATTTTTCCTGAAACTGACTTGGGCAACGTGCTGGAATATGACCTCCCTGAAAATCTACCGGTCAATTCAGAGATTTTTGTGAATTTGGTTCCCTATAACGAAAATGGAGATGCCCAAAATTGTATGGAACAAAGTTTTGTGACCGGCGATTCGAACATCGATTGTGAACAGTTTCGACCTGAAATTACGGTACCGGACACTATCGGACTATGTGAGGAGGGTTCGGAAATCACTGTTACAAGTGAAGATATAGCAAAAGGGTTCCGCTGGTTTCGGGTGAACGACAACGAAACCGAAAGTTTGATTTCGGAAGTCCGATCCGTTGTCTTATCGGATTTCGGACGATACCGATATGAAGCCTACAACGACGTCTCCATTTTTGGTGATAACGCAGAGTGTGCAAACTCAAGCTATTTCTCGGTGGTATCCTCCGAAACGGCAACCGTTGAGGGCGTTGAAGTAGAAAGGGACGGGACGGGCAGACGGTTGACGATACTGGTTAGCGGAACTGGAAACTATGAATATGCCATGGATACAGCAAATGGCTCGTTTCAAGAGAGCAATGTTTTTTCCTCGGTTTCCAATGGAGATCATCTAATCTACATTAGGGACAAAAATGGATGCGGCCTTACCGAATATACCTTTATTCAGACCTTGACAAAAAATGATTTCCCCAATTTTTTTACCCCGAACAACGATGGAACTAACGATTATTGGCAGTTTGCTCCGCTATTCGACAGTCAGGCCAGCCTTTCAGCACTCTATATTTTTGACCGATTCGGAAAGTTTATGGTACAGTTAGATCCCGACTCCATAGGTTGGGACGGCACTTTTCAAGGAACCCCGGTACCCTCTTCAACCTATTGGTA